>NZ_NPEA01000004.1:300000-453230 GCF_002812205.1 Leptospira neocaledonica
GCTTCGTTTGGTGGATTTTTCCGTTAAAATTACGATATCAATTCTTCTATTGAATGCTTTTGCTTCCGGAGTTCCTAAGTTCTCCACAACCAAAGGTCTATAGGATCCAAAACTCACCGCTTGGAACCAACTAGGATCTAACTTTCCGACTCCAACGATATAATCCGTAGAGTTGATCGCTCTTGCTCCTGCTAGGTCCCAGTTATTCAAATAAGTTCTTTCTTCCCTGTTTGGATTGGCGCCGGGAAGTACTGCATCGGCATCGCAGTGACCTTCTACCCTTACGAATCTTTCCAATCCTTTTATAAGTCCGCTAGCCTTTTTTAATGTGCCCTTGATCGGTTCCTGTAAAATTGCGGAGCCAGGATTAAAATAATCGGCTCCCACTAAGCTGATTACAAGACCTCTTTCGTCTTCCGTTACTCGCACTTTTCCTGCTTCTATCTCAGGTTTGAATAATTCTGTAGCGGTTTTTTTGGATTTAGAAAGTGCCTTTCCTGTAGTCATAGAAGGAAGACTTTCTATATTCATTCCCATCTCTTCCAATTTTCCTTTGGAAAGAGTTTGGCCGCCGTCAAAAAATCCTGTAGTGGTTTTAAACGCGGATAGAATGATCTGCATTTCTATCGCATTCGTTTTACCTGTACGGTATAACATAATGAAGAAGCAAAGAAGAAGTGTAACCATGTCTCCATAAGTAAGCATGTACTCTGGAATATTCTGGATACACTCTGGACATTTCTGTTTTGCCATATTCTTCTACCGAAATAAATCTTAATCGTTTTCGTCTTTTAATACGCCGCGTTCGCCAGGTGGCAGATAACTTGCGAGCTTGTCCTTCACGATACGAGGGTTGTCTCCAGATTGAATGGAAAGTGTACCTTCGATCATGATCTGTCTTACCAATAGTTCGTCTTCGGATTTACGCATGAGTTTTTTCATGATCGGGATCGCAATCATGTTTGCTCCCATAGATCCGTACAATGTGGTAATCAACGCGGCCGCCATTCCTGTTCCGATCGCACTCGCGTCTCCGGATCCAAGGTTCTTTAACATCTGAACCAGTCCGATTAGAGTTCCGATCATTCCGAATGCAGGAGCAAGTGCTCCCCAGTTTTCCCACCAAGCTTTTCCGGCACCGTGTCTAGAAGCAATATTGCTCATTTCGGTTTCCATAATATTCCGAACAAGCTCCGGGTCGGTTCCGTCCACAACCAGGGTAATTCCCTTTCTTAAAAATTCTTCCGGAAGTTCGTTCACGTCGTCTTCTAACGCGAGTAGACCTTCTCTCCTTGCTTTCTCGGAGAAGGAAACTAATGTTTTAATAAGTCCGATGAGGTCACTTTTTTCTTCTCTAAAAGCCTTACGAGTTACCTTGCCTAATTCCAAGGTATTCTGCCAAGGGACCGCCATCACAGTACAAGCAGTAGCTCCTCCGAATGTGATCAATACGGAAGGTACGTCCACGATATCGATCGGATTCAGACCGGCGGAAAGGATCCCGAAAGCGAATACTACGACTGCAGAGCCGAAGCCTATGATTGTTGCTATATCCATTGTAGTTTAATCTGCCCTCTTAAATTGATCCGGCGCGGAACCCAAAGGAAACACCAGCACTCGTTTTTTGAACTCCAAAATTTTTTCGATCACTTCGGGTATACTTTCTTGGACCACATATTTTCTATCATTAGACAAAGTGATCGTAGTATCCGGATTGGCTTCGATACATTCTATATGAGAGGCGTTTAGAACGAATTCATTTCCTTTTAATCGATGCAAAGTAATCAAACGCCCCTCCTTTTTCCAGAGTTCTTGTTTATAGTCTCGACCGCCTTTTGGATTTGGATGATGAATTTTTCCTCTGTAAAACGGTTTACCGAGGCCTGAAAGTCCTTAGATTTCCATTCTTTTCGATCGGATTCCGCTAGGGCGGAGTTCAATGCCTCTACTGTTTGCTCTTTGAAGAAGAGCCCGGTCTTTCCAGAGACCACAGTTTCCAGGGCCCCACCCTTTCCATATGCCAGAACAGGTGTACAATACCCTTGGGCCTCGACAGGTGCGATCCCGAAATCTTCCATTCCGGGAAAAATGAATGTCTTTGCCTTGGCCATATACTCTTGCACTTCATTTCTTGGCCTATGAGGTAAGATCTCCACATTAGGCGGAAGATCTTTTACAAGTTTCTTATATTCTTGGCCGCTTCCTAAAATTTTAAGAGGCCTTCCATTCTTTCTATACGCTTCTATCGCCAAGTCGATCCGCTTATAAGGAGCGAATGCGGAAACGATCAGATCGAAGTTTTCCTTCTTCCCCGCTTGGACCTTGAACCCTTTAGGCAGACAAGGAGGATATACTACTTTGGAATCCCTTCTATAAAATTTTTGGATCCTTCTTGCAACAAACTCCGAGTTACATAAGAAAGAATCCACTCTGTTGGAAGAAACCGAATCCCAGTTACGAAGATAATTAGAAACAAGCTGGAATGCGAAAAACTTCAAACCGCTTCTCGCAGGAAAATAATCATAATACAGATCCCAAACATATCTCATAGGAGAATGTACATAACTGATATGGATCGCATCCGGATCAGGGATCACACCTTTTGCAACACAATGAGAAGAAGATACGATCAGATCATATCCTCTTAGATCCAAGGACTCGATCGCAGTCGGGAATATCGGAAGATACCAGCGGTATTTGGATTTGAAAGGAAGTTTATCTGTGAACGCAGTTATGATCTTTCTATTTTCTATTCTTTCGTTTAACTTTCCTTTTTCATAAAAAAGGGTAAATAGATCTGCATCCGGAAATACTTTTAGGATGGAATCGAGTACGATCTCTCCTCCCCTCATTCCATTCAGCCAATCATGAATCACTGCGACTTTCATAGATACTAGGATCGGCAGGGTAGCTTAGTTTGTCCCCGCCTTTTCGAGGTGCTCCGAGAGGAGTTATAGTTTGTTCAAATAGAAATCGCTGGAAATACCACCGATAATAGTGGTCCTACGATATAGATTGATGGAGAAAGGGATAGGAGCGCTTCTTTCTATCTTGCGATATCCTTCAACATATCTTCGAGCGTCGTCTCCCAAAATTCTCATATCGGTCAATGTCTCAGCCAAATTATCGTAAGCATCCGAATCATTAATAAATCTCGGAATTGAACCGTTACTACTCTTGAGTTTATAAGAGATCTCTTCCAAATTTCCGAACAATAAATTGATGTCTTCTTTATTCTCCCGGATCACACCCGTGGAGGCCGCAAAAAAGTCGTCATAGTATCTGGCAGAAGGAGCAAAGTCAGGACGAAAATCCTCTTCTTCTTTATAAGTAGGCTTGAAGAAGGTCTGCTTGGAATCTCCTTCCGCGTTTCCTGGATTGATGTCTATCGTACGTCCGGAAAGAACTGTAGCGGTCCTAAAACTGATATCATAGTTTGAATACAATGTAATAGGTTCCGCTAGTCGGATCGTGATCTCTACAGCCTTGGTCCTGTTCTTATCCAAAAATCTTTTGTCGGGAACTTCTTCAATTCCAACCACGTCCACATCTCGTACAATCCCTCTCTCCAATCCTAAAATACTAACTGGAGTTCCTGGGCGAATACCTTGGGACTTTGGATAATAAATTTTTAAAGTATAAGGATAATCTTCTTGGGAACCGGATCTTTCGATCACGGATTGGTATAAGAGTACAAAAAAAGCACAAAAGAAAACGAAACCTAGATGAATGGGAGAAGGGATCGGAAATTTCATACTTTCTTCTATTAGAAACTTCGGCTTTCCATTTGTATCAACTAAATCCTAAACAAATCAAAAATAGATGGGCGAAATTTTGGAGAATTTCCCGATAATTCTAAGGGAAAGGAAGAAAAAACCCTCTCCAAACAGCTATGAGACATAATATAATTGACTTTTTGAAAGAATCCGTTCAAAAAAGAACGAGTTGGTGGCTTCTGGCCTTCCTCTTTCTATTGGCGAGTACTCTAGGCTGGGGATTTAGGAGGGGAACCCTTCCCCAGGAGTTGAATAAACTCATACTGACAGGACACGAAACTCTTAGAACGGAAGAAATAGTTCAGATCATGGGTATCCAACCGGGAACCTCTTTCGAAAATTACGACCTCGGCCAAATGGAACACCGACTAACCTCACACCCCAGGATCAAATCCGCTCACTTGGAAAAAAAAACGGACGACCAATTGCTGGTGGAGATCACCGAAAGAAAACCGAACTATCTAGTGAACTCGGACGGCCATCTTTTCGAAATAGATTCCGAGCTTAAGATACTTTCCATGGACGATGTTCGAAGCCAAGGACTCACCGTTCTTTCCGGAACATTCCCAAGAGAAAAAGGAGAAGTAGTCGGCGCTGCATTCAAAGATCTTCATACTTCTGTAGAGAATGCATTTCGTTCTTATCCGGCATTGAAGACCCGAATCTCCGAAGTCTCCTTACATGAAGATGGAGAAGTTTTTGTCTACGCAGACACCCCACTTTCCGTTCGTGTGCAAGTTGGGACCTTATTCCAAACGGAACAGGTCAGAAAATTATACGCTGTATTAGCATATCTTGAAAAAGAAAAAGTCCGCCCCAAACTCGTGGACATACGAGGAGAAGACGCGGTCTACCATTAAGAATATGGAATCTTCTGAAAGAATCATAGTCTCTTTGGATCTGGGATCAGCACTTACTAAAGTGGTGGTAGGGCGTCCTATCTCCGAATACGAAACTGAAATTATCGGAACAGGAATGTTCCCTTCTTCCGGGATCAAAAACGGCTCCATCATCAATATAGAAGCAACGACTCGTTCCATCATAGAAGCAGTGAGTGAAGCAGAACTCATGTGTGGACAAGAGATCGGTTATGTTGTGGTGAATGTTACCGGCAAATCTGTTCATGCGGACAACTCCAAGGGAGTGGTTGCAATCACTAATAGAGACAGAGTAGTAACAGAACCGGATATAGTCCGAGTGATAGAAGCTGCACAAGCAGTTCGAGTCCCCGCAGACCAAGAAATTTTACATGTCCTTTCCAAAGAATTTTCCGTAGACGATCAAACTTCTATCAAAGACCCGATCGGAATGACCGGAGTTCGTTTAGAAGCAGAAGTTCATATAGTCACAGCAGGCCTAACAGCACTTCATAATTTAGAAAAATGTATTGAAGCAGCCGGCTTGGCAGAAGAGACAAGAGTTCTTTCTAGTTTAGCTTCTTCCGATGCGGTTTTAACTTCTGGCGAAAAAGATCTCGGCACCGCTGTATTGGATATTGGTGCTGGCATCTGCGATCTGATTGTTTATGTGGACGGAGGGATCGCTTATTCTTCCGTGATCCCATTCGGCGGATATAATGTTACTTCCGATCTTTCCATCGGTTTAAAAACCACGATCGAGACTGCAGAACTTGTTAAAAAAAGATACGGTCATTGTTCTTTAGAAGAAATAGATCCGACTGAAACTGTAGAGATCCCTCCCATCAGCGGAAGACCTGCGAGAACAGTTCTAAGAGAAGAACTAGTCCACGTAATAGAACCTCGAATGAGAGAAATTTTCGAGATGGTAGATGCTGAACTAGTTAAGTCCGGAAAAAAATCCTTCTTGGCTGGAGGAGTCATCCTCACAGGAGGAGGAAGTCTTTTAGAAGGAATAGAAAGTCTGGCAGAGGACGTATTTCGTCTAACGGTAACTCGCGCCAGACCTGCGGGACTTTCCGGTCTTGCGGATAGAGTATCTTCTCCTGAATTTGCTACCGCAGTCGGACTTATCAAATACGCCTCCAGATTAGGGGACATGGAAAGAAAATCCCAGGATAGAAGCGAAACTTGGGGCAAAAAAATTCGAAGATGGATAGAGGAAAACCTCTAAGGGAGTGATATATGTTACGTTTCGAAGAAGAAGAAAGATCAAACCCTGCAATTATTAAAGTTTTAGGAATAGGCGGCGGCGGAATGAACGCAGTCGCTAGAATGGCGAATTCCAGCCTGAAAGGTGTAGAATACGTTATCATGAATACCGACGAACAGGTATTAAAACGTTCCGAGATAGAAAGTAAGATCGCATTAGGTTCCAAGACTACAAGAGGAATGGGCGCAGGAGGAGATCCTGAGTTAGGCGCAAGAGCCGCAGAAGAAGACAGAGAAAAAATCGCATCTGTGATCCAAGGTGCGGATATGGTTTTTGTAACTGCGGGGATGGGAGGCGGAACTGGAACAGGTGCAGCTCCTATCGTAGCAAAAATCGCAAAAGAACAGAAATGTCTAGTCGTAGGAGTTGTTACTATTCCTTTTTCTTTCGAAGGAAAAAGAAGAATGGAACTCGCCAAAAGAGGTGTGGAACAACTTCGCTCTTATGTAGATACATTAATTTTAGTTAATAATGAATCCATCTTCCAAGTTGTAGAAAGAAATACTCCGATCGACCAAGCATTTAGAGTGATAGATGATATTCTTTTGAACGCAGTGAGAGGGATCAGTGATATCGTTAATAATCCTGGAATCATCAATGTAGACTTTGCGGATGTCAAAGCGATCATGAGAGATACGGGTGACGCAGTCATGGGAGTAGGAGAAGGTTATGGAGAAAATAAAGTTTCCGAAGCAGTGAACTTCGCAATCGATAACGCTCTATTAGATTCTCGCTCTATCGCGGGGGCAACTTCTCTTTTGATTAATGTCACTGGAGGAACTGATCTTACTATTTCGGATTGGAATGAAGTATCTCAGATCATCACTTCTCAAGTGGATCCTAACGCAAATATCATCATTGGTTTAACTGAAGATTCAGATCTGGAAAAAAGAATTCGTATCACTGTAATAGCGACAGGATTCAATAAAAGAGCGGCCGGTATTGGATCTGTTCCTAAGCTACAATCCCAACCTCAAAGAAAAGTTGTAGGACTTCCTGAAATGGAAGAGTCTCGTCAGACTTTCAAAACGGAACCTGAAAGGATTAGCAATGACCCGGAAGCATATAGAGCTCTCAAGTCCAAAAACCCTTCCGGAAATATGAAAGAGGATTATGATATTCCCGCTTTCTTAAGAAGAGGAGAAAAAGGAAGAGGGTAATTTACTTTTCTTCGGTTGCCTCTTCTTCAATCGGAGGAGGTGCCATTAATTCTTTCAGTTCTTTTAGGTAATCATCTTCCGGGCCACCCAAACGGATTGCCTCATCGTAAAATTGAATCGCCTTTTGGTAATCCCCTTCGGAAAAATAGTATGTAGCTAAATTTGCCTTAGCTGCCCAAGATTTTCCTTTTGCCTTTAGGTCAGCTTTTTCCCAAGCAATCTTAGCTCTTTGGAAATTTGGATTTTCTCCAGTAATTTCTTCATATCCTTCCAATAGAAGTGCTTCTACTTCCGGATTTTCATCTTCTATAAAGATAGAAATATCTTCCGATTCTACCTTAGGAGAAAGTCTAGTTTGTATTTCCGAAATAGATTGGTCCAAAGCGGCAGAAAGAGAAGGAAGCATACTAGGACAACTAACGTCCCCTACTCCGTTATATATGATAGAAGGTTTACTGATTACAACCTTTAGTATTTCCCCTGAATCGACCCGGATCAGATTTGCTTCTATAGGAATATAAACTTTCCGAACCCCTGTAGGTTTTACAATTGGATCGTTTATTAAAGAAGCTGCAGCTCTACTCAATTGCCTGTCCCTATCTTTTCCTGCGGCAGCTACTCTAAGAACTGCCATCCCAAGAGCAAGATAGTCCATCTTTCTTTCCACATAACACTGGGACTCAGGTTGTTTGACGGAAACATATAAAACGGCATCCGCATCCAATACTTCTCCGATTCTCTTTCTGTTCTTTTGAATTCCTTCTAAAGAAATTTCTTTTCCTTCCAAAACGTCCTCTCTATCTTTTAGATCCAAAATTTTGAAATAAGAATCGTTGGATAAACTTTCGTATATTTTTCCGGGAACCATTAATACGAAGGAACGATTACTTTCATGGGCCCAAATTTCGGAGTTCATAGGCTCTAACACAAACGCGACGTTTTTTACCCCGTTTAAGAATTGTTTTAAGTCTCTTCCCTCTTTTGTAGGAGGATACATAGGATATTCTACGGTTACGGATTGGCAGGTTATAAAAACTGCAAGTAAACAGAATAGAAAGACTAACGTGAACCGCATATCGGATCAGACCCTTTTCGAGTAAATTTTAGATCCCGTTTTTCACGGTTTCTTTTGTAGGATTCGCAGGTAGAAGCTCCAACAAAATCAAATGAGGTCTTGCACCAAATCGAATTCTTGGCGCCACATGACCTTCTGCCCCTAAACCTCTACTCACTATAATATCAGTATTATCGTAAGCATTCAATCCCCCGGCAGCAATATAACGAGGGACCCGAGAAAGAGTTAAGATGGGACCGAAAAACGGAATCTGGACCTGCCCCCCATGAGTGTGTCCCGCTAAAATCAGATCCACTTTTTCATTCGGTTGGTTCAAAACGGAATCCGGATAATGACTAATCAGGATGGAATAAATATCCTCAGGAATCTCCCTTCTCAAACTCCAAATCAAAGTTTTGTTCCTATAATCAGGCAAACCTAATCCGATCAAACCTATCTTATTTTTTCCGATCTGAATGACCTTAGATTTTCGATCCCAAAGAAGGGATCCAGTCTTAGAAGAAAAATCAGTATAACGCAAGATATGATCCACATCGCCTGTAACAAAAAAGAATCCGTTATTACTCTTAAATTCTTTCAAATAAGAAGTTACGATCGGATATAGGGAGACATGATTCATCACGTCTCCGGTAAATAAGATCAGATCCGGCTGAAAACGATTCGCTTCTTCTCTAACTTCTAAATGTAAATCTCTAATATCATCTGTTTGCAGATCGGAAATATGTACGATCTTGATGGGCGAAAGTATTTTCTCGGATCGGATTTGGATATGTTCCACATCCAAAAAATTCGGTTCCCAAACTTCAGAGTAAAATTTGATACAAACCAAGAAGATCGAAACGAATAAGAATGAGACCCTCTTAGAAAATAGAAAATGAATCAATCCCAATATCGGAAGCGCGATTGTTAGAACAGTCCAAGCGATCCTAACACGAATAAAAGAACTTACATCTAAAAAGAAAGGTATAGTAGCTGCAAGAACCAAATAAATTAAAGTAAGAATTAGAATTCTTCTATAAAAGGAAAGATTCCATTCTTTAGAAAAGATAAATTTCCTCTTATCCAATAAGAATACAAAGAGAAACAAGGTAAAAGTAATAATTACCAGAACATCTATTATAAAATTGGATTTAGAATAAGCATTAAAATAAAAATTCATATTTGGATCTTCTTCTTTCCATTCCAAAATTCTGCAGCAATAGCACTCAACAAATACATTACGACTCCGTACATAAGAACGGTAAGCAATGTCTCACTTTGTTTGATATGAAGTTCCGCAAGAAGTAGAGCCAAGGACAAGCTTCTGATCCCGGAAACCATAGACAAGGAAGCTCTAACTTCTTGTGTGGAGTTGAACAGAAAGATCCCGGGAAGAAGAGAAAGTCCTACCGCCACAGCAGCACCTATCCAAACAATCCAACCTAAACTTAGTGCAAATTCTCCGTATTGAAAGATCAAAAGTAAGATTGATAATACTAGACAGAAAGTGCTGAATCTTTCTACCCAAGGAGCAATCGGGTCAAAAAATTTAGGGAAGAAGTATTTGCTTAAAAGTCCCAACAACAATGGCAGACCTTGCAAAAAAGTTCCGATCAAAAAAAGTTTTAAGAAAAGATCGAAATTAAAACCGGAACCACCTTGGTAAATGGAAAAGATCAACGGGGTTAAAATGGTATTCGCACCGTTCAATAATGCGATTAACATTCCGCCTAGTGCTGGATTTCCTTTTGCTCTTAATACGAACAATCCGCCGGAAGCTCCTCCCGGAGAAGCAGCACAAAGAAAAATCGCAGCAAATGCAAGTTCAGGTATTTCCAAAAATTTTCCCGTAAAAAATACGGAAACTGGAAGTATCCCGAAATTCCAAAAGAATGCAAAAACTAAGATCGGAACAAATTTGGACCAAGAACCCAACTCTTTTTTTTCTATCCTCAATCCCAAACCGTACATGGAGGAAAGCGAGAGAAGAATGAGTACTGTCCGTATTAACATTTTCTAATTTTGAGAAAGACTTTTCTTAAGAAAACTTCTCTCTTTAATCGTTTGCGAGATAAAACTGGAGATAGCGAAGAAAAAAGCGAATCCTAAGAAAAAGTAAGGAGCTATAGAAACCTGCTCTTTGGGAATATTATTCTGCACCAGCATTCCATAGAACACTACCACAAATAAAGCAGCAGGAACGGTAAGAACGGAACCTAAATTGATGAACAATTTATACTGAATGGATCCACTTTCTGTTCTCTTAGCATAACCGAAGGACCATAACCAATTCCTATGTTTTGCCAATTGAGATGCGTTTTGAAAAAGAAGTTTATCTCCTTCTTTCTGAACGGCATATCCAGCTTTTCCAAACTGAGAAGAAGCAGCGTTTAAATCCGATTTTAATTCCCCTGATAAGATAGCAGGAAAAAAAGAACCGAAATTTTTCTTGGAAAAAGTTTCCTTCTGTTTTCTATCCCAAAGAGAAAGAGTAAATACCAGAATGAAAATCAGGATAGGAAGTATATTTAAAATTATAGTGATCATCTTCGTTTTTATGCCGCTGTTAAAATAATCGGTCCAAGTTCTGTGACAACAACTGAATGTTCAAATTGAGCGGTAAAAGAACCATCCGGAGTTTTCAAAGTCCATCCGTCCGATTCTTCTACAAAGTCTTCTGCCCCGGTCGAAACAAAAGTTTCCACTGCAATTACCTGTCCCGATTTCAAAATTCGTTTGTCTCTTGGTTCGTAATAATTACAAATATTGAATGGTTCTTCATGGAGTGATTTTCCTACGCCATGCCCACATAAGGTACGGATCACTTTGTATCCATTCTTCTTTGCAGTATTTTCTATCGTTCTACCGATTGAATTCAGTTTTTGTCCCGTTCTCACTCCAGAAAGAGCAAGTTTCAACGCTTCGGAGGACACATCTAAAAGTTTACGTAAACCTTTATCGTCTTTTCCAACGATTAGAGTAAAACCGGTATCCGCAAAATATCCGTTTAACTCTAAAGAAACATCCAGATTCAGAAGGTCCCCTTCTTTCAAAATACGATCGTTTGGAATTCCGTGAGCGATCTCGGTATTCAAACTAATACAAGTGAATCCGGGAAATTTATACATGAGTTGAGGAGCGCTTCTCGCCCCGAATTTCGAAAAATAAGAATGAGCGATACGATCCAGTTCTTTGGTGCTGATCCCAGGTTTAGCAGCCTCTCTCATCTTCACCAAGGTTTCGGCAGTGATCTTGCCGATTCTTTGTAATGCTTTCAGATCTTCTTGATTACGAACCGTCATAAATATTAATTCTACAGAGAGAAATTAGGTGGCAAACGATAAATGTAGGAATTCCAACAAGAACTGAAAGAATCTCAAAGTTTCTGTTTTACTTCCCGGAATGTATAAAGAAGTTCAGAAGCAATCTGATCGCAGGTTTGCAAATATTTCTCCAAAGGATTTTCGGAATCATCTGCTGACTTAGGATCTTCGAAAGGTAAAGAAATCCTTGCTTCTGCTCCAGGAACATAAGGACAGGACTCGTCTGCCTGAGAACAAACTAAAACCGCAATGAACTCAGAGACAGGATTCGGTGCATCTTGGAATTTTTTAGAATAGGCTATCAAAGCAGGAGCTCCATCCGCCCACCAAATTGAATATTTAGGATTACGAGGTGGCCCTTGGTTTTCCAAACGAAATCCACAATTCTCCAAAGCGTTCACTGCATTCGGATGTAACTCAGTGATAGTTGTTCCTCCGGAAAAAGATTTAATCCCAGGAAAATCAAAATAATGAGGAATACTTGCAGCGAATGCCTGAGCGATCTGGCTTCTTCTCGAATTATGAGTGCATATAAAAACTAAATTTGCTTTTTGTTTAGCCTCAAAAGATTGAAGGACAAAATCCGCGAAGGAAGAAAGCACCGCCTTTCTTTCCTTAGAGATCTTATCGACCAAAGAAAGTTTTGAATCCAAATACGTTTTTAAAGGTTGGAATAAAGGAGACATCCCTAAAACTTTAAGTTCCTTATTCTATGGAGCAAGCTAGATTTTTCGGATTTTGAAAGGCTTTGACAGATTTCAGATCTTCAGAGATCTATTGCGAAATCGAAAAGGAAGCTAAATGAAAACGAAGAATGCTTTAAAAACGGTGCTCATAACCGGAGGATCTTCCGGGATAGGCAAAGAACTTTCTATCTTATTATACAAACAAGGTTATCAAGTATTAGTAGTCAGTATTTCCAAGGAAGAATTAAAACTTCTTCATAAAGAATGCAAAGAATTAAACTCTTCCGGAATATTAGAAACCTTAGAAGTGGATCTAGCTCAAACCGAAAGTATTCCTAAAATCCTAAAATGGATCTCCAAACTAAACTTAGAAGTAAATATCCTAGTGAATAATGCTGGTTTCGGACTTTGGGGGAAATCCTGGGAACTTGCTCCGGAAAAAGTGGACTCAATGCTTCTACTCAATATGAATGCGGTTACGAGACTCTCTAACGAATTTTCCAAAAGAATGATAGAGAGTAAGAATGGTTTTATATTGAATGTTGCATCCACCGCTTCTTTGCAGCCTCTCTCTTATATGGCAGCTTACGCGGCAAGTAAAGCCTATGTAGTTAGTTTCTCTGAAGCATTGGGCGCAGAACTCGCTCCGTACGGAGTCAAACTTGGAGTCTTATATCCAGGAACAACTAAGACAAATTTTCTTTCTGTCGCTGGGATCCATAAAGAAAACAAGAAAGGATCGTTAGGAAATCTCGCCTATTCTATTGCAATGGATCCTAAAGATGTGGCTAAGGTTGCATTCAAAGCGATCCAGAACGAGGCCAAAAGATCCGTTCCAGGATTTATGAATAAGGCACATTACTATTCTACGAAAATATTTCCTTCTTGGATCGTAAAAAGGTTAGCGGATCGGATCTTCAAAAAAGAATAAATTATAGTCCGTCCCAAAATATAAGCTATCGATCAAGACCAAGTCACCGGCTTCAAGAGGCTGGGCCTTGCGGGACAGGCTCTTATACTTTTACGTTCACACCATAAAATTCAAGAGCATTCGAATATAAGACTTTTTGCAATAACTCACCTTCGAACGTATCCGTCACTAAATGCAGATCTTCTTCCGTAAAGGGAGCAGGAGAACGGGTAGAAGGAAGATCCGTGCCAAACATCAAAGCGTCCGGATTGATCTCTGCAATTTCAACTAAAGCGGACCTTATATCCATATTGGTCCTACCGAATCCTGTGGCCTTTACTCTAACCCCTTTTTCTACCAATCTTAAAACGGTAGAAAATCCTTCTTTAGATAATCCTAAATGGTCTATGGAAACTTTGGGTAGGGAGAATAATACTTCTTCTAAAAATTCGTCTATTTCTTTGGCATCGATATATAGTTCCACATGCCAACCTGCTATATCATAAACCCTGGCACCCATTTCTTTTATCTTAGAAATTTCCTCAGAGCCTCCCCTTCTTACATTAAATCGTACAGCCCTCACTCCTGAATTATGAAGGGATAAAATTTCTGAATCTTTAGTATTCGCAGGAAGCTGGGTCACTCCTACATAATTTTTTCCTAATACGGAAAGCGCATCCAACAGATAGGTTTGATCGAAAACCTGAAAGGAACCAGAAACAACTGCTCCCCCTTTGATCCTAAGCCAATCCGCTTGCTTATTATAGTCCGAGACCGTAAAGGGTTCCGGCAAAAAGCCATGATTAGGCACCAAAGGAAATCTTGGATCAATGATATGAAAATGAGAATCGAAGATCCGCATCTTTGTAGTATAACATTTACAGAATATGAGTCAAGAGATTGTAGCTAGGAAATTTATTTCCTCGAAACGTCTAAGGGCCTTCTTCCGCTTTATAACGAAGCACCGTGGTCCCTGCAAAAAGATCGTGTAAAGCGGTCCTTTTGTGAGAAAAGAAGATATAAAGCACTGAAATCCCATAATACAAAACGGAATCCCAAAAGGTGAAATTATCCAAAGGGTTCCATTTGTTCAAGATCCTATGAACGCCGGCCAAAGGTAAACCTTCCATCTCGGTCTGGTGTGCCATATATATTCTGGAATCGTATACAGCGCTCATAATCGTTATTAAAGATAATGCAAGTTCCGGCAAAATCCTGATAAATGACCGGACCCATCCTAAATGCCCTTTTCCCGAATCGGTCACAATTATACCTGCTAATGCTTTACCCAAGGTTCTACCGAATAACGCATGCATTACGAATCTATACCCCACATAAAGTAAAGAATGTAAGGCAGTATAGAAGGGAAAAACCTCGTATACCAACTTATTGTGATAATAGAAAACCATGATTTGAGGAAGCAAAACAGGGCATAGGATCAAAAAGTCCAGAAATTGAGCATAAACTCGCCTGCTCAAACTCGCATATGCCATATGTTTTTCTTTAATATTAATTTTTTCGAATATACGCTTCATTTGCCAACATTATAGGATATTTCTAAAATGAAAAACGAACCACCTGAGTTCTTTGCCGCTTTCGCAGAGATAGAACCCGTCCCTATGAGATATAACAGGAGGGTCCTTGGAAATTTCCGCCCAAAATCCTCTCGAACAAGGTTCCCACCAATCAGGTTTACAATTTCCTTGGTCAAAATTTTCAGGCCAATCACTTGGATAAGAATCGAATCTGTGATTTAAGCCGGGATGATTTTTAAATCGTTCCAAAATTGTTTTTCTAAACTCGGAACCTTCTACCTTATATTTAGAGAAAACCACCCAAGATTCTCTAAAGCCACAACGTTTGATAAAGTAATCCGAAACACCATTTGGAACGCCAAGTATCCCAAACTTCTCCGCCTGGGCCTGTGTTAGGCCCTTAAATTCAAAACGATCCGTAAAAACCGGAATTTCAGAGCCGTTCCGAAAGGAAGAATATAGAAAAATCCCCAAAATGATAAGAATAGCTGTGGCGCCACACGTTAGTAAAATCTTGGAAGAGGAATATTTCGCCATTTTTTTCGCCGGGATCGGATCGGCCGAATCTTAACGGTAGAATATGGAAACCAAAAGTTAGGAATCAAGGAGAATTTAGAAAAGCATACTTGAACACTTCTCCCATTCTCGAGATATACATTCCGATATAAACCTTTCAGTATATCGGAATAAAATCCGGGATCTCTCTTACCCTTCTTATCCAAAAACTCAGGTTATGAAAATCAGAAAGAGGAAAATGACCTTCTTCCGCCACATGTGTATATGCAAAGAGAGAAATGTCCGCAATGCTCGGTTCCTCCGAACCGAAGAATTGATTTTTAGCAAGATGATCGTCCATGATCCGAAGAGCATCCAATCCTTTGATATGATTTCCGGAGATTTTAGGATCATCCTTTTTGTTTTGAAAATGTATTAGCCAACGATTCACAGCAATATAAGGCTCGTGGCTATATTGTTCGAAGAACATCCATTGAAATATTCTAGATTGCACCAAAAGATCGTTCGGGAAGAAGTTCGTTCCCTTTGCTAAAAAGTATAAGATCGCATTAGATTCCGAGAGGAATTCTCCTGAATCCAATTCCAACAGAGGAACTTTACCAACCGGGTTTTTAAGAAGAAACTCTTGTGTTCGACTCTCACCTTTTCTGGTATCAGTCTCAATCCATTCATAAGGAATTTTCAATAATTGTAAGAACAGTTTAATCTTATAACAATTCCCAGAAACGGAGGTACCATAAACTCTCATGCTTGGTCGCCTAAATAATTCAATATCTAAACGAACCTAAACGTTAAGTGAAGATCCGCAATGAAAAAATTATTTAGGAACTTCTAACAACTCCAAAGTTCGCTTCAGACTTTCTCTTCCTCCCCAAGACTGGTGGCCGGGAACTAAGATAGAAATTTGTGGAAACGTCTTTTCCAATTTGCGAATTGTTTTAGGCCATTCCTTAAGATCTGCGTCTTTAGTGTTTCCTATATCATTTGCTTCTATACTTTTTACCAAACAACCGCCAAATAAAATTTTAGATTCCGAAAGCCAAACGACTAAATTGTCCTCGGAATGACCAGCACCAATAAATAAAGTCTCAATCTTAGTTTTGCCAAATACTAAAGGTTCCTTATCTTTTAAGGTTTTTTCAGGAAGGGATTTTTTTTCCTTTTTCAAGATAGCAATCGTTCTTATCCCTGCGTAAGTAGGAATATTTTCTTTTTTTAATACTTCTATCCCTCCGGCTCGATCCTCATGAAAATGAGTGATAATAGCTGCGATCACAGGCTTTTTCAAATTTTTAGAAACCCAGCTCAGAAGTTCGAAAGTTTGTTCTTCTCCCCAAGCAGTGTCCACAAGAACCGCACCTTCTTCCGTTTCGATTACAAGCCCGTTAGAAGGAAAATAGCCGTCTTTTAAAAGTTTATAAGAAGTATGTACATAGATATTTTTTCCTATCTCTGAGACCTGAACCTTAGGCCCTTCTCCATAAACGGAAAATGAAAATATAATGAATGGAAAAATTATATATTTCATTGTGAAATTTTGGCAAGAACCTGACCATCATCCTTCCATTGCCCATCGTAAATCAGATTCCCTTCCGAGTCGGTCAATTTACCAAAACCATTCCTCTTATTCAATTTCCAATCGCCCTCATAAACTGTTCCGTCAGCATATTTGTAAATTCCTTTTCCTTCTTTATTCCCGCGGTTCCAGTCGCCATCGTAAGACTCAACTCCTCCAAGAACAAGTTTGCCCTTACCATGTGCTAAACCATTCAGGAAGCTACCGTCATAACGATAAGATCCGGACAAAACCTTGGTTCCGATCCCGTTCTTACAATCTCCGGAAATACAACTAGGAGAAAAAAAATAATAAGCAAAAAATAGGATTACAGGGATCAACAGGACGGGGTAAAAGTTTTTGTTCATTGCCTTTTCAGAAATCAAGTATAGCTCTAAAATTTTATATTATAGAAAAATAAACTAAACACTTCGGATTTAATATTCTGATTTGGAAAATTCTTTGAAATTCCTTTTACGAACGATTGAATTCAGCCTTTTTAATAATCTTTTCAGATCGTCTTCTCCCATGGCTTCCGTAACCGCTGCTTGTGCCTCTTCCCAGATCGGATAAGCAATTCTCAAGGCTTCCAAACCTTTTTGCGTTAAGATCACTTTTCTAGCTCTTTTATTTTCGGAAGGGACATCCGCAACGTAACCTAACTCTTCTAAAGGAGTTAAATTACGGATCAAAGTAGTTCTATCTAAAACGAGAAGGTCCGCTAATTCCGCGAGACCAAGGCCATCAGTGGCACCAAGAGTATGCAATAAACTGAATCTTTGAGAAGTAAGGCCCGCCTTCTCCAATTCCCTATCATAAAATTGAGTGACCGCGCGGGATGCCCTACGCAGATTAAAGTTCACACAACTTAAACCCGCGCTTAACATATCCGCTTTGCTCGGAAATTTTTCGGACTTCCGAGCGGTCGTATTTTGAAGCTTCTTGGACATAGGAGCAAAAAGAATATTAGTCTTGGGAATATTTTCCCTCCGATACTTGTTTCCGCAACTGTTTTACCCTATCTTCAAATGAACCGTCTTCCAAACCGGGCTCATCAAATATGAAGCTCCCTAAAAAAGACATCATTTCTTGATCATGACGAACGGGACGTCCCTTTTGCAGATCAATAAAAGAAAACTGAGCTCTCAAAACTGCCTTCAAACGACTTCCTTCTTTATCTAAAAGCAGATACTCGTTATGGATCGTTGCAGGAGTCAACTTGATCAAACGGGTCACAATTTTTACGACATCGTTCTGTTTGACCGGTTCCAAATATTGAGTCTCTACCTTACTAACCACCCAAGACTTACCAGAGTTAGATCCATATTCATAAAAATCAAAATTGGCAGTTTCCCTCAACTGTTCCGAGCGAGCCTCTAAGAAGTAATCCATATACCTCGCGTTATTCAAATGACCGAAAGGATCACAATCTTGGAAACGTATCCTAGCAAAACTATGAGGGGAAAGCACCGGCTTATCTATCGTCAATTCCATACCGAATCTCCTAAGAGAAATAATGTGCATTTACATATATGTAACTACACATGTGTAATTACATGGATTGGACTTTTCCGAATCTCGGTCAAGGCAAAAAATCTCTTCTCACGTTGTTGGAATTCCAACAAAAATCCACAATTTTGGGGCTTGGCCGCGTCCTCGCAAACGACTCATAAGGAGTGAGCGAGCCCGAGATAGCCGGAGGCGTTTATCGAGGGCGCACCAAACAAGCTCGGACCGAGCTCTCGCCTCCGGTCAAAAAATCGCATTTGCGATTTTTGTGACCCCGGCTCGATCTCTCGCGGAAATCGTGAATGAAAAATTTTGCTGTTGGAGCTCCTACAACTGGATGTCATAAATTTCGTTTGAAAAAAATATGATTTTGTGATAGGGAAATGCCAGCTCTCCCACGAGCCACTCCCCCCAAACCCAACGCAGGGCGGGGGCCGCCCTTAACTCATGTAGGAACTCCTACAAAAGATTATAAATTCACCTCGAAAATCTCAATCCAACTTAGAAGGCAGAAGATCTAACAATTCGGACCATCGTATTTTATCTTCGGGAACCATTTTCCCTCTTCTATCATATCGAATATTATAAATTCCGAATTCTCCCTTGTACAATTTAGAAACTTGAGAAGAAGTGGATTGTTTTCCACAACCTGAATGTTCCCAAGAATAAGAAATTTTCCCTGATTTTTCAGACTCCAGATTCCAAAGAATATTCGGGCATTCTTTTTTCTTACCAGACTCCAATAAGGAATAAATTTCGGAAGGAGAAGATACTCTTACCTTATAAACATGAATGGAAAGCATTTCATTCCAGAACAATAAAGATTCCGACTTGGGCACGTACTGCAATAAT
Organism: Leptospira neocaledonica; assembly: GCF_002812205.1. NCBI lineage: Bacteria > Pseudomonadati > Spirochaetota > Leptospiria > Leptospirales > Leptospiraceae > Leptospira > Leptospira neocaledonica. The sequence continues at coordinate 319,007 of NZ_NPEA01000004.1, forward strand.
GCCTGATCCATTCTATCCACATCTGAAATCAATTTCCAGTCTCGTCCATCCAAACGAATAAACTCCCCTTCTGCATCTAAAGAAAGATCTTTTCTGAATTGTTTTTTATCGGATTCGTGGACAGAAATTTCTGTTTGCAAATGAGTGATTAGACCATTATCGTTTTTTAATGTGACTCGGACCCATTTATGAGTCGTCCCAACCTTTCGGATCCAATCTTTGTTTTCGGAAGCTTCTACCCTAAATTTCAAAAGAACAGATCCAACAGAAAGCGGCTTTTCATGCTGGAATAATAAAACATCGGAAGAATTTTCATTTAATTCAAACCCTTCCAAACTTATCAGAGCTGGATTTTTTACCGTACCTTTTATGAAAATTTCTATCTTCTTAGGTTCCGTTTTATAAAAAACCTTTTCAAGCTTAAACCATTCGTTTTCTGTTTTCTTCTTACGGATCATGTCCGGGAAACAAAAAGTAAATAGAAATATGTAAAAAAGAGAAATTACTATTTTAGAATACGAATTTTTGGGAGAAAAGTCCAAATTCAACTCGCAACAAATCTTCTGCGAATAGAAACAAGATGAGCGAATAAAACAGAAGGAACTATAAAAGAAGGCAGCCATACGTACGGAAATTGAAAAACCGCAGTGTTCGGTCTTTCAAAAGACAATTTTTGGAAAGGACCAGGTGCGGATAAGATCCCCAAGATCACAATATTCAATAAGAACACAAGACCTACTATATTCCAAAACAAAATCCAATTTTTAGAAGATATTGGTTTATTCAAAATAAAATAAGCCGCAATCGGAGCGGTTAGTCCGATCAAAATATCGAAATTCCAACCTGCAAATGTCATGCTGATCGGAACCCAACCATACATTGCCAACCAATATAAAACAAGTTCCACAGGGATTCTTGCCAGGTGTAAGTAAGTTAAATTTTCTCCTGGGATCTGATCCATCCAAGCCTTACTAGAAGGAAAAACAAAAAGTAAAAGTAGAAGCAAGATTGGCGGGACAACCATACATAAAAATCTGGGGGGAAAAGAATCAGTGACTAGATAAAATCCAGTCCCGCTTAAAATTCCTTGTAATACAAGCCATGCAGCTAATGCCAATAGGATCAAAGAAGAACCGATCCAATTTTTTCGAGAGCCTAAAACAAGAGAGAAAAAATATCCTAAAATAGCAAATACAGTAGAACCGAAAACTATTGGAACAAGTGGTGGGAGATGAGCCGACATTAACGATCCCTAAAAAGGAGGCCCAAATCATTGGAATTTTAGAAAATAAGGCAATCATTTTCCTCGAAATTCCGACCAATTCTTACATCTCCTTTTTCGCCTAAGCGCCGTATTTTGTTGGAATTCCTACAAGATTCCCTTCTAATACTAGGATAGAACTAGTTTCCCAGGATAAACCATGGCTTTCCAGAAATTCCCTTTTTTGATCTCCCGATCTAAACTTTTTCAATTTTTTGCAATCTTACTCATCTCCGTTTCTCTGATCGGAGTACTTGCGGAGCCTAAAAAAGGTGTACATGAAGACGTTTTCGAATATAAGGTAAAGAAAAATGATACTTTATCCAAGATCGCAAAGGAATTTCTACAAGATCCAAGGAACTGGAAAGAATTATTAAAATATAATGAAATTCCAAACCCTTCTTTGATTAGAGAAGGCACCACACTTTTGATTCCAGGCTTTTTAAGAAAGGACACCATCTCTGCTACCGGTGAAATTATAAAACCGAATGCAGGCCCTGTGGCGGTAGCCGATTTTCAGAAGGGACAGGTCCAATTCTCCAGAGATTTTACTCCGACCGGACTTCCCGCAAGCTGGTCCAAACTTTCTAAAGACCAATTATTGAATATGGACGATTGGGTCCAGACAGGACAAGGTTCTTCTTCTAAGATCATATTTACCAAAAACGGAACCGTTGTAGAACTCAGAGAAAAAACTTTAACTAGGATCGTAAAAACGACTTCTGAATCCATCTCAGAATACAAACTGAACAAGGATGGAGGAATTCTTGAACTCAAATCGGGATATCTGGAAGCAAAGGTTCCTCCTAAAAAACCGGGAGACGATACCCGCAAATTTATGGTAGTCACTCCTACAGCAGTAGTAGGAGTAAGAGGAACAGAATTATATGTTAATGCTCCAGATCCTGAAAATACTACGGTAGGATGTTACAAAGGAGAATTAGAAGTCTCCGCCGAAGGAAAAACAGTAGCGGTCCCTGCAGGATTCGGAACTACTGTGGTAAAAGGACAGGCTCCTTCCAAACCGGAAAAACTTCCCGAAAAGGTTGAGTTAGAGTGAGAATTCTGGATCGGAATATTATAAAATATAAATTTTCATTTTTATTATCTTTCCTGCTTCTTCTTTCAGGAGAGGCATTTTCAGAACAACAGAGAGTGAGCCTTCGTTGGAAGCCCAGCCAAGGCGCTGAAAGTTATTTATTAGAACTTTCCGAAGATAGGGATTTTTTAAGAGTTCATCATTTTTATAAGACCAAAAATTTCCGTTACGAGTTCAATTCTCAAGATTCCAAATTTTACGTACGCGTTGTTGGAATAAATGTGGATGGCGCGAGAGGAGTATCTTCTCCCATAATTTCTTTGGCGGATAAATTTGCTGCAGCACCTAAAGTAAAAGTAGAAAGACCTTCTACAGTAGTCGCTTCTTCCGAAGAATTGCGAATCTCACTCGGTGATCCTAAAACAAGCGGACCTTCTTCCAATTCTCCCGGATCTCCAAATTCGCAAAAGCAAGTTCCTGTCTCCACTTACTATCGTGTTAATGGAGGGGAATGGCAGAAGTATGAAGGATCTATTTCTCTTTCCCAAGAAGGTTGGAACGAGGTGGAATTTTACTCCGAAGATATATTAGGAAATAAAGAAACACCTAAAAAAACAAAATATCTGAAAGACACGACCGCACCTCAAGTCCGTTTAATCGGGGAAAAGAAGGGACAATCTGGCCTAATAGAAATAAAATCCGGAGCAGAACTTACATTACAAGTTACCGAAGAAGGAGCCGGAATGGAAGAGATCACAATCAATCTTGCTGCAAGAGATGGAAGCGGGGCTGAAGTAAATCTAACTCTTTCCGGAGAAGAAGCTAAGAAGCCGATTAAAATTTCGTCCGCAGACATTGACGGACTTTCTATTCTTCGTTGGGAAGCAAATGACAAAGCAGGAAATTATATCCAATCCGAGATCCCTTTGTTAATAGATGCAAAACATCCGGTATGCCTATTCGCTCCTACGGAAGGAAAACTAAGAGAAGATGGGATCTATTATTTAAAAGAAAATGGCCTTATAGCAATACGTTGTGAAGATCCAGGAACTGGGTCAGGACTTTCAAAATTGGAATATAAGATTGGTAATGGTCCTGTCCAACCCTATCAAAATCCGATAGGGTTCAACGCAGGAATTCATTCTGTCACGGTATTTACTTCGGACAGAGTAGGAAACCGTGCAGAGTTCAAAATTAAAGTAAACGCATTACGACCGGATTGGCAGAAGACCGGATCAGAACTCCAAGAAAAATAGTTTATTAACTTTTTATAATACCTCATACAAAAGGCCGATTTTTAAAAAGTGTATGACGTAGACTATAAATGAGGAAAGAGGCAGGGACCCGTATTTTCAACGGATCCCTTTTGGTTTCTAATTTTCTGTGCTTGGTGAAGAAGCAGAAGGACTTGCAGGCTTGGCTGCCGGAGCAGGAGCGCTCGGTTTATTATCCACTTTTTGGATTTTAGTTTCAGGAGGAGTGGTATCCACTATAAAGGCGATCTTCTTAACTTCGCTTTCATTACCTACGGAATCTACCGACTTAGCTTCGATCGTATGATTTCCTTGTGCTTCTACGGAAACAGGATCTGCATAGGACTTCCATTCTCCGGAATCTATTTTGTAAAAGATCTGCTTAATTCCGGATAATGTATCGGAAGCTTTAATAGTAAATGCGTTCCCGCTTTTTACGAAAATTTTATCTTTTACGGTAACAAGCGCTGAACCGAAAAGTTCTACCAAAGGTTTCTCTTGGTCGACGGTCACTGCCAAAACAGAATCAGTAGAAGTATTTCCGGATTTATCAGTTGCAGAAAACTTAATAGTATTCACTCCCGCTTTTTCCAACTGGATTGGTCTACCATCATACACCTTTGGTTCGGAACCATTGATCGAAATTTTGATATCTTGAACACCTGCCAGGTTATCCTGAGCGGTAACGGAATAAGTCAAAGTTTTTGTAGCATAGTTCGTATTCTCATGAACTATAAGTGCCGCACTCGGAGTGATCTTGGTAGAAGGTGGAGTATTATCAACAAGAACGTTAAAATGTTTTTCAGGCTCTTTGTTTCCCGCTTTATCTACCGCTCTATAAGTGATCTTAGTCAAACCTTCTCTTACTAATGTGATGGAAGAAACATATTTAGTGTAATCCCCCGATCCGATCTTGTATTCGATATAATCCACTGTGGAACCTTCATCCTTTGAGTTGAATTCGAAGGATGATTGGGAATTGATATATAGATCCGGTTTTTCTCCAGACGACGATTCTCTTTCTGTTCCGGATGGTTTAGTAGTTTCTGCCTTAGGTGTGGTGGATTTCGGAGGAGCGGTCGTACCTGGCGAAGTTTGAGCGAAAATAGCGCTGGAGACTAGCAAAGTTGCTAGAAGGACCCATAAGGGATTGCGATTCATTCTTTTCTCCAATGGAAAATTAGTGTTATCACTGTTTGACGACAAAAAATCCACAGAATCTTCGCATTCTTTATGAGAAATTCGAAAAATTCAGGCTAAATTTCCTCAATTCGACTGAGGAGAAAAACTTCTATTTCTTTTCTTTTTTGGAGAAGGACCCAGCCTTCCAAAATTTATAAACAGGTAAAAAACTACCTAAAACAGGCAATAACATCAAAATAGCATAGGCTCTGGAAAACAAACTTGGGGTCCCATTCTCAACCGCATCCGTAGAATTATATAAAGTAAGATCGGAAACGATCACTACACATAAATCGTGATTTTGTAATGTAGAATATACGAAATAAACAGGAATGTAGGCGATATAAAAATACAAACAGAGCAAGAATGGAAAAGATACGAGCGCTTGACCGACCAAACCTCCAGAAGGAATCCCGAACCATATTAGAAAAAGAGATAATATGGAAACTGCAAAAGCTGCTTGGGTGAATAAAAGAAAAATGCCGCCATTTCCGTGGGTGCAAGTGCCCGCTTCGGCGAGAACAATACAAAACGGAATGAGTAAGAACAGAAGGTCCCCAAACCAAAATAGGATTTTTTTGAGTATATTCATTTATTTCGACAAAAATTCCTTTAGAGCGATCGCGTTATTATATTCCAAACTTTTGGAAGAATATAAAAAGGTGATCACTTTTTCATCCAAGGAAACTTTTAATTTTTCTAATCCTTCCAGATTCGATTTTAATTCTGCCCAATATCTTTTTTTGAATTCGGCCCAATGTTGCGGGTCATGACTATACCATTTTCTAAGTTCGTTACTGGGAGAGATCTCTTTCAACCAAAGATCGATTTTACCGGATTCCTTGCTAATCCCTCTGGGCCAAAGACGATCCACCAAAATTCTTTTCCCATCCTCTTTAGAAGGGACTTCGTATACTCTTTTAATCTTTATCTCCATCGAATTTATAAGAGAAAATCTTTCGTATCTCTTCTCGGACTATAATAGTGATAATCACTCATGCCCAAACGAACCAACATCTGGATCTTTTCTCCGGGTTTTAAAGAAGATTCTAATTCTTTTCTAATAGGATCCATTTCGGGATATTCCTGCAAAATCTGGCTCATCGGATGAAGAGAAAATCCACTTTTAGTGACAGCTAAGTGCAAACGAAGATAATCTCTTCCTGCTTGGATCCAATCAATAATCTCGTTTTGATCCGTTTTCAAAAAAATAAATCCTTTTGAACTTTCTACCTGAGAAGCGAACATATCCATTCCTGCTTTTTTATTTTCAGGAGAATGCCAACTTTCAGTTCCAGGTTTTAAGAAAAAATTTCGAGCAAAATAATATTTCAAACCGGAAACTCCTGTTGCTCTAAGAGAAAGTCCGTCTTTGAATTTTCCAATCTCGTCGTCATTATAGCGAAACCAAATCCTGGATTCTTCGTACGTATTATAAGTATCGGTTTCCATCTGCATCGCAGCGACTAATTGTTTTCTTAATTTTTCCGATCCTGCTTTGGGAATAAATTTCAGTTCAGAATACAAAATAGCAGAGTCTTTTCGGATCTTCTCAAAATCTTCCTGTGTTAGATCTTCTCCTTCATAAATACTTCTTCGAGTTACTCTATCCGAAATAAATTCAGACAAAGGATTTCGGACAAGATCTTCTTGTTTGATCAAAACAATTTTAGCGATCGGTTTTTTGCCGATATCTGCAATCGTATATTTCCCTTCCGGAAATAGGGAAACCTCCGTAGAATATCCTAATACCTGAGTTCCTAAACTTAAGTTTTCTAGGAAGGTTCCTTGGCCAATATGGATCTGCCTAAAACTGGGATCGGTATCTTTTAATAAACGTTTTTCATCCACAAACAAAAGTGCAGAATGATCATCTATAATTTTGAATTTCCAAGGTTGGACATTATGAGGGTTCGGAGCAGTGATCCCGATCCGAAGCGATTTCAGGATTGGAGAAATATTTTCAGAAAGAAATCCGGAATCGAATGGATTCTTTCTTTCATAATCATATCTGTCTTTGGAAGAACTTTTACAATATTGTAAAACCTGAGAGGTTGAGAGAAAGACTCCGAAACTAATACCATATTTCAAAAACGTTTTTCGACTAATGGAAACCATGGCCGAAAAACCTAAGGCAAATTAAGTCCAAGTCAATCCAATTCGACAGAATTATTCCCAATAATTTATCATCAACTCTTTGGACCAATCCGGTTGAGTAATCCCGGACATAGGTAAAAATTCACGCATCACGGGTTTAATATCCACAACAGGAGTTCCGTCAATCGCATCCAAGTATTTCACTAAAAGTTTTTTACCGTCCCTTCTTAGAAGTTCCACAATCGTAGATCCTATATGATTCGGACGATTTTTCTTTCTTTGAGCAAAGATACCAACTTTAGGCCATCTTTTGTTTTCCCTAGGATGTTCACTGCCTAACACAGGTTCCGTTCCGATGGATTTATGAAAGATATAGATGATCTCCAAATGGGAAAATGTTTCGATCCCATCCAAGGATTCAGTGGGAATATTATCTTCTAACTCGATCTCGGAAACGATTTCTGCCCAATAATCGTCTTGCACCTCCGATCTTGAGTTCGAGACCTTTGCGATCGGCCGAATCGTAAATTCCATAAAAGCCTCTTTATCCGAAAGGATGCCTTAAGAGACGAATGAAAACACGCTTAGGCAAGAAATTAATAAGCGAAGTCGTTTAAAATATTGTGAGAAAGCGGGAGGCCGCAGATAATACCGGCCCCGCGTTAGGTAGGTTTAGTTTCAGTCTTCCGGTCTTGTGGTTAGGTATTCTTTGAATTTTTCAAGATCATCTTCTACAATTGGAACTGTAATTGGTTCGGCTCCTGAATATAAACGAATAGCAAACCCGTTAGACTTTAATATAGCTTCTTCATCTTCCCTTTTAAGAAGGAAGGTGGCATTAAGATGGAGCACAGTGCTTGCACTAGTTTTTACTCCTCCGGAAGCAGAAGTTGATGGATTGTATCCATAATTAGGAGTCGAGTTAGTGCTAGTTGAAACAGTAGTTACAGTTTGCGATGAAACATTTCCGAACGCTAATGGTATACTCTTTTCACCAATTTTCAAAAAACCACTACGTTCAATCGGATTATTCATGGTTGTTGCATGTACCTTTACTCTCGTAACTGTTGGAACCAGAGTTTCCTTACCGATTTCTCTAGTAAAATCCATCTCAACTACATATTTAGTTAGAAATGAATCGATAAGAGTACCTGGATATGATTCTTCTGCCTTAAGTTGCAATTTCAAATTTACGCTATGAGTATTCTTAAAATTATCCTTTGTAACCCTTACTGTGCCGAACATACATCCAGTCATAGCGGATAATAAAACGAGTAATATGAGTATTCTTTTAAACAAGTTGATCCTCCAATTTATATATAGAATCCAATCACCTGCAAATCTGCGACAGGTCAAGAGAGTATTTTCGAAATTTATGATAATAAATTGAATTAGAACGTTATCTCATTTTGGATAACGTTCTATGAGGGGAAATATCTTTAGATTTATACTTTATTCCGAACTAATAATATACAAAAATGTCAATCCTGCTCCATTCCAGGCTTTGCCCTCAGGTAATATTTTAAAGTTTCTAAATCATCTTCTTGGAATGAAACAGTAACGGGCCAAGCTCCTGCATAAAATCGAATCACTAAATTTTTCGAGGATAGGATTTCTTTCTCTTGCTCAAGAGTTAATAAGAATGTTCCAGTGAACTCCCTGTTCACCTTAGTACTTGCACCTCCGGCGACCTGTTTTCCAGCACTATCCACTCCTCCGGCCCTATAACTCGTTGTTGTAATTGCTTGAGACGTGAGATTCCCGAAAATTAGATTTTCATTTTTATTTCCTATTCTGATAAAACCGGTCCTTTCAAGTGAATTGTCCAAGCGTGACCCGTAGACATTAAATCGAACGATCGTTGGCACCGTCTTTTCAATGCCGATCTCTCTGGTAAAATCCAAAATCACTTTATAAAGACTCCAACTGTCCGGTTGGATCTCATGCGATTCTAGAGACAATTTTAGATTAACTATATGAGCCTTTTTAAAGCTGTCCCGAAAAATGACAACCTCTCCAAATGAGGAACAATTTTGGATAGTTAAAGAAAAAAGAATTAAGAATAAAAACTTTATAAACAAAGGACCCTTCATCATAGGAAAAATCAGAACACCATACTCAATTTTTTAATAAGTATGGCAAATGAAATTCGTAGAAAAACTTTTGTTTTGCTATTCCCATAAACTGGACCTTACCCAAATCGGATATACAAACCCCGCTATTTCATTGACAGGGGATCGGTACCGAGATCCACTCTAATTGTGGACCGAAATCGTATCGCATTAGCAGTCACCTTTGTAGTCACCATCCTTTCCTTGTTCGTTGGACTTATCAATTTAGTATCCAATGTATCTTCTTCCAAACTAACGAAAGTTGATGCAGGTTCCGGATTCGGGACCGACAGATTGGGAGCAGCTCTAATCAAAATAGAAGGAGAGATCCATTCAGGACATTCCAGCTATGATTCTGCAGGAGCTCAAACCATATTAGAACAGCTTAGATCGATAGAAGACGACACCAATATCGTAGGCATTTTGGTTGAGATTAACTCACCGGGGGGATCCGTCGGCGCTTCTCAAGAGATCTATAAAGAGCTAATGTATCTACGAAAAGAGAAAAACAAAAAGGTTGTGGTATCAATGAAGGATATCGCTGCTTCCGGTGGATATTATATAGCCTCTGCATCAGATAAAATTTTCGCGTTAGGCGGAACCTTGACCGGCTCTATCGGAGTAATTGCGATCGCGCCGAATATCAAAGGGCTTTTAGAAAGATACGGAGTAAAAGTCCGCACTTTTAAAGAAGGAAAATACAAAGATTCACTTTCTCTTTTCCGAGACAATACTCCGGAAGAAGATGCGATGATCCAAAAAATGCTCTCCGATACATACGAAGAATTTATAGAAGATGTAGCTAAAGGAAGAAACCAAACGGTGAAATTTGTAGAAGCATTGGCAGAAGGACGGATCTACTCAGGGCAAGATGCATTCCGAAATAAACTCGTGGATGATATAGGCGGCAGAAGAGAAGCCTTAGCGGAACTTTCTAAACTTTGTAATTATGACGGGACTCTCCCTTTATTCGAAGAAGAAGTAAATCCTTGGGACAGGTTCTTCCAGCTTATGCAAGCGAAGTCTGGAGGATTTTTTGGCGGAGAAAAAGCACTTCTTCAGGAACTCAAACGTTCTCCAGTTTTAGTTTTATATCCTCAATCGATGGCATGGTAATCATCCTGTGTTGAAAGAATTATTCAGCAGATTTATAGATCTTTTAGATGCGGTATTATTCGAACCGTTTCGAGTGGAAAATGTAATTTCTTCTTGGGGAACCTATCCCCTCAAAGTAGTCGGCATCTTAGTTCTTCTACTTGCTTCGGCGAGCGCAGGAGCAGGTTATGTTTTTATCACTCCTCCATTCACCGGCAGAAGTTTCGGACAATTCGCTACTGCAGCGGCGACCCACTTGTTATTCTTCATACTTTTACCTTATGCGATCGCATTTATTGTCGATGGATTGGCTCAGTCCAGCGGGAAGAAGGGAAATGCAAATATTACTTTTAGATTTGTGAGTCTTTCTCTTTCTCTTTTTATTTCAAACGCTGCTTGGGCCATTCTTCTGGCACAATTAGGAGTAAAAGGCGGATTCGGAGTGATTACTTTGTATTCCATCCATTACGGATTGTTTATGACTGTGCTGGTTCGAGGGACTTCTTATATTTACGATCTGAAGTTTAAGGATTCCCTTCGTATCAATATTTTCACATTCCTTGTGACATTCTTTCTGCCATTATCGATGTATTCAGCGATGATCACATCTTTCAATCCTTCTCTTCCGTAACATATAATATGAATATTCTAATTACCAACGACGATGGGATCTCCTCCAACGGGATCCTTGCTTTGGAAAAAGTTTTAGGAAAAGAACATAATACCTATTTGATTGCCCCTCTAAAAGAACGATCTGCAACTTCTATGGCGTTGAGCATTCATGATTCATTGAGAGTGGAAAGAGTGAATGAAAACCATTATATCGTAGACGGATTTCCTGTAGACTGCGTGAACATAGGACTTCATGGAAATATCTTCCCTAAAATCGACTTGGTTCTCTCCGGAATCAACCGAGGAGTGAATATGGGGCATGACGTGCATTATTCCGGAACTGTAGGTGCCGCAAGACATGGCGCCATTCACAATAGAAAAAGTGTGGCTGTCAGTTCCGGAAATTGGGATAAAAACTACGATTATATTAAAGAAGCTGAATTGGTCCGTGAAATTCTGAATTCATGGATCGAGGAATTTATTCCAGGAACTGTTTATAATATTAATATTCCTGAAAAATTCGAGAACTCACTTTCTTCTATAGAACTAGCTAAGTTGGGCAGAAGGACCTATGTCGATACTTATGAATCTAAACCGATCATAGGCGGGATCTCCGACTTTTTCTTAGGAGGATCTGACCTAGGACATGTTCCTGAAGAAGGTACTGATTTCGATATATTCTTCCGTGGAAAAATACCGATCACTCCTTTAAGTTTAGATCAAACTTCTTCCCTTGAATTGGAAGATTTTAAAAAAAGGATCCGGGTCAAATCGAAGTAAATGGAAAAGAAAACTCCGAGAAAAATCCCAGCTAAAAGAAGGATTTTCACTGAAATCCTAAAAGAGAATTATACGATCGCTCTTACATTGATCGATCGGGAAATGTCCGAAACAGGAAAGGATCCGGAACTACTTTATAATTTTGCAATATGCTGTTCCAGGACCGGAAATCACAAAAAATGTGTCTCCATCATAGAGGAATTATTGGAAGAATTTCCTAAATTTTCCGAAAGAGATAACGCGTTTAGAATGATGATCTATTCTTTGATCCGGACCGGAGATTATAAAACCGCACTGGCAAAAACGGAAGAACGTCTCAAACTTTCACTCGATGATATCATTCTTCTTTCCCTAAAAGCATCTGCATTGGAAAAATCCGGGGACACAAAAGCCGCAATTGAGACTCACCTCAGAATTCTACGACTGAGACCCGAGCAAAAAAACAGCCTAAATTCGGTGGCATATCTGCTTTTAGAGGGAAAAGAACCGAATCCGGAAGAGCTCAAACTGGCCATGGAAAATATCAAGAGGGCTCTGCAATTGGATCCTGAAAATCCAGCCTATTTGGATTCTTTTGGAGTTCTGCTCAGCAAATTGGGAAAACAGGAAGAGGCCAGAAAAGCCTTCGAAAAAGCCATTACCAAAGCTCCCATGGAAGACATCATTTTGGAGCATCTGAAAAAACTAGCTCAAACAAATAGACAAGCGACTTGACACTGCGCCCTTCCGCGAAATCATGGACTTCGATCCGGGATGTAGCGCAGTGGTAGCGCATCTGTTTTGGGTACAGAGGGTCGCAGGTTCAACTCCTGTCATCCCGAATCCCTCTTTTACAAAACAAAAGACTCGGTAGCTCAGTTGGATAGAGCAACTGCCTTCTAAGCAGTGGGTCGGGGGTTCGAATCCCTCTCGGGTCACCAAACATGGTGGACGTAGCTCAGTTGGTAGAGCTCCAGATTGTGGTTCTGGCTGTCGCGGGTTCAAGCCCCGTCGTTCACCCCAATTTTCTTCTAATCTTTAACAATCAAATCAGCTTAATAAGAAATTGAGGCTTGAAGCTTTTGCACGCAAGCGTTTGCAGCGATCCGTAGAGAGCGTCGCAAACGCGCCGCGAGCCAGGATGGCGAAGCGAGTGCAAAAGACGCCGTGGAGCCAAGTCGAGCAGGATGCGAGACTGCGTAACGGCAAGCCCCGTCGTTCACCCCAATTTTCCTCTAATCTTTAACAATCAAATCAGCTTAATAAGAAATTGAGGCTTGAAGCAAGCATAGTTCATCCCAGCTCCCATTTCTCTTCCGTTAAATCTTTTTTCCAAATCTGATTCGCTTTGGATTCGGAACGAACAAAACCGAAACGTTTATATAAATTTCTAGCAGCATCCAAATTGCTCAAGGTCCAAAGAAAAATAGAAACGTTTTTGGATTTTGCATAATCCACTACAAGTTTTAGTAAATTTTTCCCGATCCCTAAATTTCTAAATTTCGGTTCCGTATAAAACCAACGGATCTGGGAAAGATTCTTGTCGGAGTGAATGATAGATATAGCTCCTGCAATATTTCCGTCCACTTCCGCGACCCAAACCTTATCGAATTCGGTTTTATGTTTTAGATATTCCGACATTCCCAGTATCAAATATTCTTCGAACGAATCATTAAACTTGTACTCGTCTCGGTACAATACTGCTTGTCTGTGGATCATATAACCTAGATCGCCGGTTCTTGCTTCCCGATAGATTACGGGAGATACTTCCTTGGATAGGACTCTAATAACAAAATTCATAGAAGAGACTAGTTCCTTTTTATCCTGCTCCGAACAATTTGCGATCAAACCTCCGATTTGGGAATTAGAAGCAACGATCAATTTGGACAAGACTTCTCTTCCTTTTTTTGTTAATTCCAAATGAAGAATACGAGAATCGTCTCTCTTAGGAGTTCTTTTTAGGATCCCCTTCTTCTCAAATTGTTGGATCGTTCTGCTTAGATAACCTTTGTCCAAATTTAATAAACGAACCAGTTGGCCCGCAGTAGTATTTTTAGAATGTCCGATCTCGTATAATAATCTAGCTTCGGTCAGAGAATAGTCGCTGTTTAAGAAATGATTATTTAAAAGCCCCAAAGCGTTCGTATAATATCTATTAAATTCACGAATAGAATCTACATAATCTTTCATAAGAAAATAATATTCAGAATAGTTGCTAAAAGCAACTATAAATCCAAAGAACGAGAAAGGAAATCTATAGTAGACCTTGGATCATTTAGTAAAAAACAAAACAATAATCGCTATCGTAATATCTGCAAAAATATGCACTAGCACCGGGTAATAAATTCCCTTACTCAAAATTCGGATAAGCCCCGTCATCAAACCATAAATCCCAGCGAGTCCGACACCTACCCAGCCTCTCGGGAATCCATGTAGATGTAAGATCCCAAAACTGAAAGCCTGGAAAACGAGAGCCCAAAAAAGTGAAAACTTTGCGCTCAGTAATGACTCAAACAAGATCCCTCTGAATAAAAACTCTTCTGCCGCCGCATTTAAGATAGCAAAGCCGATTCCTGCCGCGATAAGTAGAGGAACGTCTCCCTTTGGAAAATTCTCTTTGATATCGCTGATATCAGGATTCAAAAGATAAAACCAAAAAAATAAAGCGATACTTGCGGACAGAATAAATAGAACAGAAAATCCTAAAACCTGTTTGGAAACTTCCCCCTTAGTCCACCAACGCAATAGTCCGGTCTTTCGAATTTTTGTAAAAAATAGGAAGTAAAAAATTAAAGCAACAATCAATGTTCCAGGCCAAAGATTTTTGGCATAAGGAAATATATTAATAAAAGATAATACGAATAATGGGATATTTAGATAGAATAATGATTTCCATTTGAATTGAAACCCGATTAGCAAGAAAAGAAGGAGCAGAATAGGAACTATAAATAAGGTCCGGATTTCTTCAAAAACTGCGATGCTGAAAACGGCGACGGATACAAATGTAAAAAAACTTTCGCGGCTCCGAGCTTTATATTCTGGTAAATCGATCCTGCCGGTTTCAGAAAAGCTCATATGATCACCGTAAAAGTTTATTCAAAGAGTTGGATATCTCTAATACAAGAATCAGGACCAACAGTTTCAAAAGTACCTTGCACTGCCCAAATCCAAATCCCGTTCGGATATTCTTTTTGAGGAACAGAATCCGCATCCTTCTTCAAAAGAACCGTTGCAATTTCGGATCCGGAAAAATCCAAAACGATAGAACTATATTCTGTGTCGTTGGGAAGCCTGGATTCCTTATCCACATTGATTGCTTCTCTTTCTAAAACTTTGAGAGAAAGAGGTGGAGTATTTTTAGAGCAAGCGATTACTTTCAAACCCTTCCAATTGGTCGGAATATAAACCCCGGACTTCAGACGATGAGAAAGTCTGAGTTCCAAATCAAAATCCATTTTCATGGAAGAAGGTCTTAACTTTCTCCACTCCGTATCCAAATTCCCGTCGGCCAAATAAGGCGCCTGAGAAGAACGATCCACCAAATAGGAGTCAGTGAAATCGAATCGTAAAAAAGGAGGCTCTGATTTATAGGATTCCAACTTGGAACTCGTGGTAGAATATAAATAATAATTAGAAAAAGCCAGCCCGGCGACAAAAACGGCTGCCCAAATTTTTGAAACGGCGTTCAATTTAAAAAAATCCACTGCATCCAAAGATGCCGATTTCCTAACCGAGAAGCAAGAAGGATTTCCTTTCTTCTTGTCGAAAGAAAACCGATTTCGAATTATGATCTCGGAAAGAAATTTCAAAAAAGGCGGTTCGCGAAATGCTTATTGGAATTACCGGCGGCACGGGACTCATAGGATCCATGTTGGCGATCCGCTTGAAGGCAGAAGGACATAGAGTCCGCATCTTCAGTAGAAGTGGAAAATTGCCGCCTAGACTCCAAAGAATTTCAGAATGGGACGTTAGAATTGGTTCACTCCCCACCAGAGCAGATTTAGAAGGAGTCAATGTTCTTATCAACCTCGCAGGAGAACCAATCGCGGGGGTTCGCTGGACTCCTGAATACAAACAAAGGATTCGTTCTTCTCGTGTAGATTTCACCAGGGATTTAGTCGGAAGACTCACCTCTTTAGGTGACTTCGCGCCCAAAACATTATTCAATTCTTCCGCGATCGGAATTTACGGATCGTATGATGCGGGAACACCGCCCTTCGACGAAGATAGTCCTGCAGCGGACGACGAGTTAGGAAACCTTTGCAAAGATTGGGAAGAAGAAGCCTTAGAAGCGGAAAAAGCAGGTATCCGAACAGTTCTATTAAGAACTGGAGTCGTATTAACCACCGAAGGTGGAGCACTGGCCACAATGTTGCCTGCATTCAAATTATTTGCGGGCGGCCCAATCGGAAGCGGAAACCAAATCCTCTCTTGGGTCCATATCGAAGACCAGCTCGCTGCAATTATGTTCCTCATCAGAAAAGAAGAAGCAAGAGGAGCTTTCAATATAGTATCCCCTGAACCTCTTTCCAATGAGCAGTTCAGTAAAACTTTGGCAAAAACTCTAGGAAGACCTTCATTCACTAGAGTGCCTTCTTTCGCACTCTCACTCGCGTTCGGCGAAGGTGCCATCGTGGCAACACATGGCCAAAGAGTGGTGCCAAAAAGGCTCCAAGAACTGGGGTATAAATTCAGATACCCGAATCTGGAAGCAGCGCTTCGAAATTTACTAGGCTAAAATCCACTCAAACTCTTAAAGCCCGCGAGCGCGCGGGACCATGAAGTTTTTCGAAAAATTCTCCAAACCTCCAAAAACGGATTGTCCGATTCGATTTAGAATGGGTCTAATCTTCGTATGGAAAACACAATGCCTGGTTCATTTAACGAACTTCTCAAAACTCATGATAAACCCATCCTAGTAGATTTCTGGGCCGAATGGTGCGGTCCCTGTAAAATGGTAGCCCCTGAGCTGGAAAAATTCGCACAAGCTCACCAAGGCCAAGTCACCGTAGTAAAAGTCAATATAGACGAAAAACCTGAATTGGCTCAGCAATACGGAGTTCAATCCATTCCGACTCTGATGTTATTCAAAGGTGGAGAAATCGCTGAAAAGGTGGTGGGAGCAATTCCACAGGCACACATGGAGAAAGTTTTTGCCCCTAAATTGGCTTAAAATTTTATTCACGCTACGGGAGGAAACTCGCAACTTATTGGAGCGATTCCTTCCGCAGCAAGTTCTTGGGCGACTCCCCCGCTCACGCGAGGGCCGCGCTACTACGAACTACGCATTCGCTCCGATCACGGCAAAACATATTCAATATCCTGAATATAATTCTTATCGGCCGTGACTGCTATCGCATTCTACGTATCGCTGTCGCGGTGAAAATCACCAGTTAACGATCTCATCCACTTCTTCTTGTTCCAAACGGAAAGAATCATAATCTCCCGTGGCTTTTGGAATTGTCCTAAATAGGAAAGCCCCGAAACCTTTTGCAAAAGAATCGAATCTGGATCTTTTAGAGCCGGACACTCTATCAAAAACCGCCTGCTCTAAAAACTCGGAAAGAACAAGAGCCCCGTAAGCCTGGTCGGAAAGATCCACTCTATAAGTTTCCTTCCATTCTCTTGGCTTTTCTTCAATGCTCTTATTCCAATCGAATAAAAGATCTTCTCCTAACTGAGCAGCCGCTTTTAGTTCGGGGTATTTTTTAGCGGAGTCAAAATTTTTCTTTAATTCGGAAACGAAAGAATCTCTAATCTTTGCGCGATTCATCGCACCAAGTGCATGGTCTGTGATGATCAAGTGAGTACCTTCCCAAGTTTCATTGATGATACAATCATTATGAAGTCTTGGCAAACAAGTGTAATCGCCGATGATCCCAGAACCGCCTAATGCCATGATCGCTCTATGAGTGATCTGAGAAGAAAGAGAAGAAGATCTATATTTCATTAGAGGAGTAGAGATTTGTTCCGCTAAAATTCCCTTTTGAGTCCAATCAATCCCGCGAAAAATCGGCATGACCAAAGCAGCATACAAGATCCTCATTTCTGCGAGTTCTCTGGAATAAGCGGGAAAATCCTGGATCTTCTTACCATAAGCTGTTCTGTATCTGGAATATTCTCTAGCTTCCATGAAAGCCCGTCTGGACATTCCCGAAGCGGCAAGACCCACATGAACCCGAGATGTTCGGATCACATAACGAATGAGGTTTGCAATTCCGTGAGCAGGTCTTCCTAAAGCCTCGGCCTCCAGATCCTCATACACTATCTCTACTGTGAGTTTTCCTTTTGAGCCTATAATATCTTTTTTTCTTAATATATGATGACCGTTCAGCTCACCATTATCTTTGATCCTTGGAACCAAGAATAATCCTACTGTTTCGGTATCTTCTATCTTTGCCGTTGTGACCCAAAGATCTCCGGGATTGGAGCAAAACCATTTTTCTCCATTCAGGATCCATTTTCCATTCTCACCTTTGCGTGCGATTGTGCGGTTTGCGCCTACATTACTTCCGCCCACTCTTTCGGTCACATATTGTCCCGCCATAAAATGGGAATAGGAACCCTTCCCAGCTACTAAAGGAAGATATTTTTTTTTCTGTTCTTCTGTTCCGATCCCCTGCAGAACTCGTATCATACCTTCCGTCATTGCTAAGGGACAGGTTACTCCACCTTCTCCATTTTGGTTGGCAAGATAAGTCAAAGCCTGTCTATGAAGATCCGTAAAAGGAAATTTCCATTCATCATGAAAATCTAAATTAACAATTCCGTAATCATAGGAGATTTTTCTGGAAAGTTTTTGTTCGTGAGAATAAGCGATATGGTCTATACGATTTCCGGTTCGATCGTATTTTACTACTTCTCCGTATTTACCTTCCTTATGCGAAGCCTCTGTGAGTTCGTCTAAAATTCCACCGACCAACTCTCCATAACCTTTGAGATGATCCAACATGGCTTTTTTATGATCCGGTTTATAATCGGAAGAATATCTTTCTATCACTCTCTGGAGGATCTTGTCCTCTTCGTAAAAATTTTTACCTCTATTTCCTTTATAACCGGTTAAGTCGTAAGAAGATAAACCCGGGTTTTCTGCTAAACGTAGTGGATGATTCATATAATTCCCTAATAGTAATCTTACTTAAAACTATATTAGGGTAAATCATACGAACTGCGACTATTTTTTAAATTTTCTAATATAAGTAAAATTCGTTAAACGTCGTTCGTTTTAAATGGATCGGATCGGTTTAAACCTGCCTTTCTCCAATACATATTTTTTTTTGTTCAATTCAATCGTTTGACCTTCGTTCAACTCCATCAGGTTTTCCAAATCCTCTTCTATTGTATGAACAGATCCTTTCGTATTTCTAGCTAGATCTAGATACTCCGTATTAATTCCTGCATAGGAGCCGCATAGTACAACCCTTACCGGCTTTTGAATCTTACCCATCAAAGAATAGTCTCTCATTGTTGAAAAATTATCCGCAATTAAGATCAGCTCTTTACAATCAGGGCAAACCTCTTGCGCTTTGATCAATGCTTCGATATCGTTTTCCGGACCGTCACCTCCGTATCCTCCGCTGATCGTAGCCTTCGCTAATTTTTCCAATTCCTCGTATACTTTCAATTTCTGGAAATAGATACCTCCGGTCTTTCCCACCACTTTTTTCCCATCGGGAGTATTATCCCCGTCATTGAAAAAAACGAAAAATTTTTCGATCTTCTTAAGAGTCTGTAATTTGAAATAAAGGAATAATTGCTGCGTATAAGGAAACATACTTCCGGTAAGATCCCCTACAATCGCTCCATCCCATTCCTTTTTTCTTTCTAAAACTTTCGAAACGATTTCGTCCTTCTGGAATTGTGGAGAAGTTCCCGATTCGGCAACACAAGATTCGGAGCGACTTTCAACGGAACGTTCTGGTTTTTTTCCGAATAGAATATCTTTTTCCTTCTTCCATGTTTCTTCAGAAGGTTTTGGTCTATAATGTATCGCGAAGCCGTGAAATTTATCCGAAGTATTTTCTTTTTCACCGCAAGAGTCGTATTTTGTTTCTTTCCATTCCACTAACGTGTTCTTGTCCAGTTTAGGAAAAATTCTCAATAATTCCTTTTTTCTTTCCTGATCCAATCTTAGCTGATCATACGCAGACGTTTTACATATGGAATGAATATAAGTAACCGTTATGAAAATTCCTTCTTTGACTTCGGTTGGAATTTTTACGTTTTTTGTTTTGGATTTCATAAAATCCATTGGGAGTAGGAATTGTTCCTCGTTTTCCCTTCTTAGAATTGATGGATCTTCTCGCTTTACCAAAACTTTTGTCGGTTTCGAAGGTAGACTCTCCGGTTCAAGACAAGGAGATGCAGATTGAGCAAAGAGAACGCTATAGGAAGAAAAGAAGAGTAAAACGGCCAAATATTTCATTCGAGAAACCCCTATTATGGAGTTATTCCGAAATCGTAAAATTCAGACAGAAAGACGATCCGATTTTAAGGATAAATAAAAACCGGAGGTGAAAAAATTTAAAAAGGGCAATTTCGCGTTTTTTCGAAATTTCAAACCCTTAATATTCTAAAACCAAACCTTCATATGGAGCGATCTCGAATACCACAGGGATTTCCATTTTCTCCGGCTTTCTATGAGTAGAGATAAGTATCTGAGCGGTGCGGTTCGCATTTGCTACGATCTTTTTGGATTCATTCTCAAAGTTCAAAATGATGAGGCATTTTTTCTTTTCGAATTCCCTGGTATATTGCAAAACACCGGGAGGAGAATCGTAATCCAGGGCAAGAGTCCCTTTTTTCAGGATCTCATTCCCTTTTCTGAGCCATATTAGTTTTTTATAAAAATTTAATAAACTTTCGATAGATCTGGACTGAGTTTCCACGTTTACGGATTCGTATCTGGAAAAAACGGGAAGCCAAGGTTCTCCCTTGCTAAATCCTCCGTTCACATCTCCAGACCAACACATAGGGAGTCTACAATTGTCTCGACTTGGATAGACCGGCCAGTATCTGATTCCGACAGGATCTTGGATGCGATTTTTAGGGACTCTTTCGTCCATCATTCCAAGTTCTTCGCCATAATATAAGAACGGAGTTCCTCTTAGAGTCAAAAGCATTAGAGCTGCGATCTTTGCGCGAGCTGTGGTCTCTCTTCCTTTGGAATATCTAGAGATATGCCTACGGAAATCATGATTACTTAATGTATAATTCGGCCAACCTTTATCTCGGAGATACTTCTCCCATTCTTTGATAACATCCCTGAATTTTTCGGCCTTCCAAGGAGTGTAAAAGAAAGCAAAGTTAAATGCCAGATGAAGTTCGTCACCTTTTGGGCCATAATAAGAAGCAGGAAGTGCGCTTGTGCCTGGCGGCTCCATCATCACTTCTCCTACGGACATTCTATCTCCGTACGAATCCAAAAGTTTTCTGAGATCTTTTAAGATATCGTGCATCTCCGGACGATCACGATCATAAATATGATTTTGTTGATCGAATGGTCTTGCGATCCATCGTTTGCGAGGGTTACTTCTTAACTCTGAATCTTTAACGAATAGATTTACAACATCCAGACGGAAACCATCTACTCCCAAATCCAGCCAATTTTTGACCATAGAGAAGATCGCTTTTTTAACTTCTGGATTTCTCCAGTTCAAATCCGGTTGTTCCGCTAAGAAAGAATGATAATAATACTGATCTGTAGTTTTATCTAGGGTCCAGGCTCTTCCCCCGAAAGTTCCCATCCAATTATTAGGAGGTTTTCCATTTATAGGATCTCTCCAAATATACCAATCTCTCTTAGGATTGTCTTTGGAAGATTTAGATTCTAAAAACCAAGGATGTTGGTGAGATGTATGATTCGCAACCAGGTCCATGATGATCCTGATCTTACGTTTATGCGCTTCTTTTAATAAACGTCTAAATGTTTCTAAGTCTCCAAAGACAGGATCGATACTTTCGTAATCCGAAATATCGTATCCGAAATCATACATAGGAGATGGATAAATAGGAGAAAGCCAGATTGCGTCAATGCCGAGGGAGTTCGGAGTTCCGTCGTTCAGATAATCTAATTTTTGAATGATACCTTCTAAATCGCCGATACCATCCCCATTCGCATCTTTAAAACTTCTTGGATAAATCTGATAAACGACTGCGTTCTTCCACCAGTCCGCGTCCATCTTTTTACCGCGGCGGGGAAGATTAGGCTTTTTGATCGACCTAACAGATGTTGTGGCTTCTTTTTTTCTTTTAGAAGTGACTGTGGAACGACTGCCCGAATCCATACTGGGGACCATTTTTAAAAAACAAGTTCCCCTGTCATCCTTTCCACCGGCTGGATTCTCAAGATCTTATCTTCTAGGGATTTTAACAATTCTGCATCTTTGACCTGTTCTCCGTCCTTAGTCTGGAGATAGAATGAGTCATAAGCATAATCCGCTGAAGTTGAAACCCTTAAATGAGAAACTTTTAAACCGAAATCGAATACTTTTCTCAAGATCCGATACACCAAACCGACCATATCAGGCATTCGGACTTCCATGATGGTAGTATCTGTAACATCTTGGTTGGAAAAGCGAACAGAACGATTGATGATGCTTTCCGGTATCGTCTTACGTGGATTCCATTCAGTTCTTTCAAAGGCGATACTATCCCTTTGTAATTCCCCAGAAGCCATTAATCTGAGTTTACCTTCCATTCTGGAAAGTTTTTCAGAAGAAATATTACCACTGCCCTGGGGGTCCGTTACTTGAAGAATATGGATCTGGAATTCTTCGAAAGTATAACTCTGCATTCCGACCAGGCTCAAACCTTCCGAAGAAACAGAACAACATAAATCCAATAAGATCTCAGGAATATTACGGCTTACTACTTCTACCGTTACAAAAGCTGGATCTTGTTCCAAAGCCAAAAGTAGATCGGAATCTCCGTCCTGACTCAAAGAAGTAATCGATTTAAAATATTTTAATATTTTTCGATTCGATACAGTTTTTAAAAAACTTTCCGGGATAACCGAATATGCAAAGGAAGCGATTGTTTTAGATATTTTAGAATCTTGTCCTTCTTTTTCAGTCAGATAAGCGACCAAGTCCTTTGCAAGAGCGATCCTTTCTTCTTCTCCATGAGGGCCTTCGGAATCGGTTCGATTCGTTTGGAAGAAGTTTATAGAGTTTCGATAAAGTTCGTTTAAGATAGCCTTCTTCCAATTAGTAAGAACATTTGCTCCCACAGATTTGGTATCTATGATGGTAAGAACGTATAAAAGTTTCAATCTATCCGGATTAGAAACAGTTCTCGCAAAATTGCGTATCAGTAACTTATCCGAAATATCTCTTTTGGAAGAAAGTTCCGACATCAAGATATGTTTTTCGACCAGGAATCGAAATAGATCCGTATCTTCTTCCGATAAACCTAGACGAGATCCGACGGAAACAGCAAGTTCTGCGCCGTACTCCGAATGATCACCTTCTTTTACTTTTCCAGCATCATGAAGAAGAATTGCTAAAGCCAAAATTTCGGTCTTATCACATTCTCCGTAAACTTCAGAAATCTCTCTATCTTCGAACTCTCCCTTGTCCAAACGATCCAACTCATGCAAGATCAGAAGAGTATGTTCATCCACAGTGAACTCGTGATGATAACTGAATAAAGGAAAATTCGTACATGCGCCGAACTCAGGCAGAAGAGCTCCGAGCACCTGGCATTCATGCATTAATTTCAATATTCTTCCTCTTTCTTTTTTATTCTGAAGAATACGGATAAATCCTCCATTCACTTCCGCAGAATATCTAAAATCATCGTCCAGAAAGTGAGAAGCGAACCTGATCTCACTCAATAATCCACCCGAAATCTCAAAGCCTGTCTCTTGGAGCATTCTGAAAGTAAGTAAAATATCTTTATATAATGTATGAGGATCCGCGAAAAGATTTCCTTCGCTGGGCGGAAAGATCGTATTTCCGATCTTTAAAAATCGGACTCCTTCATAGTCGAAATTTTGGGCTTCTCCTTTTTTCTGAGCCGCGAGTAACGAATCCAGATATACACGAACAATAAAAAATATATTCTTCTGATGACTATAGAGAGTGTTCATAAACTTCTCTATAGTTTGCATATCTTCTTTTTTACCGAAGCCTAAATACTCAGCAACCTCTGGCTGGAGATTCAGATCTAAACGGTCATGTTTTCTTCCAGTGAGAATATGAAGTGCAGTTCTGACTCGGATCAGAAAATCATACGCTTCTTCCAAGGCTTGGACTTCTCCGCTTTGGAAAAATGGAAGGACTGCCAGTCCACCTAAGGAACGGATCGGGCTTCTGGATTTTTCGGTCCAATATAGATATTGAATATCTCTCAAACCGCAGAGATCCGTTTTTAAATTCGGTTCCGAAAGAAGAATGGGTCTTCCTTCTCTCAAAAACCTTTCCGAAAGCTGATCTTCTTTTGCTTGGTTGTATCTGGTAGCAAACTTAGGAGGAAGTTTTGCTAAGAATTCCTCTTGGTACTTTTTAAATAGCTCTTTGGAGCCTGTTAGGAATCGGCTATCCAAAACAGCATGAAAGCTGGACATATCATCCAGATAACGAAAGGATTCCTTGATAGTCCTGCAAGTATGCCCTACTTCTTTTCCGGAATCGTAAAGATAGGTATTAATGGAAGAAATGATCTCCGAAAGTTTGGAATCCGGAACTCCATTATGTAAATATAATATATCTACATCCGAATGAGGAGCCATTTCCATTCGACCGTAACCGCCTAAGGCGATTACTGCGACTTCTTCCCCTTTTTTTAAAATGCCGGAAGACTTTTCGAACCTAGTCCTTAAAAAGGAATCTATGATAAATGTGAGCTGACGAGAGACCAAGCGGCCGGAGACCGCCCTACTCTTTTCCAAAAGCCTTTGAAAACTATAGGAGATGTCTAATTCTAAAGGCAAGTTCGTTCCTACTAGCTGTTAGACTGAGTTTATTTCAATTTATCGCCGGGATTAGCGCCTCTATGAGGCACAAAAAGACTTAAGTTCTCACCTTCTCCAGAGGCCAAAAGCATGGCTTCTGAAACTCCGAACTTCATCTTTCTTGGCTTCAAGTTAGCAACCGCAACGATAGTCAATCCAAGAAGGTCCTGAGGTTGGTAAGAAGCCTTAATACCTGCAAAAACATTCTTAGTTCCAAGAGCACCCAGATCCAATTTTACTTGGACCAATTTGTCGGCGCCTTCTACAGGACCGGCTTCTATAATTTTACCAACTCTAAGATCTACTTTGCTTAGATCCTCGATAGAAATTTCCAAAACTCCTTCCGTTTTAGGAGCGACGGCAGGAGTTGTAGGTTGGGCGGATTTAGTTTCCAAAGTGTTTTCTTCTAACATGGTTTGAATTGATTTTTCCTCTACACGTTTGGTGATCATTTCATATGCGGATACTTTTGTTTTTTCCAGATCGGAAGTAAGATCTGCAAACTCAGGTTTTTTATTTAAACCTAAAATTTTATACACCTTCTCTCCCGATTTAGGAAGAACAGGATACAAATAAATGGAAAGAATTCTGGCTGCGTTCAAAGCGACTGTCACAGTTTTGCGAGCAGCTTCCATATCGGATTTAATTTGGATCCAAGGAGCAAGATCGTTTACATACTTGTTTGCGATATCACCCAAGCGAGAACATTCTTTCATTACCCTGGTATAATTTCGAGTCTCATACCATTCTTTAATCTTGGATTCGGAACTTCTAAGTTCATCCAGAATTTTTTTTCCGTCTGCATCCAAACTTCCGAGATTTCTATCAAGTTTATCTAATATAGAAGTGGCGACTCTGGAAACCAGGTTCACGAAATTCCCTACAAAGTCCGAATTTACTTTTGCAGTATAATCGTCAAAAGAAAGATCCAGATCGTCCATTCCTGGTCCCAGTTTCCCCGCCAAATAAAAACGAAGATGTTCCGGGTCCAAATGTTTCAGGTAACCATCGGCTTTGATAAAGGTCCCTCTGGATTTAGACATCTTCTCCCCGTTCACAGTAATAAAACCGTGAACATGGACCTGAGTAGGAGAACGATATCCTCCGCCTTCTAAGGTAGCAGGCCAGAATAAAGTATGAAAATATAATATATCTTTTCCTATAAAATGAGAGATCTCCGTTTTTTCATCCTTCCAGAAAGAATCGAATTTTTTACGATCCCCTTTGAAATAATTCAAACTGGAAGCCATATAACCTATGGGAGCATCCAACCAAACATAAAAATATTTTTCGGTCTCACCAGGTATCTTAAAACCGAAATAAGGTCCGTCACGAGAAATATCCCAATCCTGGAGCCCTGCCTCGAACCATTCTTTTAGTTTTTTACGAACGCCTTCCGCTACATGAGAACCTTTTTCGACCCAATTGGAAAGATATTTCTCAAAATCTCCCAATTTGAAAAAGATATGTTTAGAATTTCGACTAACGGGTGGATTGCCGCATAAAGAACAATGGGAATCTTTCAGATCTTTGGGAGAATAAGTAGCACCACAATTTTCGCAACTATCTCCGTACTGGTCCTGGGTTCCACAATTCGGACAAGTACCTTTGATAAAACGATCCGGAAGGAACATCTTATCCGTATCACAATATGCCTGTTCGATCTCTCTTTCAGCAATATGACCTTTACCTTTTAAAGAAAGATAAATTTCCTCGGAAAGGATTCGATTTTCTTCCGAGTTCGTGGTATAATAATTATCATATTCGACTAAAAAGCCGGAGAGATCTCGGTAATGTTCCGTTCTAACACGATCGATCAATGCTTCCGGACTGATCCCTTCTTTTCTTGCAGCAAGCATGATGGGTGTGCCATGCGTATCGTCCGCACAGAAAAAATAACACTCATTGCCTAAAGATTTTTGGTAACGAACATAAATATCAGTTTGGATCGCTTCCAAAACATGGCCTAAATGAATCGGACCATTCGCGTAAGGCAAAGCGGAAGTAACGAGGATCTTTCGTTTTGATTCGGAACTCACATAGTCAGGTTGAGAAAAATTCCCCCAAAATCAACATGGATTTTCATTGCAAAACCGCAGGTTGGGTTAAAATACAACGGAAAAACGGGGAAGCCCTTAAAGGGAAGGCATTAAAATGGAAAGGGTTTCATCCTTGGCTAGCAAAGTTTTACCAGGCCATGAGTTTTACGAAAAATTTCAGAAAAGTCTGGATAGAGAAACCGAGATTTTTCAACTCAAGATGAATTACGCCAAGGTGCTAGTTAGTCTTTGGTCATATTCTTGTCATGCAGACGGAGTCTTTCATAGAAAAGAAGGAAACCTAGTCGGACAAATGGTAAAAGCTATGTTCGATAAGGATTGTATCTTCGATCATCACCAAGACCAAAAAGCAGAGATCATCGAAGAATTATCCGAAGTATTCGAGTCACCGCTTCCCATTAAAATGATCACAGACTTTGCGGAAGGAAATCCAGTATTAGCTGTAAACTTTTACGAAGATGCAGTATGTATCGTAACGACTGACGGCAAATTTACGGATAGAGAAAAAGAATTTTTGGAAGATCTAGCCAAGGAGCTGGAAATTTCTTCCATGGATAAGAAAAACATAGATAATAAATATACGGACGGCGACGAGGACTGAGTTTCAAGTCGCCCTCTCTCCCATGCCATTTCCGATCCTATTACTATTATTCGGCTACTTAGGTCTTCAATTTATACTAAGTGGCCCCTTCATACAACTTCTAGTAAATATAATATCCTTCAGGCTATTCAAATTCCGCTGGTTGACTCCCGGCGTCTTATTACCAGGGCTTTGGGTTTGGGCCAGACATTTTACGATTTTCTTCCCAGGAGAACTCGGAACGGATATTGTACATGCGAAAGGGAGTTTTGTACATTTCAGAATCTCATTTTCCAATCTATTTAAAGGAAAATTAATATTTAGAGGAGTAAATGTACGCTCCTTTCATATGGATTATACTAATAGAGTGGAATCTCGCAAAAAGATCGAATACCTTCCCAAAAGAGGAAGGATCCAGTTCAAATTGGAGAAGGTTTCCCATTCCAGTATAGACATCGAGGATAAGACCTTAACTCCGGTATTTAATATACAGATCCGAGACATCAAAATAGAGAACGGGGTCCTGGATGCAGGCTCTCCATTAGAAATTCTTTTTAGAAGCAGAATAGGCTCTTGCAGGCTCGGGAGAGAAGGTCTACTCAGAACAGGAACACTAAAAGGTGGAGACAGGGGATATCTTACATTGAGTGGAATCACTTGGGGAGAATTAGCAGGACTGGAAATTATCCCATTGCCTCTATTCAAAAAGCAGGTTCATCTTACTTTAGAATTCCGTCATATAGACGAGCATCATACAGACTTCGAAGGGACCTTATTGCATACAGGTTTAGGAGAAGAAGAGGAATCCGAATCTTATCCCTTCCGCTTCGGAGTAGACTGGAATGATTTTAACCTTCCTTTTGATCTAGCTCTCAGGAAATTGATTATGGAATTATTCCTGCAAACCAAGTTAGAAGGTTTGATGGCGAGGACCTTGCAAACAATTGCGAAGGGAATTCGGTTATTTTTAGGAAAGGATTGAAGATCAGGCTTTTACCTAACCCTCTGGCCCATACCTTCTACGATCCCATTCAGTTTAATCAAACCGGAGATCATATCTTTCATGGCAGAACGAAACGCTTTCTTTTGTTCTTCATCCACTCTCTGAGAAGCAATATCCGCTTTCATAGATTCCAAAGTATCACTTACCAAAGCTAGGATACCGTACATCGGCTCATCCTTGTTAGTTGAGTTAATAATGAATTCTATATTATTCTTATACATCTTTTTTCCCTTTTCGCCTATCGAGAAGAATATGAATCTTTCCCGATTTAGTTCATTGTATAAAATCTATTCCTTTGAGGATACGGATTCAAGTCGAATTTGTAATATTCAAAGGATTTATTAAATTTTCCGCTGAGGCTGGAAATCTTTTATAAACTCGATTCGTTTGTGATAAAACGACCTAAACCTTGCTAAGAACCGTTCGAGATACTATCTTTGGAACCGGATTCCAAGAAATCAGGAGTCATTTCATCTTTTAAATCCACTCCGGATATACCTCGTTTGAGAGATTCCGAAAGTAAATAAGCGGTTTTTAAGGAAGCCTTATGGAAATCTAAGCCATCCGGCCGTATATTCGAAATACAATTTCGACTTTCGTCTGTTTTGCCTAACTTAGGATCAAAGGTCAGATACATCCCCAAACTATCCGCAGAAGAAAGTCCAGGCCGTTCTCCTATAAGCAATACAACAGCCTTGGCCCCTAATATTTCTCCTACCTCGTCTCCAATAGCAACCCTTCCCAGTCTTCCCAAAACGAATGGTGCCATTTTATATTTTTGTTCGGATAAAATCGGCACCAAAACTTGTAAGAATGAAACCAAATTCGAATCGATTGCTTTTGCAGAAAGTCCATCTACTCCTATCAATACCAAATCATACTTTCCCTTTTTAGATTCTAATCTGGACCGGGAAGGTTCCGAAATCCTGCGACCCAAATCAGGTCTGAGTAAATATTCTTCTCTGCTCTTTGCTAAACTTTCTGCTCCAAGAATCTCGATCCCTAATGGTTGGAAAATTTTTTCGAGGCCTAAATTCAACGTATCAAAATTAGGCTCTTCTAAAACTGCATCTCTTGCCCTTGCATGATCCAATCTGAATTTTAGAAGTTCGGAAGTTGGGATGGAGCCACCGGATCTTCCGATACCGATCCTGGCAGAAGTTAAACTTTTCCAAAATTCTTTAGAACTCATCCGGCCTTATCCTCTAATATTCCTTCGAGTAGAAGTTTGCCCGGATTTTCTTTAGGAAGGAATTGTTTGCTAGATTCAAAAAGCCCTTTCTCCAAAAGCCAAGATTCAAACTCGGGAGCAGGTTTAAGCCCGAAAATTTGTCGAAGATACAATGCGTCATGGAACGAAGTACTTTGATAGGACAACATCACATCATCCGCGCCTGGAACTCCCATAATATAATTACATCCGGCCGCTCCAAGCAATGTGAGCAATGTATCCATATCGTCTTGGTCCGCATCTGCATGATTAGTGTAACATACGTCCACACCCATCGGAAGGCCCAAAAGTTTTCCGCAAAAATGATCTTCTAAGCCTGCCCTTAATATTTGTTTTCCATTATATAGATATTCAGGTCCTATAAAACCAACAACCGTATTCACAAGAAGTGGATCGAATTTTTTTGCGACTGCATATGCCCTCGCCTCTAAGGTTTGTTGGTCCACACCGAAATGAGCACCCGCAGACAATCCACTCCCTTGTCCCGTTTCGAAATACATCACATTATTTCCAACAGTTCCTCTGTTCAGTTCCAAAGCCATCTGCCTGGATTCTTCTAAAATACTTAAGTTCACTCCGAAACTTTTATTCAGAGCCTCACTTCCACCTATAGATTGGAATACCAGATCAAGAGGAGCACCTTCTTCCATTGCTTTTATAGAAGTGGTTACATGGCAGAGCACGCAAGACTGAGTTGGAATAGAATATTTTTGGATGATAGAATCTATCATCCTAAGAAGTGCAATTACAGTAGGAACATTATCGGTCGCCGGGTTGATCCCGATCACAGCGTCTCCGCTTCCTAATAAAAGCCCATCCAAGATGCTAGCGGCAATTCCTTTAGGATCATCTGTGGGATGATTGGGCTGTAAACGTGCGGACAATCTCCCAGGAAGACCGATCGTATTTCGAAACTTGGTCACTACAGGAGATTTTTTAGAAACCAAGATCAAATCCTGATTGGACATGAGTTTGGAAACAGCAGCAGCCATCTCAGGAGTGATCCCGTCTCGGATCTTTGAGATCAATTCGGAGTCCGTATTTTCTTTCAAAAGAAAGTCGCGGAATTCTCCTACAGTAAAGGAGGAAATTTTGGAAAATGCTGATCGATCATGAGAATCAAAAATCAGCCGAGTAACCTCATCATTTTCTCCTGGGATCAATTCTATATTCAGAAATTCTGATAGATGTAGATCTGCCAAAGACATTTGGGCAGCCACTCTTTCTTCCTGAGTAGAGGCTGCAATCCCGGCCAATTGGTCTCCGGAACGTAGCGGACTCGCCTTCGCCAATAATGTTTTTAAGTCAGGAAATACGTAGGACTTCCTACCAAGAACGGTTTTGTAACCCATATTGATTTCCTATTTTATTATGCAGATCTTTGATCGGAATTTCTTCTTCTATCGATCCGACTTACTCTAATTCCGAAAAATCCCAAATCAAGAAATTTGCCTTTTTATTTTGCAAAAATCGCGGACCTTGCCCAAACTAATCCGCTTCCTAAGATCAAAACGAAGATCCCAAACAAGATCGGATGTTGCCAGGCGGATACGCTTAATACAATTGCAGACAGAACAAGCGCGATAGAAGGTAAAATTTTCCCTCCCGGAACCATGAACGGTCTTTCTCTGTCTGGTTGTTTTTTCCGGAGCACAAAGAAGCTGATCATAGAACAAAAATATAAAAGTAATGCACCGAATGCAGACAACGTAATCAGCTCGGATGTTTTTCCGGTACATAATGCCGCGATCCCGAAGATCGTATTTGCCATCAAAGCATTAGCGGGTGTTTTGAATCTAGGATGGATCTTTCCAAAAAATTTAGGAAGAAAGTTCGCTCTTCCAAATTCGAAACTGGCTCTTCCCCCGGCCAAAATGATCCCATGAAAAGAGGCAATGAGTCCAAATAGTCCGATCGTAATTAAAAGATGGAATGCCCAACCGGATTCCCCGTATAATTTACGTAATGCGAGAGGCAAAGGATAATCGGAGGCAGCAGCTCCCGGTTCAGGATACACGATCATCTCCCATCCCCCTACTCCAATAGAAGAAAAAAATACCATCCCACAAAGTGCAACTAAGGTGCCTAATGCAGATCCAAATCCGATCAGTATATTTTTTTGAGGATCTTTGGTTTCTTCCGCGACATTTGCTACTCCTTCTATCGCCAAGAAAAACCAAACTGCAAATGGTAAAGAAGACAATGCCCCTGTCCAACCGTTAGGCAATGGATTAGAGGAAAACTTCTCCCAAGAGAAACTAGGAAGTGTAAGCCCTGAAAATAAAAGTAATTCAAAAACTGCTAATATAGTAATTCCAAACTCGAATGATGCTGCGAATTTCACTCCGATTATATTCAAGATCGTAAAGAGCAAATAAGCAACGATTGCAATCCAGATCGGATCGATTCCCGGCAAAAATAAGGAGAAGTAGGCTCCGATCGCCGCTGCAATCGCAGGGGGTGCAAATAAAAATTCTATCAACTGAGCGGTGCCAACGAGATAAGCCCAGGCATTTCCAAGAGCTTCTCTACCGTAGTCGAATGCTCCCCCAGCTTTGGGGATCATACATGCGAGTTCTGTGTAACTGAAAGAAAAGCAAACATATAGCAGAATGATCAGTAAGGTGGCAATTCCCAACCCTAAGGTTCCACCTACCGGTAAACCCAGATTCCAACCGAAATACATGCCTGAAATTACGTATCCGACTCCTAAACCCCAAAGTAGCCAAGGGCCCAGGGTTCGACTGAATTCTTCTTTTGATTCCATCTCTGTTCACTAATTAGCAAGAACTGTGCCTTTTCCAAGTTCGTTTCTCCTTTCGGAAAAAACTCGACGTCTAAACTTACACCAGGGAGCATTCAATATGCCTCACTTAAGATCTCGTACTTCCACCCACGGACGCAATATGGCCGGAGCCAGAGCCCTCTGGAGAGCCACCGGTATGAAAGAAGGTGATTTCGGAAAACCGATCATCGCCATCGCAAACTCGTTCACTCAGTTCGTTCCAGGACATGTTCATTTAAAAGACCTAGGGCAAATGGTCGCAAGAGAAGTGGAGAAGGCGGGAGCCGTCGCAAAAGAATTTAATACCATCGCAGTGGATGATGGGATCGCCATGGGGCATGGCGGAATGTTATACTCTTTGCCAAGCCGTGACCTGATCGCCGACTCAGTAGAATATATGGTCAACGCTCATACTGCGGATGCACTTATCTGTATTTCCAACTGTGATAAGATCACACCAGGAATGCTCATGGCGGCGTTAAGACTGAATATACCAACGATTTTTGTTTCCGGCGGACCAATGGAAGCCGGGAAAGTAAATTGGAATGGAGACATTCGAAAATTGGATTTGGTCGACGCAATGGTAGAAGCCGCCAATGAAAATGTTCCAGACGAACTTGTAGAACAAATAGAACGTTCCGCTTGCCCTACTTGCGGATCTTGTTCCGGAATGTTCACTGCAAACTCAATGAACTGTCTTACGGAAGCATTAGGACTTTCTCTTCCAGGGAACGGTTCCACGTTAGCTACTCATGCGGATAGAAAACAACTCTTCTTAACCGCAGGAAGACTGATCGTTGAACTTGCAAAAAGATACTACGAACAAGATGATGAATCCGTTCTTCCTAGAAATATTGCGACTTATGAAGCCTTCCAAAACGCAATGGCATTGGATGTTGCGATGGGTGGATCCACAAACACTGTGCTCCATATTCTAGCGGCGGCTCACGAAGCCGGAATTAATTTCAAAATGCACGATATAGATCTGATCTCCAGAAAAGTTCCATGCGTTTGTAAAGTGGCACCTGCCACCCAAAAATATCATATGGAAGATGTTCATAGAGCTGGTGGGGTCATCGGTATACTTTCCGAATTGGACAGAGCAGGGCTCATTCATAGAGATGTGCCTACAGTTCACTCGGAAACATTAGGAAAAGCTTTAGAAGAATGGGACATCGTCCGTCAAAAAGCAAACTCCAAAGCATACGCATTATTTTCCGCGGCACCCGGTGGAGTTCCTACAACAGAAGCTTTCTCCCAAGACAAACGTTGGCCTGAATTGGACTTAGATAGAGCAAACGGATGTATCCGAGATGTAGAACATGCATATTCTCAAGATGGAGGACTTGCAGTTCTCTACGGAAACATCGCACCTGAAGGTTGTATCGTTAAGACCGCAGGGGTAGATGAGTCTATCTGGAAATTCAAAGGAAGAGCTAGAGTGATGGAAAGCCAAGAAGAAGCTGTGGCCAAAATCCTAGGCAACGAGGTGGTAGAAGGTGACGTAGTTGTAATCCGCTACGAAGGTCCAAAAGGTGGACCAGGGATGCAGGAAATGTTATACCCTACTTCTTATCTGAAATCCAAAGGTTTAGGAAAAGCATGCGCACTTCTGACCGATGGAAGATTTTCCGGAGGAACCTCCGGACTATCTATCGGGCATGTTTCTCCAGAAGCGGCGGCAGGCGGAGTCATCGGTTTAGTGGAAGAAGGTGATATCATAGAGATAGATATCCCAGACAGATCCATCCACTTAAGAGTGAGTGACGCGGATCTTTCCGATCGCAGAGATAAAATGAACGATAAAGGAAAAGAGGCTTGGAAACCTAAGTCCAGAAAAAGAACTGTTTCTGCTGCGTTAAGGGCCTATGCCGCGATGACTACTTCTGCGCATACAGGAGCGGTCAGAGATGTTAGCCAGGTAGAACATCTATAATTTAATGCGACAGAAACTATTCCTAGAGTAAGGGAATTAAAAAATCCATGTCCCGTAAAAAGACTGGAAACCGATCTTAAAAAGGAGTATCTTCCAATTATGTCGAAAATTGCCCTTACTCTCCCCTCTGTACAAACTCCCTCTGAACTAATGGATTTCCTTAAAAAGGAATCAGATAATCCGAACTTCGATCTTTGGTTGGACCAATTATGCGAAAGAGCAAGATCCGGAGACAAACTGGTTTGGAGTTTTTTATACCAAGCAATCAGAGAGGCGGATTCAGGGAGATTGTCCTGGGGATTTCATAAAAGACTTCTTTCCGGGATCTTTCATATGCTTTCCCGTATCGGAGATTCTCAGTCTTATAGATTGTTCATCAATTATGTAAAGTCCTTGGATAGGACTATTCCGACAGGAGCCTTGGAACTTATCGGAGACCTAATCCCTACATTCAAAGAAATTGATATAGATGAGATCATCTCCATTTCTTCTTTAAACGATCCATTCAAATCCGCATTCGGAATTTATGCACTAGCTCAGATCGTTCTGGAAGATAGGATCCCTGAGGAAAAGATAGAACAAGTAAAATCTTTCCTAAGAGATTATCACAACCCAAGCTATTACTTGGATCATCTTGTAGAAAGAACTCTTGAGTTTTTGGAAAGGGATAATTCTGACATTCTGGCCTTCGTTGAACAACTCGCTAGTTAAGTTCTTCAAGCGCGGCTTGTTTAATATCTCTCCGCGGGCCACCGATAAGAAGAAGGCCCATTAAATAAAAAAAGGAAGTCTTTCGACTTCCTTTTTTTATTCTTCAGAGTTTTAGAAGAAGTTTAAGCTGAGTATTGGTCCATTAGAGATTTTGCAATTACTCTAAGAGCCATCACTTCTTCCGCTCCTTCAAAGATAGAGAATACTCGAGCATCTACGAAATAGCGAGAAACCGCGTATTCTTCCGCGTATCCCATTCCTCCGTGGATCTGCATAGCTTCTCTTGTTACCCATTCAGCAACTTTAGAAGCGTAGAACTTGATCAAAGTTGCTTCCATTTGTCCTTTGTGGTCGTCTAAAAGTTTTGCTACAGTATTGGTGAACTGGCGAGAAGCCTGAACGATCATCGCCATACGTGCGATCTTATACTTGGTTAAGTTATAATCGAAGATAGGTTTTTGGAAAACTTGTCTCTCTTGAGCGTAACGAAGACCTGCTTCTAAAGCTGCTTGCATGACGCCGTTTGCGCGAGCTGCAGTTTGGATTCTTCCGCCGGAAAAACCTTCCATTTGGAAATAGAATCCTTTTCCTCTGCCTGCTTCTCCACCGATCAGGTTCTCTTCCGGAACGAAATAGTCCTCGAAAGAAACTTCGAAAGAGTGCATACCGCGGTAGCCGATAGTTCCGATCGCTTTTCCGGAAATTCTTCCGCCGCCATCTTGTTTATAATCGAATTCATGGCCGGTAAAGCTTGGCTTCTCCGCAAGAACGATAGAAAGACCTTTGTGTTTTAACTCAGGATCACTTTCTGTTCTTACAAGGATAAGAAGAAGGTTTGCATAACCCGCAAAAGTACACCAGGTCTTAACACCATTGATAGACCAGCCTCCGTCCACTTTTTTAGCAGTTACGGAAACTCCGGCAACGTCTGAACCGTAATTAGGTTCTGTTACCATGATACCACCCATCTTCTCTCCGGAAGCGATCAAAGGAAGCCACTTCTCTTTTTGAGCGTCGGTTCCACCTTTTAATAATGCTTTAGAAAGAATTTCAGGACGAGTGATTAAAGATCCTGCGATTCCCAAAGATCCTCTGGAAAGTTCTTCGGTTACGACTAGCATGGAAATATTATCCGCTTTATCGTTCGGTTGTAATCCACCGTAAGTTTCAGGAATACAAAGACCGAAACATCCCATGTCTCTTAAACCTTGGATGATCTCTTCTGGAACGATATCGTCGTGACGGTGAACATGCTCTGCTTTAGGAGCTACCACTTCTTCCGCAAACTGTTTGAAAGTCTGGCGGAACATTTCGTGGTCTTCGCTCAAACCATAAGCTCCAAAACTTCCGGAAGAAGCGATTAGATCAGCAATATGATTATAATTTTCGATCGCACTGGATTCTTCTAAGAACTTGTTAGTAGCGTCGTCGAATAATTTAGAAACTAATTCTTGGGTTGAAATTCCGTATTCGGAAGCTCTGGAAGTGAACTCGGAACGGATATGGGTAACAGCTTCTGCAGCGAAAACCTGAGCCATCAATTTTTCAAGCTCACCTGTTCCGAGTGAATCGTTCCAAGCGTAGTCGATAAAGTTTTCTGCGATCTTTTGTTCGGAGGTCAACCAAGCAATTTGGTATTGTACGAATTGGTTTTGGTCCATTTTGGAAACGGAAACTTTTCCATTGGAGCTACATTTGGCCGCTAAGGCCTTGGTTACTTGTTCGATTATTGCTGAAGACTTGCTTAAAGCCTGTTTTGCCGCCGAAGAGTCCGTCGGAGCTTTCGTTGCCATCATTTGTTCCTACCGATTATTGGGAAATATTACTCAAAATACTATAACCTGGGGCCGTTTCGGCCTGTCATTTAAGTTTTTGAATCCAAGTCTCGGGAAGAAATGAGACAGAATGTCCGAAAGAAGGTCCCTTCTTCCTTGAAATGAAAGCTTGTAGGAGTTCCTACATCAACCTTCCATATTACGAACCAGAGAAGATCTGATCTTTAACAGATTATTCCGGATCCTTCTCTTTTGATCATCCGTCAGAAGGATCTCTTTTTTTTCAGCTCTGTCCAAAACCAAACTTGCCTTTTCCACAAACTCTATCGCAGCATCGCTCGCAGATTCTCTCTTTTGCTGTTTTTCCTTAAAAAGATCCAAAGCTCTTTGGACCTCTTTTAGTTGTTCCGAGACGGAAACGATTTCTTCTACAGGGGAATTCATGTGCAATCCTCTATTCGTAAAGAACGTCGATGTACTTTTTCTTAGCTTCGGCATGTTCTTTAAAACTTTTAGAGAAGTAATGAAATCCATCCGGTTTTAATAAGAAGAATAGATACTCTGTCTTGCTCGGCATAAGTGCTGCTTCCAAAGAAGGTTGGCCTGGATTGGAAATTGGACCAGGCGGATATCCTTTGTTCATATAAGTATTATAAGGAGAAACAATCTTCAGATCCTTTTCGAAAATACGAGGATGTGGTTTATCAAAAAGATACTGAATAGTAGCACAAGACTCCAAAGGAATATCTTGTTTTAAACGATTTAAGAAAACACCGGCCATCAAAGGTCTTTCTTCATTTTTTTTGGCTTCTCTTTCCACAACAGATGCAAGAACTACGATCTCATGTAGTTTTTTAGGATCTAATTCCTTAGCGCCAGGAACCTTCTCCAATCTAACATAAAATCTTTTGATCATCATTCTAGCGATCTTATCAGCAGGAAAATTCACAGGAACGCTGTAGGTCTCGGGGAACAGATACCCTTCTGCATTATTTGCAGGAATTTTAAATTCTCTCAATAATTCCGTTCTGGAAGCTGCATTCAAAAAGTCTGCCCTGGTCTTAATTAAGTTTTTCTTAACTAATAAGTCACCAATCTGGCGGTTATTATAACCTTCCGGAACCGTAAATGTGACGAGCTTTACTTTTCCTTCCGTGATCACTTGCAGGACCTTACGTGCGTCCATTCCATCGTTGATCTCATACAAACCAGCTTTGATCTTTCCCGCGGACCTGGTTGCTTTAATTAGAAAAAGGAAATATTTAGAAGACTTTAATAATCCGTTTTTGGAAAGATTTTCCGTAACTTCTGCAGGAGAATCGCCCGGTTCTACGATGATGTCCACCTTTACCTGGCCCGCACCTACGGCTCCTCCTTTGATCTCATCCACAACGAAGAAGGCAACAATCCCAGAAAGAATAAGTATGCCTAATAAAACAACGGACCTTCTCACGAATGTATTTTTAAAAATCATAACTGCATGCCTAATATTTCTATCGGCGAAAACTCCTTTTTACGGAACCTCTACTTCCCCAAAAAAGGGATCTCCGGAACTAAGTTTTTAGTCCCATATCTATCCTGCTCTCTGAAAAAACAAGAATAGAACCCTTCGTGACAAGCTGCACCTTCTTGCTCTACTTCGTACACCACAAAACTTCCGTCTTTGGGTGCTAAGATTCTTTTCAGTTTTTGGATATGCCCGGAAGTGTCCCCCTTTCTCCAAAGTTGGTTCCTAGATCTACTGAAGTATATTCCCAGAGATTCTTTTTTGCTCAGTTCTAAACTTTCTATATCGGAGAAGGCCTGCATCAGAATCAGACCTTTCTCGTCCTTGGTGATCACTGGGATTAAACCATTTGAAAATTTAAGGCCTTCGAAATTAGAGATCTCTACCAATTCCTTTTGCGAAAAGTCTGGATGAGAAATTAGGACGGTATCTTCGTCGCAGTCTATATAAGTTTTTACGTTAGTCGGAAGATCATTGCGAAGAATATCCCATTCTGCTTGGGTCATCCTTTTTAATTCCGAAATTTTTCCCGGTTGTCCCCCGGCCCATATGATAGTAAGCATTCTTTTCCTACATAAACCAAGGACCGACCCGAATCGTCAAGAAAGGTGAGGCCTTGGAAATCCCCCAAGGCCTCGACCCTGTGAGGATGTTATGCCGCTTCTTTTTCTTTTCTATCGCCGAAGCTGTCGAATCGAACCTCGTCCGCTATTACTTTGACCTTGGAGCGGGATTGGCCTTCCTGATTTTTCCATCTATCCTGTTTTAAATGCCCGATTACGGTTACCTTTTTCCCTTTTTTGAGATACTCGGAACAATTTTCTGCGAGCCTTTCCCAAACTTCCACGTCCACGTACGAGACCTCGGATTCTTCTCCTTCAGTTCTTTTGTAGTTATGGTTAACAGCCACGGTAAAATTTGTGACGGACTTTCCTGCCTGGGTCTTCTTTAATTCCGGGTCCACGGTTAAAAAACCGTCCAGAACTGTGAGTGATAGATTTTTCATAAACATTTTCCTCCTGGGGAATATAGGAGCTACGTGTAGTAGAATGTTTAGAGTGATTGTAATTTTTTGGATATAGCAGAATACTTCCCGGAATTTTTACTCCGCAGCATTCATACTATATATATGGAGAGAATGACGGGCCTCGAAATCGAGGCCCGATCTGTTTATTCTTCCAGAGTGGAGAGATAAGATTCGCCTTCTAAAATAGAAGAAACACCAAGATAATATTCATCTTCTGTGCTGAGTTGCCCGGAAAAAGAATACCATCCGATAGAAATGCCTAAGAGGAGTGCGGCTGCTACCGCCAGTACATTTCTGATCGGGAATCGAATCAGCTTTTTAGAACTTTCTTCTTTTGTGTATCTATCGATTACACAAGAAGCTAAATTTTTGGACCAGTTCGGATCCGATTTTCTTTTTTCGATCTCTTCCTTCATTGGCAGACAATCTTTTAATATTTTCCCCATACTTCTCCTCCTTCTCTTTTTTCGGAGTTCTGCATTCTTCGCAACATTTCCTTTCCTCTAGCTGCCCTGGATTTTACAGTTCCGGCAGGAACTCCCAGGACTTCGGCGATCTCTTTTTCGGAATATCCGGAAAGATAATATTGAATCACACTTCTATACGCTTCCGGTAGATTGCCAATCCAAAGTTTTGCTTTTTCCCAAGTAGGAAGATTTTCTCTGTCCTCCGGTTGTTCTCTTTCAAAAGCGAAACTTCTGGAATCTTCTTCCGATCTTTTTCCGGCCTTCTCCGCCTTGGTTTCTTCTCTTACCAGATTTTCATTCATCCGAATGGATTCATTTCTGGCAATTGTATACAACCAAGTAGTTAACTTAGAGTCTCCTCTGAATTGACCTTTTTGTAATGCCTTATAAGCACGAAGATATGTTTCCTGTGCGACGTCGTCGATCGCATATGCAAAGCGTTCATACAAGTAACGGGAGATCGCCGCTAAGACGATCTCCCTGGTTTCCTCTACGAAGCGGGAAAATTCTGCCTCTCCCATTTTACCTCCGAAGAACTTTGGAAATTAATCCTCGTCTTCCTTATCGAATTTACTTTGGAACTTAAGGATTAGATCCGCCAGTTTGCCTCTTTGTTCGGGGGTTAATACCGTGTGGAATTCCACTGCCTTTTTGGTGAAATATACTCTAAGAGCTGCGATCTTTTTTTCTCTTTCTTCGCCCAGTTTGTTCCATTTTTCAGGATTCAATTTGTCAGCACGAAGTTCTTCTACTGCTTCTTTAGGTAAGAAGTGTCCGCCCATCTTAAGCTCTTTACGTTTTGCAAGTACGTCCTCTTTAATTTTATCAAGGGTCGCAGCTTGTGTATCCGTTAAATCCAATTCGGATTTAAGTTTTTTGACGATATAATTGGCTCTTTTCTCATGAGACATCCATTTATGATGGCAGCCTTGAGTCAGAAGGGCAGTTGTCCCCAACACCAACAAAATCGCGGTTATTTTCGTAATTTTGCGAAACATTCATTTCTCCTCTTTATGCACCTGGGACCGGAGCCTAAAAAGTCGGTTCCAAAAAAATTAAGAAGAAAGTATGAGAATATCTTCTTCTTTGATCTCGTATTTGGAGGCCAGACGGGTCACAAGGGAGCCCAGGATCTCTTGGGCTTTTTTGTGATAATAGAATTCTTCTCCCACTTCGATGAAAAACTTACGAACTCCTGGGAGTTCCTTTAGGATGAATGCGATCTCTTGAGCGATCTTCTCCGCATTTTTTTGGAAAGGACAACCGATGAGTTTTACTCCATTTCCGTAAGATACGTTTTGGGTCCTTTCAATGGAAAATGGATATTTCTTTTTGTCTATGATCAGCTCATTCGGGATCTTTAGGACGGAAACAATCTTTTGTAAAAGTTTTTCAGGATCGAAAGGTTTTAAGATATAACCCACAAGTTGTTTGCTATGAGCCGCTGCCACCACATCTTCTTTTTCATTACTTGCAGTTAAAAAGACAATGGGGGTATTTTTATTCAGGTCTGGGACCTTACTTGCCAGGCGGACCCCGGAAAGTACGGGCATCATATTATCCAATAGGATAAAATCATATTTGGTTTTTCTTAATTTAAGCTCTGCTGCCATCCCGTCCACGACATGGTCCACTTCGAAATTGAACCTTTCTAAAAAATGAATGAGTAGCTCGGCAGAACTTTCGTTATCTTCGGCAAATAAAATTTTAAAGAAAGATTGGACCATAAATCTGAAACTTTTCCTAAATTAAGCTCCGGACCCTTTAAAAAGGCCGACATAAAACTTTTATTCTTCGTAAATTATCCGTTTTTAT
The DNA here is from genome assembly GCF_002812205.1 of Leptospira neocaledonica. Classification (NCBI taxonomy): domain Bacteria; kingdom Pseudomonadati; phylum Spirochaetota; class Leptospiria; order Leptospirales; family Leptospiraceae; genus Leptospira; species Leptospira neocaledonica. The sequence goes on from NZ_NPEA01000004.1 coordinate 360,268, forward strand.
AATGTTTAAGTCGACGATAAAATTTTGGTGAATTTGGCCCAAAAATAAAAAAACGGGACCCCGAATTCTCGAAGATCCCGTTCTCGCGTTTAAGCAGGAAGTATAGTAGATTATCTTCCGGCTTCCCAGTATCCTTCCGAGTACTGGTCGGTGAGATTTGCCCAGACTTCTGAAACTCCCTTAGCCGATTTTGCCTCTTGGAGTTTTTTGTTCTCATATGGAGTTACAGGAGAGGAGAAGTTCCAGCCTCTGGAAGAACATGCGCTCTTTCCGTTTGCCCAATTTCCGGAAGCTTCAGTGATTGCCCAGTTGCCACTTCCATCTTTACAAGCGTAACGATAACTATTGGAACATTTGTTGTCGTTCCAACGTCCACTTCCTACGATCTGGAGGCAATCTTCTGCGCCACCATAATCGTTAGGCTCAGCATAATCCCAAGACCAAAGTCCTTGTTTTGCAAAATCCGGACTGAATTGGTCAATTCCGAATACGCTGATCCCACAAGCCAACATCTGAGCGATATTGTCGTTAGTGAATACTCCACTTTCTTTTACGCCATCATAGACGCCAAAGTAGTTGGTGCTATCGTTAAAAACACGAGTCATAGTGTTATTATATACATTTCTGTCCCAATTACAGCTAGGATAACCTTGGAAAGCTTTCGGGCTGATTGTATTATTCCCAAAGAAAATCCTTTTTGAGTATTGGTTCCAAGCTCCGTCGTAACAACCGTTGCTCATCATCAGGATCCTTCTGTTAGAGGAAACCAGATCCTTCAGTTTAGGCATATTCGCAGCGCTCGGAATATCTCCGCAAGAGCCGCTGTATCTGTAAAGATACGGATCCAAATAACTTCTTACGATTCCAAGGAACTCGTCCTGTCTTCCATCCAGATAATCCTCGAAATACAGAACCAAAACTTCGTTTCTGTTCTGTGGAGAAGAAATCCAGTTACGAATCTCTTCCAGTCCTTTGGTTGCAGGACGATCGAATACATTACATCCTAAATCGTTGGATTGAGCATGACAAAGCAAGAAATCGTTTTTGAAATTCGTGCTCAGATAATAATGAATATCTAATTCTATAAACCTAGCTCCCAATCTCAACTGGTCTGTAAGAGACAACTGTTGATTCGGAAAAGCGTAAGAAAAGAAAGGTCCTGCATACGCCTTGCTGTTATAAGAATTGTGTGTGCCGTAAAACAAAGCCTGGTGTACAGGTAGGTTGGCCGCTACTTGTACTTGTCTTTGCACAGCGAGTGATTTTGCTTCCGCAGACTTTTCGAATATATCGATCGGACTTTCAGTTACTGCTCCCCTGCTTGCAAACAAACTAGTCGAAGACAAGCTTATCAGCAAAACGGTAAGCATGATTAATTTTCTCTTCATATTTCCATTCACCTTTTTTACTTCTGTGGATGCATAATATTTTGAAGGCTTAACTTGTAACAAGCTTCTTCTTATAAGCGGCTTATATATGTTCATTTTTATGAAGAACGATCGTTATTTATAATTTATTTATCAATTAGTATGACTACAAACAAACAGAGTTCAGTGAGTGATTGCTCATACATTAAATTTATATAATATATTTATAAGAAGCGCCTGATCCATAACTTATAAAGAATTGTACGGTTTTGTTTTTCTCCGAATAGACGATATGAAAACAACTTGTTTCATTGGAAGAAGGTCCGCAAAATACGGACATTATGCCAGCTAAGAAGAAGTCCCAAAAGACAAACTCTTCCCCTAAACGAGGGATCAAATACGAAGACAAATCTCCAGGACAGCCGGAACTAATTCCGATTTTTGAAGAGATCAAGAAGCTGATGAAACCCTATAAAAAGGGAAGCCTCAAAGAAAGAGAGGACACTGGAGGTCAATACGGCTTGGTGAGCGAAATGGAAATCGAAGTAAACGGCAAAAAAAAGCCCGAGGTTTATTTCGCGGGGATACTTGTTCAAAAAGGGTATGTAGGATTTTATTTTATGCCCGTATATTCTCAACCGGAAATAAAAAAGGTCTTCCAACCCGAACTTCTGAAATGTTTAAAAGGCAAAAGTTGTTTTTATATAAAGAAGAAAGACCCTGTCCTTTTCGCTCAGATCAAAGACGCCTTAAAATTAGGATACGAAGAATATAAAAAGAAAGGCTGGGTTAAATAAACCTTTTACTTTCCTAAAAAGATTTTAGTAAAATATTCCCTTAGTTCAGCAGAAGGCATAATCTGATAATGAGATAACCCTTTTAGAATCTTGACTCTAGTGTCCGGATTAGACTTCTTACGAAATATAGAATCGCTCAAAAGAGTAAGACTTGGTTTTTCTACGATACCGTCTCCGATCCAAGAAGACCAGTCTCCTTCTTCTTCGGAAACAAAACTGTAGATCTGATAGGCATCTATGTCATCCAGTTCGCCGAAATATTTTTCTTTTCCGTATCTGCCTAAATGTGTGCCTTCTTTCCAATCTTCCTCTCTGATAATTCCGTGAGAGAGGTCCTTCATTGCTTCACTTCTTTGGTTTCCGATATAACCGACTAGCTGGACTGGAAACACAGGTAGAGCTTCTGCCCCCAGACCCAACCAGAATCCAACTTTTTCAATATAAGAACCTCCGTCAGGAGAACTAATAAATAATACTTTTTGAATATTAGAAGAAAGTGGATTCCCCTCTTTTTTTGAAGAATACAATGCGCTTCTAAGAATAAGGCCGCCTTGGCTATAGGAAACTACATCGAATTTTTTACTTTTTAGTTCAGGATCTTCCAGGACCTTCTTCACTAACTCAAGAAGTTTGGATCCATTCTCGGAGATATGAGCCCCAGGATTGAATCTAAGATAAATAGGGTAATAATTTTCTTGGATCAGAATTTCGGAGAAAGAAGGTTCTCCATTTTTCGTCCAGAGTCCTTCATCACAAAATAAACCTGGTACGCATAAGATCGGTTTTTTGGATCCGGATTTTTTCCAATCGGCCAATACTTCTTCCGGACTTACATCTTTTCCATCCAAACGAAACGACGCCTGGATCTCGGAAGTTGTGATCATTCCTGCGAAAGATTCTCCCACTACGCTCGAAACGGAAATATTTTCGAATACCTTCTTTTGGATCAGAGATTCTGTTTCACTCAATGCCTCTAAAGCAGTATGCATTGCCTGTGCGGTAGATTCGAATGCTTTGGAAAGACCTTCTTCCGTTTTACTTCCGGCTTCGGCCAAGGATATACCAGTGTTCTTCAAAAATTCTCCGAATCTGGTTCCATTTACTGTAGGTGTTTCAGAGATCTGGGATAAACTTTTTGCGCACCATTCAAATGAACCTGTGAGTGCGGATTTAACTCCGGATAGAACTCCAAGAGATGTGTCCCTTGCGAATGAAACTGCGAATTTTCCCAACTTCATGCTGGGTTCTGTGGGCTTGTATGGCATATTTATAATTCTTAATTGGAGAGCGACGCCTCACTATACGTAAAAACTGTAAGCCGTCAAGGGGAAAGATAGGTAAATTAGATATTAAGAAGCCCGAAAGGCTTCTTAATTTTTAAGATCAATTTAACAAGCGAGTTGGACGAAGCTGATCGCGTCGGACTTGCTGAACTCTTCCTCATCTTCAATAAAGCCTAAGAAGAGAGCTTGGGCTCTCATTCTTGCAATATGAGCGGCAGGATAATCCATCACGCAGAGAGTTTGTTTGCCCAAGAAATCTTTTTCTTCTCCTAGAGCAAGTATGGGTTCGCTCGATTTGCGGACTCCGTTTTCGCCGAAGTCCAAAATCAATCTATAAGCTTTTTCCCCATGATCTAGAAGCAATTCAAAACCAATCACCTTACCGACTCTTAAGTCTAGATCGGCAAAAGGTTTTTCCGAAACTAAGTTTATATATTCAGTCGATTCCATCATCTAGTATAACCATTCTTAGATATTTATTTGACAAAAAAAATATGAAGAAGGTCCAAAAATCGCTGTTAGACTGCAGGCAAATCCAAGAAAAATCTAGTGTATTCCATTGGAGCACTTTCGAAGGAAAGAAATCCTCCATGCTCTTTCACGATACCTAAGCTGACAGAAAGTCCTAGACCGGTTCCCTTATCTGCTCCTTTAGTAGTGAAGAATGTATTGAAGATAGATTTACCGATCTCCTGAGGAATTCCGGAACCTAAATCTTCTACCGTAATTCTGACCCAAGATTTACCTCCGATCTCTTCCGGTTTTGCGGATATGATCATTCTCTTGTTCTCATCATATTCCGGATAACGTTGATTCAACGCATCCGTTCCGTTATTGATCAGATTCAAGAGTACCTGAAGTATCTGCCCTTCTTTGCACATCACGGAAGGAAGATCAGTATGCACATCCAGATCCAACTGGATACGGCTCATTTTTAATCTTTGTTCCGAGATAGAACGTGCCCTGGAGATTAAAGCAAAAACGCTTACAGGTTCGAAGTTTCCTTTTTCCTGTCTGGCAAATCTTAATAGATCTTTTACCATTACGGAAATTCTTTCTCCTTCCTGTTTGATCTTAGAAGCAATCTTTTGCGCCTTGTCTACATCCATATCTCCTTTGGAGATCAATTGAGCATAATCGATGATCGCCATGATAGGATTATTGATCTCATGGGCCATAGCCCCCGCTAAAAATCCCATCGCTTCCACTTTCTGGCTTTGTCTGAGTTGTTCTTCGATTTCAAACTTCTCTTGTTCCGCCCTTCTTAAGGCTTTATGTTCTTCGATTTCTCGGATTGCTCTTCTTAAAGCTGGGACAAGTTTTACTAACCTGTCTTTCAGAACATAGTCCGTTGCTCCTCTAGTTAAAGTTTGGATGGCTGCCTCTTCTCCGTACGTTCCGGACACGAATATAAAAGGAGTACTAGGGCATTGTTCTTTTGCGATAGTTAATGCAGACAATCCATCAAAATTAGGAAGTGAATAATCCGAAAAAATAAAATCAGGCTTCTCGTCTTCGATTGCCTTAAGGTATTCGTCCCTATCTTGGACATGGACAGGAATGTATTCCACGCCCCCTCTTTTTAATTCCCTTTGGATAAGTTCTAGGTCTGTAGAAGAATCTTCTAAAAAAAGGAATTTCAGCGTCTTCATAATCAATGCACCGATTTATTTAATATACACCAATATTGTCCTATTTCAGATACTGTTATGATCAGTTTTTCAAATTCTACAGGTTTTATAATATAACTGTTTACGCCTAGTTTATAACTTTCTACTATATCTTTCTCTTCCGCAGAGGAAGTTAACATCACAACTGGAACTGTTTTTAATTTTTCATCTGACTTGATCTCTCTTAGCACCTCGAGACCATCCACTTTAGGCATTTTAAGATCTAATAATACAAATAATGGCTTTCCGCCGGATTCTCTCCCCTTATATCTTCCTCTGCAAAATAAAAATTCTAGAGCTTCCTCTCCATCTTTGACGTGAAAGACTTGGTTTACTAAATTATTTTTCCTGAAACCTCTCAGAGTCAGCTCTGCATCGTTCGGATTGTCCTCCGCATAAAGTATATCATAGTTTCCCGATTGATTCATTCTTCTTTATTCCTTGTTCGGTATTGTAAAATAAAACGTGGCACCTTGTCCCATTTTCCCTTCTGCCCAAACTTTTCCGCCATGTCTTTGCACGATCCTATCCACGATGGCAAGCCCTATCCCTGTTCCATTAAATTCTTCGTTCGAATGTAATCTTTGGAATACCTTGAAAAGTTTGTGAGAATATTGATCGTCGAAACCTACTCCATTATCTTTTACAAAAAATATTCGATTCCCTTCTCCATTTAAAAAACCTATTTCGACGAAAGGATCCTGAGATTTGGAAGAATACTTGAATGCGTTTGAGATCAGATTCAACCAAACCTGTTTTAACATAGGGGCATCCCCTCTTATAGGAGGAAGTTCCGCAATTTGTACCTTAGGGCTTTTAGATCCGTATTCTTGATTGATAATCTCTATCGAATCGGAAACCATATGTTTCATATTTATAGAATCCGATTTCGGTTCCAACTTGGAAACACGATAAAATGCCAACAGATCATCTATCAATTGACCCATAAATTTGGAATTTGTAGCGATCACATTCAGAAGCCTTAGAGCCTCGGGCTCTAAAACGTTAGAATAATCTTCTAACATGATCTTTGTAAATCCGTCTATCCCACGGATAGGAGCCCGCAAATCGTGAGAAACGGAATAACTAAATGCTTCCAATTCCCGGTTGGCATATTCTAGTTTATGAATATTCTCCTCGAGATCTTGGTTCAGTTGGTTTATCTGGAATTCTTTCAGATTCCTCTCAGTCACATCCAACCATTCCACCACGCTTCCGAGTCTTTCTCCTGAAGAATCGATAACGGGGTCTGCGCTCAGATTAAACTGTCTCCCGCCTATAGAAATGGTACTTTTATGAGTGCTGGTAAACGTCGAGAGAATATGCCTTTGTTTCTCAGGATGAACATGAAAAATATCTATACAAGATCCCAAAAGTGCTTCCGGAGAAAAATGCGGATACTGATTGCGAATATTCTCTTTGGCAGCTTGGAACATATTCACTACAGAACGATTCGTATATATCACGTTCAGATCGTTGTCTGCAATCATGATATTACTAGAAGCACAATCCAAAGCACTTTTTATCATTAAGATTTCTTTATATACTTTTTCCTTTTCGGAAAGTGTATGCTCCAGAAGATCATTCTTTTCGGAAAGGACCTTTTCCGCTCCGATCCGTCGATCCGATTCCGTCTTTAAAAATCTGTAAACTACCGCTAAAATCAGGATATTAAAAGCAACCGATAAGAATAGGATCCAATCCGTTATCTTTTCTTTGCCCTTGGAGTTGGAACTTCTATCCGCCAAAAGAACGATCTCTTTTTCCTTCAATTTATCGATCAGACGATCGATCTCATTTTCCAAAGTAGCGTTTTCTATTTCCACTTCTTGGTTTCGAGAAGAATAACCGAATTTCTGGACAAGTTCGTCCCTCTTGATCATCACCTTTTCTAGTTCGGAAAGAACTCCTATTTGTATCTGGTTATCTCTGGTTATATATTTCAGTTCTCCCAGCTTGAAGAAAAGATTCTGTTTTTCGGTTTTATAATATTCCAGATCCTCCTTTTTGCCGGAAGACAAGAAGAGTAAAAATCGGATCTTGGTTTCTTTTACGGAAGAAGCCAAACTTTCCAATCTAGAGATTACTCCGAATGTGTGAGATTCCCAATCCTTGGATTGAGCAAGATTCCTACTACTAATCCAAGAAGAAACGCCGATCAGAAGGCTTAGAAAACCCACACCGACTAGTCCGAACCTCAGTTTAGAATCATATGAAAGCATGATAATGAAGAGAATAGATTAAAAGTTTCTAATCTTTTAATCTATTTCACATTTAATCCGCGTATTTTAATTTTTTTGACCTCCTTTTGCAAGATATTTACACAATTTGGACAAAATTAATTTCCTAAATCGATTTTTGACTTTAGGCACTTGATTAAGTCACATTAGATCAAAAGTTTTATATTCTGTCTAAAGCTTGTTTAATCTTTATGATTTGGGAATTTTCCGGCTCTAATCTCTGAGCTTCTCTTAAAAGCTCTTTTGCTCTTTCATAATTTCGTAAAGCGATAGAGATCCTAGTTAAATTGATCAAATTTCTAACATGTTCCGGTTCTCTTAAAAGCAATCTCTCACCGAAATCCTGGGCTTTTTGGAATTGTCTGGCTCTTCTCGCTACATAAGAAGCGATGAATAAGATCTCTTTATCCACAGGACGGATGTTCAAATATTCTTCCGCAAACTGAGAAGCCTTTGAATAATTCTTCAATCGAATATGATACTTAAGTAACCCTTTCTTTACTTCAGGTAGACGATTGTCTAGTGAATCTGCTTCTTCCAATAAAGATAATGCTTCTTTGATATTCTTATCTTGGGATTTTTCTTTTGCCTTCCTAAGAAGTTGCCTGATCTTTTCCTTCTCGCGAATTCTTTCGATTCCTCCTTCTTCTTTGAAAGAGATCCGAACCAAAGACAAGTCGTCAGTTAAAGAACCTACTTTATGTATAGATTCGTATATATTAGAAAGTTCACCATTTCCTTCTTCTATTAGTTTTAGGAAAAGTTTTTCGTCGTCATTGATGATCCTTGCACCTTCGTCATCACTTCCGATAAGAATATCATCTCGTCCATCTGAGCCTGCTATAATTACATCGCCCGGTAATAACTGGAATGTTTTCACTGAAATTTTTCCATCCATTCCAGTGGTTCCCAATTTTCTGAACATTAGGTCCTGTTCTATAAAACCTGCCTTTCCATCTCGAAAAAGTACGGTCCAAGGATGTTCTGCATTAATATAATATAATGTTCCAGAATTTTCATCTATCAGTCCAATTACTGATGACACTAACATAGAACCTTCGAAACTTTCGAATACCTTATGTAATTCTATAAACGCGTTTTTCAGCCATCTTTCGGGAGACTGCTCTTTCATGGATTCCACGATCCGAGTCCTTTCTATGATCGATTCGCATACGGCTCCCAAAACCAAGGCTCCACCGGCTCCTTGCATGGATTTTCCCATAGCGTCCGCATTTAAGAATACCACATAACGCTGTCCTCTGAGTGTGATCTGATTAGAGATATTCATATCTCCGCCAATCTCATCGTTAAATCTTCGGAAGCTGAATTTTTTCTTTTGTTCTATTAAAAAATCTACTTTAATGTTTTCAGAAACTGCCTTATTTGCGCCCAAAGGTTTGATCAAAAGTGAAGTAAGGAAATAATCCCCGTCCTGCTGCTGCTTGAGCTCGTTCACTTCTTCTAAAGTTTTTGCTAATTCTTTGGTTCTATCTTTTACTTTTTCTTCCAATTCGTCCGCGTATTTCTCGAGCCTTTTTCTGGCAGCTTGGATGCTTCTCGCCATTCTATTGAAAGATCTGGCGATAAATCCGATCTCATCCTCCACTCGAGGAGTCAGTCTATATTCTAAATTTCCCGAATTCACTTCGGTTAACCCCACGACCACTTCGTCCATAGGTGTTACGATCGCATTTTGGAAGAAGAACCTGAATCCGATCACAATCACGAAGAATGTCAGAACCATGGAAGCTACCAAAATAAAACTTGGATCGTGTTGGAATATTCTATAATCCTTATATTCGAATCCTACTTCGTAAATTTTTCCGCCGAGATTCGGAACAAAATAATAGGATAGATACATTACAGGCTTAGGATCAGAAGGAGAATAGATCCTAGTTCCTCGATAAATCCGTTCCCCCACAAAATGTATAGGGGCCAATGAATTTAATACAATTTTTGAGACTTGTTCCGCAGATTTTTCCGAATTTACCGCCTGGATCGCGGATTGTTTTACATAAGCCAATGTTTCGGACAATCCGGGATCTGGAGAGACAAGCAATCCTTCTATGGATTTTTGTTTTTTGCGGTCAGGAAGTCTAGAATATTTATTTCGAATAATATTCAGTTTTCCATATATACTACGGAAATACTCTTCTATATCGGAATCTTTTACGGTATCGTTATTTTTAGATTTTAGAAAGGACCGAACGCCGGTAGCATAAGCTTTAAAATCACTTGGAGAAGTTTCCAGGATTTTTTCCGTTCTTTCCAATCGTTCCTTTGCAGGTAAACTTCCTAAATTAGAGATCTTTTGTTTTTCTCTAAAGAAACGGATTTCTAATTCGTCTTCTTTTTTAAATCTAGGATCTTTAGTCCCTTTCTCGGATCGAAATTCATTTTTTTCAGGATCGTAAGAAACTATATATGCAAGGCCTTGCGGATCCTTTCCTTCCTGGACCGCAATAGAACTGTCTCTTCTTTTCATCTCATCATAGGATCTTTCGTATCCGTTCAGAATAGAATATCCTACCAATTGATAACATACAAAGAATGTGGCTAAAGAAACTCCAACGATACGATTGAGGATCGTGGTTCTCTCTTTGGTAGCGTTCACATACACTATCATGATCAGAAACATTCCAGTAACCATTCCCAGGTTAAAAGATTGTTGGTATGTAGCACGTGCAACTGTTCCGTTTCGACTTAGTGCGTTTAAAATTCCAGGAACCACTGTGATCACAGCATAGCTAAGAAGAATATAAATTACGGATCTTCTCTCTTTTCCTGTCTCTATGATCGCCTTCCAGATTCCGATCACAAGATAACAGACTTCGTAAAATAAAATTATATATATAAAGTAACTGTAAAATACATGGACCTCATAATCCCAATAATGGCTTCCGGGTACGAAAGATCTAGGAGCATCCCAACAAATAAAAATATAATATCCTGTGACTACTAATACTCCAAGATAAAGAAGCCAATAAAAAACTAAACCAGGTAAGACCCCTTTCTTTCTAGGCTCAGGAAAATAAATGAAAAACCCCACTAATTGGGTAAAACTCATCAATGGCCCTGCAACCGCTATAGCCCTATGAAAAATTGTGCTTTCGTCGAAGGAGATAAAGCCCCAGAAATAACCTATATTATGGAAAACTGTGGTTAAAGCACAGACTCCTAAATGAAAGGCGGCCATACTTCTCTCTTTAATCGTAAGAAAGAAGAAAGCGGCATATAGAAAGTATAGAACGATTAAGATCGAACCGAAAGAGTAAAAGTTAAAGAATAACGGATCCATTGATTGGTATAGAAAAGTAGTCCCGGAAGCTTAGAGTAACGATCCGACTCGGATCAAGCGTAATTTATTTCCAAAATTTTATGGGACTTCCTAGATTTGTCGGAATTCCAACAGAAATTATTTAAGGTTCTTTCTTCACATTCGTTCTTTGCATAAAGCACGTTCTAAAAAGGAATCTACTTGACCTTGGAATCGAAAAACGGAAGCTTACTGGAAATATCGGCCAACCTATTCTTCTCCGATTCATGCAAACATCTTCCAACAAAAAACTTCCACTTTATCTACTTTTCCCAATCTTATTCTGTTTAGGATATCTGTTAGCAAACCCAGGATTCTTCAGCCAACCATACCAAGAGACTGGAGATTATGCCGCCAACGCTCTTCAGATCTGGAAAGCAGGAAAATTAGAAGAAACCCTGGGAGCATACTCTCGCTTTTTAGTAAATCACCCGGGACCGATTGTATTCTATTATCTTGCTCTTGCAGAAAAAATATTCTTCTTCGTGAAATCTCCTCATGGAGCTCACTCTATTGGGATCGTATTTTATAATCTTTTTTTCCTTCTAATCGGTTTAAGAATTCTTCATACAAAATTAGAAGAGAATAGATCGACAGTTCTACTATTCGCATCTTTGATTTTAGGATTAACTCCCCTTTTACCGAATGCATTCTCAAATATCTGGGGACCGGGAGTGGTTCTTTTACCCACTTTAGTATTAATCCTCTCATTAACCGATCTTTCCCAGGGTTCTATTCGCAATTTTTTCTGGTTCGTAGTTTGTGCGAATATCATCGTTCAAAATCAGATTGTAGGGATTTCATTTATTGTTCCTTTGTTCGCAGTCGGATGTTTTTATTTTTATAAGAGCCTGTCCCAAAAAGGCCAGGCTCTTGAAGCCCGAAGTCAGGTATTAAAAGATAACCTAAGTTTTGAAACGGACTATAAGAACAAAGGATTCTCTCAATATAAAACAAAAGAATTTGGATTGAGTATCCTATTTGCATTGGCATTCACAATCATTTGTTGGATCCCACCTTTAGTTGAACAATTCACAAACTCTCCCGGGAACTTAAGCAAAATTATAGGATTGGCTCTTAAGAATTCTACCTTTCATAAATTAGGTCCAACATTACAATATGTTTTATCTTACTATGTTTCTCCGCTTAGTATTCCCAAACAAATCCCAGCACTTTTAATAGTAGGTATATTATTCGGAGTTCCTAGCTTCTGGAAGGAAAAATTACAAGAGTTTGATAGATCCTTACTCAAAATCCTAATCTGGACATTCTTCATTACGTTATTCGGCGCATTCAAGATGAAAGGAGGTCAGATCTCCCATATCTATTGGTTTACTTATGTTCTGGCAGGACTTCTTTATTATCTAAACTTGAAAATCATTTTATCAAAATTGGAATTCCCGAATACCAGAAACTTCCGAATCTATTTCATTTCTATAATATTCCTCTGCATCGCTATCTACGGAAAAAACACAGAATTCGAGTATGATGATAGGCCGGAAAAATTTTTGGCAGCGATCTCTCCCCAAAAAGGAATCAAATATAGAATTCGCTGGAAATCAGATCCTAAAGATTTCGGACAAGGAGATCTAAGCTTAGGAATCCTTCTCAGATTAACTAGAGAAGGATATAACTCGTGCTTAAATGAAGAATGGCATTTTTTGGTTCCTAAATCCTTCCGATGTGGAGATTCGGAACCCGCTACTACAATTACATTAGAAACACCAGATAAAGAAAGTGAAGAGTTTCAAATCCTAAACAAGAGCTCCTTTCACTATAAATCCACAATAGTAAGGATCATTGAATGAAAGAATATTTCCTAGGAATTTTTAGATCCGACGAAAGGGAGATCGCGCCTTTTAACGGGTTAAGAACCTTGGGCTTTTTTATGCTGATCTACGGACATATGTATCGTACTGTGTATACTTTCATCCCAGATATTGATCCTAATCTAAGAAATTTTCTGAATAACGGGTCTGCATGCCTGGACTTGTTTTTTCCTTTAAGCGGATTCTTAATTGCCAGTCCACTGTTTGCAGAATTGGAATCAAAAGGCACTATCAACTGGAAATTTTTCTATTTAAAACGTTCTTTGCGAATATTTCCTCCATTTTATGTTTTTTTAATTTTACAGTATTTTATTTTCATTCCTATTATTCTAAAAAGTGTCCCCGCAGAACTGGCTGCTCAAATCGAAGTCGCCAAAACCAAAATCTGGTTCGATTTTCTTTATCTTTCTGACTATTATAAAGGAACGATGTTTCACGGTTGGTCTCTCTCATTAGAGGAACAATTCTATATCCTTTTTCCGATCTTTCTTTTAATTATTTTCCGATATGTTCCGAAACATCTTAGATTGGGGTTTTTGATCTTTATTACGCTACTTCCTTTAATCTATCGTGCGATCTTCATGTACACTGTGATCCTAAAAACCTCAGGTTCCGAAAGTGTAGATCTGTACAATGCGAATTTTTATTACCCATTCCACGGACATATAGATTCTATTCTTTATGGAATTATATTCGCATATATATTCAATTTTCATAAAGGATGGATCGAAAAGGCACTTCAGTCAGGGCCCTGGGCAAATTATCTACACGCAGGACTTTGGTTAGTAATACTAATATATTCTGCCTTGGTGAACGAATTTGAAATGGGATTTCATCAAATTATTCGTTTTCCAAGCTTTGCTCTATTATGGATTGGAATCTTAATTCTTTGCATGAGAAAAGAAGATCCGATTGGGAAATTCCTTTCATGGAAAGGTTTCTCTCCTTTTGCGAAATTATCCTACTGCGCTTATATCATCCATATCGTGGTGATGACGCCTATTTCCAGAAGGTTACTTTTCGCAGATAGAAAACTTGAACAACATGAATTCTTGCTTTATACTATCCCGGTTGGATTGTCCGTTTTCTTCTTCGCATATTTCTATCATTTAATCACTGAAAAACCGTTTGCAATTCTCAAAGATAAATTGATCGCAAGATACAAAGTTAAGATGACCTCCGAAGTTTTCAGAGAACAAATGCAGAAGGTTTCCTGATCGGAAATTAGAACAAGGACCTTAGGATTACCCAACTGTGGGACATAAATGAAGTTTTTTCGGGAGAAATTCCCGAAAAAAGGGTCTTCTCCTTCTTTTTCTAAAATTATTAGGGAAGAAGTGGAGAAAGAAGTTCACGAAAGGCCGTTTTTTGCTTGCTATTAAAAAATCGAATATGCACACAAGGTTCGTTACCCACATGGAAATAACGGTTCAAGGCGACATCCACATCATTAAAATTTCCGGATCCATTCTGCAATCCGATAGCGAGGAACTGGACCGCAACCTGAGCGACCACAATTTCGAACCTTCTCCTAAGATCATAATCGATCTTACTGAGGTGAGTCATATTTGCTCAACTGCGTTGGGGATCCTAGTCTCTTACAAAAAAAAGTTCAACTCCGCAGAAGGAGATATTATCATCGTAGTAAACGACGACGATCTTCTCCAACTATTCGAGATCACAATGTTGGACAAAGTGTTCAAAGTTCTTCCTACTATCGAAGATGCTTTTGACGAGTTCAAATTGGGAAATTGAAGTCCCTTTCTTTAGCCTCCAACAACTCCCATAAAGTTCGCGAAATTCGAGCCATCCTTTCTCCTTTAGGGTTTACCTTATCAACCCCGAAGGAGTTAGGAATCGATTTCGGTCCGGAAGAAACCGGCAAAACTTTTACCGAGAATGCTCTTCTTAAAGCTAGAGAATTATTCTCCCTTTCCAAACTTCCTTCCTTAGCCGACGATTCCGGAATTTGTGTAGAAACTTTAGGCGGAGAACCTGGAGTCTATTCTGCTCGTTTTGGTGGAGAAGGTTTAGACGACGAAGGAAGAGCTAGGCTTCTTTTGAAAAAAATGGAAGGGCAAAAAAACCGAAACGCAAAATACGTCTGCGTGATCGCGTTAGTCACTTCGGAAGGAGAATTTACTTTCGAAGGAGAATGTCCAGGACTGATCTCCGATATTTATGATGCAAGTGGAAACGGATTCGGATACGATCCTATTTTTTATTACCCACCCTTCTCCGCTCATTTTTCTCAAGTCTCAGATGAGAAAAAAAACTCAGTTTCTCATCGTAAAAAAGCCTTGGATGAATTAGTAAAATATCTGAAAACATATTCATAAAACTGAATATAGATTCCGAATGAATATTCCGGATTTTTTTATCAAAAAACGCAAGTATCACGAGCAAATAGGTACCTGAAACTGAAGAACGAGTTGCCAAACAACCGTCGGAGGTTAAAATGAAGGTACCAATCTATAAAAGAGTCCCCGCCAAATTAGAAGACATTTGAGGTCCGAAAGGAAGGGATGAATTTTTGGATTTCGTAAATTTCAATTGGAATTTAGGGAGCAAGATACTTTTGGAAGAATCACGTAACCAATTCGAGAAGAGACTTACGGAAGAAGTCGGAAAGATCAAAACCGAAATATCTGAATTTAAAAATAATACCGATCAAACTTCCACTAGTCTAACGGGCGAACTTACAAATCTCAAAACGGAGCTTGCAATCTTTCGCTCTGAATTCGAAGGATTTAAAACGGAAGTCAGGTCTGAATTTGCAGCGGTTAGATCAGAGATCAAATCTGAAATTGCAGTTTGTAAATTTGAACTCAGATCCGAAATGACGGAAATGAAATTAGAATTAAGAGAAGAAATGCATTCCGGATTTTTAGGAGTTTATAAAGAATTCGCTAAAATCCATCAGCTGATATCCACCCAAACAAAATGGATTTTGGCGACTGGGATCGCAGTCACCATCTTTATGCCAATATTGATGAAACTTCTGGATAAATATATCTGAGCTTACTGAGCTTCCGTAAGAACAGGCCCACCTGCCAGACGTTTGTAAAATTCTTGGCCTTCTCTTTCTAGGAACTCTTCGTAAGTTCCTTTAAAGTCTCTGATACCTTCTGTGGTAACTTCCAGAACTCGGGTTGCAATCGAACTTATGAACTCTCTATCATGAGAAACGAACAAGATGGTTCCTTCAAACTTGGTCAATGCATAGTTCAAGGATTCGATGGATTCCAAATCCAAGTGGTTGGTAGGTTCATCCAATGCCAGAAGATTATCTTGTGCCATGATCATCTTTCCTAAAATGATCCTGGATTTTTCTCCTCCGGAAAGTACCTGGGTTGGTTTTTTAGCCATGTCCCCGCTGAAGAGCATTCTTCCTAAAACGGCTCGAATCTCTTCCATCTCGGTGCCTGGAGGAGCATATCTATATAACCATTCTATAATAGAGTCAGCGTCTTCGCCGATACCTTCTCTATGATCCTGTGGAAAGGTAGAAGCTTCCACAGAATCTCCAAACGCAACCGCTCCGCTATCAGGCTCGATCTGCTTCATCAGAGTTTTTAAAAGAGTAGTTTTTCCGACACCGTTTGTTCCGATGATCGCGATCTTCTCCCCTTTGGTGATATTGATCGTAAAGTCTTTAAAGATAACTCTGTCTTCGTAAGCTTTGGAGATATTGTCCGCAAGAATTACGTCCTTACCCAAAACTCGTTTCATTTTGAAAACTATATATGGAAATAATCTGGAAGAAGGTCTGATCTCCGCCATATTATCTTTAATCTTCTCGATCATCTTTTGACGAGAAGTAGCTTGTTTAGATTTTGCTGCGTTCGCGCTAAATCTACTTACGAACTCTTGTAATTCTGCAATTTTTTCTTTTGATCTTTTATTATCAGATTGAGCTCTTTCTCTGGCAGCCTGGGAAGCTTCCATGTACTCGTCGTAATTTCCAGGATAAACGGTCATCGTTTGATAATCTAAGTCGCAGATATGAGAAGCAACTGAGTTGATGAAGTGACGGTCGTGGGAGATAACAATAACAACTCCCTTATAATTCAGTAAGAAAGATTCCAACCAGTGAATGGTCTTGATATCCAAGTGGTTGGTAGGCTCATCCAAAAGTAGAACATCCGGTTTTTGGAATAAGACCTGAGCAAGTAATACTCTAAGTTTAAATCCGCCAGTTAAGAAGGAAAGTGTTTGGCTGTGAATATTTGTCGGAATTCCTAAACCTTCTAATAATTCACCTGCGACACTTTCTGCCTCGTATCCGCCCATCTCTCCGAAAGCTTCTTCTAATTCGGAAACTCGAATCCCATCCTCGTCGGACATTTCAGGTTTGGAATAAATTTCGTCTCTTTCTTGGGCGATTGTCCAAAGTTCTTTATTTCCCATCATCACAGTATTCAATACTGTTTCGTTTTCGTATTCGTAATGATCCTGTTTTAAGTAACCTACTTTGATCCCACCATCAATAGCAACGGAACCTGCAGCAGCTTGTTCCATTCCGGCAAGGATTTTCATAAAAGTGGATTTACCGGAACCGTTAGCTCCGATCAGACCGTATCTGCAGCTTTCCTTAAATTTAACAGTAACGTTTTCAAAAAGAATTTTCTTTCCGAAATTCAGAGACAGACCCGAAACGCTGATCATACAACCTACCTAACACCGAGGGAATCTTAAAAAAGAGGGGATAGGACCATAGTTTATAAGGTGCTGTAATTCGCCAAGCGAATCCTTTGTCCGGTCTATTCGCTCAATTTGCGTAATTCTTCGATCCCAGGTAGATTAGATAAGTCTGGAACGATTACAATTTCTATCCTTCGATTCGCAGTTCTATTTTCAACACTTGTATTCGGAACAGAAGGACGAGAGGATCCCATAGAGGCCGCACTGATCCTATCTTCAGGCATCCCAGACTTAACCATAGTATGTAATACAGTTAAAGCTCTTGCAGATGCAAGCTCCCAGTTGGAATATCCTTTGATACCGGTGGGCACATCGTCCGTATGACCTTCTACTTGGAATCTTCTTCCATGAAGAGACGATAAGATCCCTGTGACTTCTTTAATTGCATCAATTCCCTTAGAAGATAAACTCGCTGAGCCAGGAGGGAATAATATATCAGAAGATAGTATAACCACCATTCTTCCATCTACGATCCGGATCTTAAGTTTTCCAGAATCGATCATTCCTTTAAAACTTTCTAATAAGCTTCTGTAATCAGCGATCCTTCTTTCCGTTTCTTCTTGGATCCTTTTCATATCTTCTACGGATCTCTGGAGAGAAGATTTGTCTTTTTCCAAATTGGAGAGATCTCTTGCTTTTTCGTCGTACATTGCTTGTAAGGCGTCATATTTGGATTGGGAAACGCAGTTGGACAGAAGGGAAGTCGAGACCAATACAAAGGTAAGAATACCCAGATTCGTTTTCATGATTCCTCCGAGTTTTTTCTTAGAACAGGGCGCATAATTCATTTATCGTTTTTTTCGGACATTTCCCGAGAGATTCTCCTCTATTTTCCGAATTATTTTCGAAAAAATCTGGCGAGAATGTACGATTCAAGTTAGTCTGTTAGTAATCATGCGATCTTTTCTATTAGAACTTCCCCGGTTGGGATTCTTTCCCTTAATTTTGTTTTTATTCTTAATTATCCAATCCGGTCTGTTTGCCCAAGCAGCACCTTCCACCACTCCTCCAGCTAATCCCAAAGAATCTATAGCAGGAGGACCTCCTACATTCAAGAAGTTGGTAGAAGAAGTTAAAGTTTCTCTAAAAGATAGAGGATATGTCGTAGATCGAAGATCTCATTTCACGGGATCTGTATTTAAAGGAAACACTGTATCTTTCAAACTCCAATTCCCTGAAGGAAAGGATAGAAAAATCGTCCGCAAATTAGGAGTCGGCCTTGCTCACGAAAATCCGGACCAATCCGTTATGGTACATATCTTTCAATCGGACAGCGAAGATAGAAAGTTATCTCCTCTTTTTACTGGGTTCGTAGAACCTTCGTTTGTGTATGAATGGGAAGCTAGATTCGGAGAGAATCATTTTTTAGTAGAGATCAGATTAGATGAATCAGAGTCTAACGTTGCAAACTTTGAACTATTATTCGGAAGCCAATTATACACTCCTGCGGCTGCATTTGGGCGAGAAGAAAAAGACCAGAACCTCAACCAACCTGGTTCTCCCGGCAAAAAACAACCTGGATCGGAAGGTAGGCTTCCAGGTACAAGTGAATTGAATAATTACTTCGAAGTTTTCAAAAAAGAGTTCTGAATCTTTAAACTGCATTACAATCAAGTGAGACTAGCATTCAGGCAAGATTGACTTAAATAGTCTTTCCAATAAGTTAATGAATTGCGGAATTCTGGTGTTTGTTATATCTTCGCTAATATAGTGAAATTTCTATCCTAAAGGATAGATCTTCCGGCGATTTCGGGATCTTCGATCTTCAGACAAAAAAAATCATTTCGCCGGATTAATCCTCCTAAAAGAGGTCGGATCGGTGAAAAAGAAGGACGGTAGCCCTGTCTACCCCACAAATGGTGTGTTCAGAAATTCTCGAGAGAGAATTTTAGAAGGCGCTGCGATAGCTTTTGCCCGTAAGGGTTTCCATGGAACTTCCCTGAGAGAAATCAGCAGAGAATGCGGGTTGGAGCAGCCTAGTATCTATCATCATTTCCATTCCAAAGAAAACTTGTTCAGAAAAGCGTTGGTTGCCACTCATTTGATGATATTGAACGATATCCGAAGCAGAGTGATAAAAGACAAAGGTTTAAGAGAAGAAGTTGTATCGGTATTCCGGGCAATTTCGGATATCGCAAGGCAGTTCCCTGATAGAGCCAAACTTCCGTTCAGCTTGGTTTATTCTGCCCCCGAAAATCTGGTCCAAGAATACACGAACCATTACGGGGCCCAATATAGAAAGTTATTGGATGCGGCTGTAGATCGTAATCCCCCTGCTAAAAATGCGGAACTAAAGCTTTCCCTTCTCGTGGACTTATTGCATAGTTTGATACTTTCCATCTCCTCGGTGAGATTTTTTGAGGATCGAGTCAGGGGTTTGGAAGATAGGATCGATCATATCCTTCTTACTTAAGCCCGAAAGCTAAGTTTAGGACTCTTTTTTTTCTCGTAAGCCTCGGTCGGTTCTGTTTTCTGGTCCCCATGAGCGCACCTGAAATCGTACCAATTGGCCAACTCCCTCCATTAGGAGTGGTCCCTAAAAAAATGCATGCACAGGTCATCCGACCAGAGCGTTTTGGTGATCCAATCAAGTCCATCCAGCCGGAAGAGATAGATGTTCCTGAAATCGCACCGGACGAAGTGCTGGTTGCTGTTATGGCAGCCGGAATTAATTATAATAACGTTTGGGCCGGACTCGGATTTCCAGTCGATGTGATCGGAGCTAGAAATAAGAAAGGCGAGCCTGAGAAGTTTCATATCGGCGGTTCGGACGCATCCGGAATCGTTTATAAAGTAGGTTCCGAAGTTAAGAATGTAAAAGTAGGAGACGAGGTCGTCCTACACTGCGGGATCTGGGATAAAAAAGATCCGTGGGTCAAAGAAGGAAAAGATCCTATGTTTGCACCTTCCCAATTGATTTGGGCATATGAAACTAACTGGGGATCCTTCGCACAATTCTGTAAAGTCCAAGACCACCAATGTCTTCCTAAACCAAAACATCTTTCTTGGGAAGAAGCAGCTGCTTATATGCTCGTTGGAGCAACCGCATATAGAATGCTTCACCATTGGAAACCGAACGATGTAAAACCAGGAGACGTGGTTTTAATCTGGGGAGGAGCCGGTGGACTCGGAGCCATGGCAATCCAGATCGTGAAGGCGGCCGGTGGAATTCCAATCGCTGTAGTATCTTCCGATGATAAGATCGACTTCTGTAAAAAACTTGGCGCTGCCGGAGTGATTAACAGAAACAATTTCAAACATTGGGGCGCTCTCACTTCCGATATCAATAAGCCTGAAGTATTTGTAGAATGGACCAAACAAGCCAGAGAATTCGGAAAGGCGATCTGGGACATCGCAGGAAAAGGAAATAATCCTAAGATCGTATTCGAACATCCAGGCGAAACCACCATCCCTACTTCCGTATTCGTATGCGAAACTGGAGGAATGGTAGTTATCTGTGCCGGAACCACAGGTTATAACGCAACCGTAGATTTAAGATATCTATGGATGCGCCAAAAACGTTTGCAAGGTTCTCACTTCGCTAACGACGAGAACGCAGCGGGCTTAAACCAACTCGTAATCGACAAGAAGGTGGATCCTGCCCTCTCTCATACATATAAGTTTGAAGAGACTGCGCAAGCTCACCAGTTGATGAAAGAAAACAAACACCCTTCAGGAAACATGAGTATCCTAGTGGGTGCCGACAAATTAGGATTAGGTAGAAAGTAAGCTACCGCAGAAGGGCTCCTGGATCCACGAGTCCTTCTGCCCTCCGAACTATATTATAAAAGTATAATCAAATGAAAGCGGTCCAACTTTCCTCTTTCGGAAAAGAAAATCTCTCCTTAATCGATTTACCAGACCCAGGCAAGCCAGGCCCGGGAGAAGTTCTAGTCCGTTTTAGAGCGGCTTCCCTAAATTTCAGAGACTACCTAGTAGTACAAGGAAAGTATAATCCCAAGTTTCCGGTTCCGATGGTGCCATGCAGCGACGGGGCAGGAGAAATCGTAGAAGTGGGAGAAGATGTAGTCGATATAAAATCCGGAGATAAGGTAAACGCGACCTTTGCTCCGTACTGGTTATCGGGGGCCGCAGACAAACACCAACTCAGAACCACACTAGGCGGGCCTCTGGACGGAACCTTAAGACAATACGCAATCCTTCCCACAACAGGCGTCGTTCCTATGCCTCCTCATCTCAGTTTTGAAGAAGCGGCTACATTGCCTTGCGCCGCCCTAACCGCTTGGTCTTCCTTTTTTGTGGAGAACAAACTTCAAAAAGGTGAATCAGTCGTAGTCCAAGGAACCGGCGGAGTTTCCTTATTCGCATTACAATTCGCTAAAGCAGTTGGAGCGACAGTTTATCTGACTTCTTCTTCCGATGAAAAACTGGAAAAAGGAAAATCCTTAGGTGCTGACCATCTGATCAACTACAAAAACATCACTTCCTGGGGAGAAAAGATCAGAGAATTAACCGGCGGAGAAGGAGCCGATCATATCGTCGAAGTCGGCGGAGCCGGAACTTTGGAACAATCCATCAAAGCGGTGAAACTTTTCGGCACAATCCATCTGATCGGAATATTAGCCGGTGCGATCAAAGATTTGAACTTATTACCGATCGTAATGAATCAAATCAAAGTGCAAGGAATCGTAGTCGGTCATAGACAAGGATTTTTAGAAATGAACCAAGCCGTGGAAAAATGGAAATTGAAACCGGTTGTGGATAAAATTTTCG
The DNA here is from genome assembly GCF_002812205.1 of Leptospira neocaledonica. NCBI lineage: Bacteria > Pseudomonadati > Spirochaetota > Leptospiria > Leptospirales > Leptospiraceae > Leptospira > Leptospira neocaledonica. The sequence continues at coordinate 382,208 of NZ_NPEA01000004.1, forward strand.
AACTTTCAGAATTTAAAGATGCTTTGGAATATCTGAAAGACGGAAAACATTTCGGAAAGATCGTAGTTCGAATTCCTTAAATAAAACCTCTCTCAAAAAAAACGGCCCGGGGAATTTTATTTTCGCCCGAGCCGAATCTCAATACCGTAGTTGATGATTACGGATTCGTAGGTGGAGGTACCAATTTATCTCCGGAGTAAGTATATTTCACCATATACGTATACTGGTCGTATTGCGGAGAAAATGCTCTGACAGAACCAGGAACCCATCCCCAAATTGCTCGCATTTTATCGTCACATGCATTCATCCCTTGGATTTCGGTCACATCATGATAATCACAAGTATAACCAGTTTCCAACAATCCCGGTAAGAGCCATCTCTTTGCAGTATAACGCCCCATACGTGCAGAAAATCTATTCAATGGTTCCCATATGCTGAAGTCCGCATTTTTTACGTCAACCGGACGATCAGCCAGAGGCGGCTCCATTGATGCAGGGACATTTGCTGGAGTCATAGTAGTATCCTTATAACCGATCAGATCAGTTTTAGTCAGCTTAGATCGAACTGGAATCTCCGCTTTATCCGTCGCTACAAGAATGTCTCTGCAAGGGGAAGTCCCTTGAGTAAAGCTCGATTGAAGAATCAGAGTCGAAGCGAGATTCGGAGCAATAACAGATCGAAAGCGAGGATAGCTCCCTGGATTAACCGTTAAAGATACTGGAGGGATCCCGTAATTCCCGCCGGCAGTGGCTTGTACTGTTCCGACTCCTGGATCAGAAGAAGAAGTTGCGCAATCGTTGCCCGCCAGATCATAAAAATTATTAACGAATTCCAAACTAGAACCCTCTGGTAAGAAACCGTATTTCTTATAATCAGCCCAACCTGCATTTTGAATCAAACGTAGCTTAGAGTATCCACCTACATTCCCTACTCCTTTTTTATCAGAAGGAGAAAGAGCAAGGTGAGTGTATGCTCCGCTAGATTGATTATTATAAATAAATGAAATATCCTTAAAGCCAGTATTAGAATTTAAAAATAAACTAATGAATCTTTGAGAAGACCCTTTAGCAAACATTAATCTTCCGGAATCATCGAAGGAAATCGAATCGATCGAAACCGCCCCAATTACGGACTCACGAATAAACTGTAAGGAAGGGACCCCGCCCGTAAACGTAACTCTATAGGAGCGAAGTAGATTGTAAGTGGTATTCTGACCTACTATCGCATCATAACCTCCTAATATGTATAACGTATACACTGGGTTACCTGACCAATCCATATAAGAAAGGAATTTAATCTGTCTTCCAATAAAATTGGTTCCGGATTCTATACCCGAAGGAATGATACTATTGTAAGTAAGATCTCCCGATTTCTTATACCAAACTTTGATTTCTCTCGAAGGCACCGACTTCAGTGTCGCAATTACTTCTTGCTCGTCCTGAGGATTATACCTAACCAATGAATCTGCAGAAATCACACTATTAAAGTTAGGATTCGCAAGACCATTTGTGTTTAAGTTCAGATAATTGTTTCCGTTATGCAGAAACTCGTATTGATTCGTATCATGTCCGATCAGAAGCCCTAAGCCACGATCAAAAGGCATAACGAACAGAGGGCTCGCAGTAATTTCTGGGTAAGATGGCGTAGAAATTACCGGACCAAAGGAACCGAAAGAAAGCATATCAATTTCTACTCGATTGTTCTGATTTAAGTAAACGATATTAGTAACTTCGTTCGAATTAACATTAACCGAAAACGAAACAGCCTTAAAACGATTCAAAACATCCGTATAATTATGAGAAATGGAAGATACACTCCCCAAACTTCCGACAACATTCGAATTATCGTAATAACCTAGACTTCCGTTTCCGATTGCAATGAAATTCGGAATCTTATAAGCGATTCCGCCACCGCCATTGGTGAACTTGATTTGATTTTTCAAACCCAGGTTAGTATATTTTTGAGTCCAGGTATTATCTTCCCATTGTGAAGAATAATTTAAATAAGTGAAATCCGTAAATGAACTCGCTGCATTCCCATTCGTATCGTAGGAAATATTCGTGACTCCTAACCAAGAAGTATCCTTCGCTTCCCACTGTTTGAATTCGTATTTTTTAATATTGGAAACGTTTCCGGCCCCGTCTTTCGCCCATATCGCGACTTTTTCAGGTCCGCCGGCTGCTTTACCGAGTTGAACAAAAGTTTTGGATTCGTAACAATTTTCTTTCCAAGTATTAAGTGAGGATCCGCTAAAAGGTCCGAAACTCAAAGCCCCAAAGGGTTGACGTTCGAATTCCGCTTTAGTCATCCCGGCTTCGAGTTGGCGGATATAACAATATTTTTTAACGGTTCCCGCCGGATTCGTATCCGAAACAGAAGCTGTAAAATCCACGAAGTTGGAACTTGCATTATCCGACAAGAGCGTAAATGTTACGTTCGGAAGCACAGTATCCGCCATAGTCGGATCAGTCCCTAAAGACAATTCGGTAAAATCATCGACTCCGTCTCCGTCAGTATCCGTGTTTACGGAAGACATGAAAGTGTTAGAAGTTCCTCCGATAAATAAAGGGCGAATCGAAGTAGAAGTTTCCGTAATGTCGGACAATCCGTCCCCATCCGTGTCAGCACTCGTAGTCACAGAGGCGGTAGTAATTCCGTTATAAATTCCATCATTATTCAATGAGAACACGGAATAATAATAGGTCGTGTCAATGGCCAAGCCACTATCCAAATAAGAATAAGGAGTGATTTCCGTTCCGGAAGCCTCTTCCCCTTGTGTAGGTATCATAGGCGGAGAAATCTGACTTCTACGAACGATAATATTTCTAGGAGCATTCGTATCAGAATACGAGAACCAAAAAAGATTCTGTGTAGCTCCTGGGAAAAATTTTACGGAAACCGGATATGAGACTTTCAAGTCCGGACCTGAAGCACAAAGTAAGCCTGACGAGACGGAAGTTCCTTCCGTATTCTTAGGCTTTACAACTACCCAAAAATTGGATCCCGCTAAGCTGGGCGTGGTCCCCTTTTTATTTCCACCAAGAACAACACGACTTCCTTGCAAATAGCTACGCTTATAAACTTTGTAACCAAGTCCTCTTATACTTTGGGCTGGGTCCGTACCAGGATCGGTAGTATAGATAAATTTTCCGGGTAGAAGAGTAAAATCCGTTCTTAACCAATCCGCATCATTAGAAGAATCGGAAGAGTCAAAGCCTGCCCTCGCATCATACATAACGTATATGTCTATGTCTTGAACCGCATTAAAAGAAACATATTCACTCATACTAGATTCTGAATGAATAGAACTAGAACCGCAAGATCCAACATCACCTTGGCATGTTGGAATAAAAGCAGCAAACTGAAATCCCAGTTCTCTAAATGCACCTTCGTTTTCTTTTACGAAATAAGGACGATCCAAATAAGTTTGGTATCCTTCCCCGATAGTTCCGATTTGAGCTTTAGAAACATTTGAATCGTCAAGAACTCCTTGGATTCCCCAAGAAGCAGATTCTTCAGTCAAACATGCAGTAGGAGCTGCAACTCCGGTATCCGGTAAAACTGGCAAAGCCGTTAATATAAAAGGAGTAAAATGGTTCGTATGAACCGTAACAGTCGACTTCTCCTTGTCTAATGTACCTTTTTCGAGAAGTTTCCATTCTTTGGTAACGTAATCTTTATACCAAACATAGAGTTCTTGAGAAAATCCATTGTCATTCAGAGATTCCAAGTCTACGGGAAATTCGAATTTTGCTGGTTCAGAAAATACAAAACTCGAGTTTCGATTCGGTTCGGTTTCTTTTCCGTCTTTATCCTTTACTGCCAAGCTGATATCGTAAATTTTTCCAACAGGAACCTGGGAACGCCCTACTAGTTTCGGAACATTCGAGTCTTCGGAAATTCGAAGCTGATCCGCCGAAATTTCCTTAGGCAGGGTAACAATCGGAATCGAGCTAGCCAAAATAGGAGCAGGGAAAGTTGATTTGCTTCCCTGGAACAGGTTTCTCCAAAACCCTCCAGAACAATCGAAGCAAAACAACGTTAGTGTAAATAACAGTGAGTAACGAAGTTTCATTTTCTAAATATCCAAGTCATATTTTCTTGATACTTTAAGCACAAGAAATTCACATACGACTATAGTCAATCCTTAGGACAAATTCAGACACATTTAAGTCTAAATTTTAAAAAGTATTTTATATTTTCATAATTTTCTTATCCCAAACGGAATATGGAAATTTTAGTTTTTGGAAAAATGGAGAAAAAATTAGAACGAGGAAAAATCAAAAGAGGAGCCCGGGATATTTTAATGTGCATCCCGGACAATTTAAAAAATCTAATTCAAGCCACGGATTCTGCCGGAACTTGTTTCGTTTCTTTTCGGGAATTATAGAGATAATCCTTTTCTTTATATGCCATAAATCTTCCGAAACCGGTTTGATTACCAATCTCGGGCAAAACTTCTCCATTCTCTACAGCAACTTTCCCATTGATGAGAACAGCACGAATCGCTTCTTCGTTTCTGCGAACTAAACGGACCATTCCGCCAAATTCCGGCATTGGAGTTTCTTGGATAGTTTCCACTTTTTCGTTTAAACCATTTGGATTCAAAAGAACGATATCTGCTTGTGCACCGATCTTCAGCTTCCCGGTATCCAAACCGAACCAATCTGCGATTTCTCCGGTAACTCTCCATACGGCTTTTTCAGCGGAAAGAAATGGTTTTCCTTCCATCTCTGCATCTCTCACTAATTTCAAAAAGCGTAATGGAAAATTATAATGCGCCATTCCGCGTAAATGAGCGCCCGCATCGGAAAATCCGATCAAGACATCCGGATGACTGACTATATATTTTAACGGACCTTTACGATCGTTTCCGATCACAGTATACCAACGAATATCGTTTCCATACTCTGCACATAGATCCAAAAATGTTTCGACTACATGTTGTTTTCTTTCTTTGGCTAATTCTGAAAAAGATCTTCCTACCAGTTTTTGGTCAGGACATTCTACTATCTTGGATTCGTTAAAGTCCCTGTGAAACACTCTTGGCAAAAACCAATTCGTCCATTGCCTGCGAAACCATTTTCTATATCCTTTATCTAGAAGAAGTTTTCTTCGTTCGGCAAGATCCGCTAAATGAATAGCCGCGGTTCCTGCTCCGAATTCTTCAAACACAACCACGTCTACTCCATCCGCATAAAGATCGAATACGGCAGGAACAGCTTGTAAACGAACATCTCCTTTTAAGATCGTATTAACGATTCGGGTAAGAAACGCCACTAACTTGTAAATAGAACGATTGGATCTTGGATCCATCAGGGAAATGATTGTAGTCTTCAGTTTTTTTCTAAAAATTCCCAAACTTTCCTTAAAGAATAAAAGAACATTATATTTTGTAGAAACGTTCGGTACTCCTTGGAATATCCGATCTTCTCTCCGAACAATTTGATTTAATCTGCTGATCTCCGACCATTTAGCAAAAGTAGAAGGAAGCGGCTTACTCCTAAAACGGTTCCCATCCATTTTATCCCAGGTAAGAGTATTGATAGAAAGTCCTAAGTATCCGCAATCGATCGCCTCTTGCAGAAGTTTTTCCATTTGAAGCATCTCTTGTTCGGTAGGTTTTACCCCATAAGAAAGAGATCTTTCCAATCCCATAGAATAAGATCTAATAGCAGAATGTCCTAAGAAGGTAGAAACATTCGGTCCCAAAGGAAGTGAATTCAAATGGTCCGCATATTCTTTCATCGAATTCCAAGTTTTCTTTTTTTGTAATAGTGGAAGCACCTGCTCTCTAGGGATCGCTTCTACCCTACTGAACATATCCGCCAGATCTTCAGGCGTTCCGATACAAAGACTAAGAGAACAACTCCCCATCGTAATGGTAGTTACCCCGTGCATCACGGATTCTTTAAGTCCCGGAGAAGCTTCTACCTCTGCATCATAATGTGTATGAAAATCTATAAATCCTGGAGTTATCCAAAGTCCTTTTGCATCGTAGACCTTTTTTGCGTCGCCGGAAATAGATTTTGAAATTTCTGCAATCTTTCCCTCCAAGACAGCGACATCTCCAATAAAAGATTCCTTTCCATCTCCATCGAATATTCTTCCATTCTTGATCAGAACATCGTACTTCATATGATTCCTCTTCTCTATTATATCTTGTAGAGCTTCGCTACGAAAGTGTATAATAATCGATAGTCAATCTTTTTCAAATTTTTGGAATATACGTGAACAAATGTTCACAAAAAAAAGAAAATTATATGTGCGACGAAACCGATCACGTAGATCCTAACTCTGATTGGCGCTAATTCGAACTTTCGCCCATACAACTTGTGAAGAGCACGGATCTCCTGAATTGTTGCAGATCACCGAATATTCTTCTACAGCACCTGCCAAATCCATCAGTCCAAATTAGAGCACGATCTACAAAAAGTTCACGATCCCCCTCAGGCTCCGGAAAAAAATTTCCAAAACAGCATCTCTTTTACCCCAAATGCGTTAGTCACCTTTGAAAGTCTTGATTTATCCATTTGGGACCTTCTTCGCGCAATATATCCCTAAAGGAATATTTACAAAAAACCGACCGTTATATAAAGATATTAGTTTCATATCAAACGTTATTTTATCGGCATTTTTTTCGAACGTTTTATCTTGACAGTTATGGGTCTTGATTTAATCTTCAAAAGCTCGGTTTTGTACCGAGTGATACAAATAAAAAAGCGAACAAGTTAAACTAAGCGAATCTCAATCTGAGACCATATAGACAGCAAGAGAATAGTGAAGAGGTAAACTCAAATGCGTAAATTAGGACTAGCGTTATTGCTCCTATTTTTGTGTAGCGGCACGTTGTTCGCTTCAGGGGGAGGATCTTCCTCCAAACCGTTAGCCGGATCGTATCCGATCGTTCTTTCCCACGGACTTTTCGGTTGGGGAAAAGATTCATCCGGAATCATTAGTATTGTTAACTATTGGGGAGGAATGGACACTTACCTTCAATCCCAAGGTGCAACTGTATACGCTCCTACGAAAACTGCAGCTCAATCCAATGAGACTCGCGGAGTTCAATTAAAGGACAAAGTTCTAGTATACATTGCTGCAAACGGCTTCAGCAAAGTGCATATCCTTGGCCACTCTCAAGGTGGATTGGATAGCCGTTATGCTATTTCAAATTTGGGACTTTCTTCCAAAGTTTCCACTTTAACCACTTTGAATACTCCTCACAGAGGATCCCCAATTGCGGACATCGTGACTACTGTGCTTCCTGATTGGATTAAACCTTTTGTTAGTGCTATCTTAGGAGCTGTAGTTCAATTGGTATATGGTGGAGGAAATCAAGACGCTCTTGCTGCTTTAGGTTCCTTAACTACTAGCGGAACAGCGGCTTTCAATACCCGTACTCCAAACGTATCTTCCGTTAAGTATTACTCTTACGGATCTTACATCACCATTCCTGACCTAATCCAACACCCTTTAATGGGAATCATTCAACCTGCATGTGTTGCCGGTGGATTGTTCAACGGACAAGGTGGAACTTGTGATGGACTCGTTCCTTACACTTCTTTGAAATGGGGAACCTTCAATGGTGGACCTGATTACGGACTTCTAGTTACTGGTGTGGATCACTTACAAGCATCCAACACTTTGAATTCCGGAAAACCTTGGTACGACGTGGAAGGTTACTTCCTGAAAATGGCTTCCAACGCGAAATCTAATCAGTAATTTCGAACGTTGTGTCTGAAAAAAGCCGGGAAAATCACCCGGCTTTTTTTATGCCCAAACCTACGTGTAGAATATCGATTTTCTAGTTGGTATTTTTCTAATATTCTTCATTCTTTCCGCTTATGAGTTTTTCCCCGAAATTTGCGATCTTGGGTTCCGGAAGTATAGGAACATATATCGGAGCGTACTTGGTAAAAGCAGGGTATCCTGTAGTATTTGTAGGTAGAGAAAGATTAAAACAAGAGATCCAATTATTCGGTTTAGGGATCAGCGACTATAAAGGTAATTCTTTTACGCTCGCCCCAAGCCAAGTCCGTTATGTTACTGATATAAAAGAAGCTAAGGACTCGAACGTATTTTTGATCACAGTCAAAAGTAAGGATACGATAGAAGCAGGAAAATCCATCCGTTCTCTTTTTTCTCCTGAAGAACTTTCCAAAATTATCGTAGTAAGTTTTCAGAATGGGGTTCGAAACTCGAAGGAATTGGCTTCCATCTTACCTGAGTTAGACGATAGAAATTTGGCCGGAATGGTACCGTTCAATGTGGTAGCAAAAGGTAAAGGGCAGTTTCACCAAGGGACAAGCGGAGAACTTGTAGTTAAATCAAACGAATTCGGGAACAAAATCCATTCTTGTTTAAGAAAAGCAGGATTACCTTCTATCGTACATAAAAATATGGAAGGTGTTCTTTGGGGAAAACTACTTTTCAATTTGAATAATAGTTTAAACGCACTTGCAGGCATTCCTCTCAGAGAAGAATTATCCCAAAGAACTTACAGAAAAATTTTAGCATCTATGATCTTAGAAGGTTTAGAAATACTGAAACATTCCGGGATCCAACCTGCAAGCGCAGGTAAAATGATCCCTTGGCTCGCTCCTATCATTCTTAAACTGCCTGATTTTTTATTTTTCAAAGTAGCTTCTTCTATGGTCAAAATTGACCCGGAAGCAAGGTCCTCTATGTGGGAAGATCTGCATCATGGAAGAACAACTGAAATTTCTTATTTGAACGGAGAGATTGTACGTTTGGCGGATGAGATCGGTCATAAGGCACCAATCAATCGTAAGATAGCTTCTTTAATTGCAGAAGCGGAAAGCGGTTCCGGTAGATCTCATTACGATGCGGAAGCGCTTTCCAATCTTTTAGGAATTATTTAGGTTTCTTTGTCACCAGGACCGGAAGCAGTATCTTCCGGTTTTCCTCTTCCAAAAACGAACCTTCTAACTGCATAAAATAGGCCTATCGCAGCAGGGATCAATAGTTTTGCTCCTTTGAGTAAGAACCCACCGATCACCGCAAACAATCCTGCTTTTTTCAGAAGTCCTCCAGCAATCAGACCTCCGATTCCATAAGCAGCTAAACTGTCTATTTTAGAATCATAGTCCGCATAACGGTTTCCTTCCGCAAAATCCACGCTCTTAAGAATTCTGCCCACATCATTTTCTACTCTTTTCAGAACGGTAATATCTCCGAGTACGTTGAGTAGAAGATAACCGCTTCTTCCTAAAACTCGAATATTATAATTGAGAGTGTTTGTTTCAGTTCCTTCGAATTTATATTCTTTTGCCCAATGCAATTTTTTAGCGGCAGAATCATAGTAAGGAGCAGAAGCCCAGCCGACTAATTCTAATCCGGAGTATCCGTCTTTTTTTCTCTGCTCACTTTCTTCCTTAGCGGAATCCTTCAGATCGGATAATAGTTCGTCGTATTTGATCTCTTTAGAATCTTCGTCATCCACATGTCCTTCATCTACGTAATCAATGGTGATCGCATATGATCCCAAATCTAAAGGTGTTTCATTGTCAATGAATAGAATCCCAAGTCCAGGTTCGCTAGTTGGAGGATTTCCCCAAACATCTTCCAATACGATCTTGCTATCTTTCGGATTTAGATATTTGTAACCTTTTGGAACTTGGATATTTGCGATCAGTTTCCCATCCTTATTCGAAAGGGGCACAAGGTTAGTCTCATACTTTAAGGATTTGATCCATTTCATTAGGTCAGCATCTGTTTCAAATTTCTGAGCGGAAACAGGGAGGCTCCATAAGATGGCCGTAAAAAAGAAAGCGGCCAAGAATCGACGAATCATATATTCTCTCCGGATTGAATTCGAGTAACAGATAATATGCTGATCTAGAAGGAATTCGGACAACCAATAATGTTTAAATTGGAAAAAATATATTGAAAAGAACGAACGTTATAAGACGGACCTAAGGAGTTTTGGCGGTAAACAATCCCACTTCTTTTCTAACATGTTTTAGTTCCCATTCCTGCAAGCTCATACCTTCTTCTTGGGCCCTTCTCGCTCTATAGGAATTTAATAAACGATAAGTAATCGGATAACCAAGTAAGGCAAGAGGGATCCCGAAAGCAAAACCACCTACGAACATAGGAAGTCCCATCTTATCGAATAAAAAAATGGTCCAATGATACAATCCGCTGATCAGATCCATGGACTCAGATTCTTTGGAGATGGCTAATAACGTATCGAAACTGATCTGCTGGAAAGGAATTCCAAATAAAAGTAAAACCTGTTTTCCTATCCAATAGAATAGAGAATAGAAGAACGGGACTGTGACTGGATTTGTGATCCAGATCATTGCAATTGCAATCGGAAGATAAAAACGGATTCGGAGCAAACGAAGTACTAACCAGGTCCCCAATCCTAAATACATTTGCACTCCTACCAAAGGAGTCATGGACCAGAGCAGACCTATAGTGGTTCCTAAACAAACCTCGTGGATAGGTGCGTAAGATTCTTGGAAAGGTAAGATGATTTGTTTATGGATGATCCGCCAGATCGTTCTGAGAAAATTCATTAGGTCCTGTTTTATTTAGAACTGGAAAGTTTGGAATATTGTTCCCAGGATTTTGAGTATTTCTCCATTGCTGGGAATAATTCGAATGCTTTTTTTGCGGACTCGCTTGCTGCCTTCGGGTTTTTTTCGAAATCGTTTTGTAACTTTGCCAGGAGATAATAGGTTTCCGCTTTGATAATTAGGTCTCTGTATTCAGTTTCTAATCCTTTTTTTAAGGATTGGATAGAAGCCACCTTGTCTCGATCCAATAAATGCACAAAGCCAAGCCCATAATAAGCGGAGCCTTCAGGCTTTACTTGGATGGATTTACTATACCAGTCTATGGCTTCCTCTCTTTCATCTTGAGAAAGAGATAAATTTCCCAGATCCGTAAGTAGCATGGAGCTGTATTCCTGATCTTTGGTCGCCTGTGCAAGTACTAAGGCTTGTTTATATCTTGTTTCCGCTTTTTCGTAATTTTGTTTATGTTTTTCAATTTGAGCGAGCCCTCTCAAGCAATCGATGGAGTTTTTATTCTCCTTTAAACAAAGTTTATATTCTTTTTCTGCAGAAGAATCTTCTTTTCGTAAATAATGAATCCAACCTCTAAGATAATGGACCTGATCCATTTTACCGGTTATAAGGGCTTTATCCTTGGCCTTCTGAACTGATTCAGTTAAATGACCAGAGTCCAATAGATCTCTGATTTCAAGAATAGAAGGTTCATTCTTCTCCCCTGAACAAGCGAAATAAGAAGCCAATACAAGTGTAACGCTAGCTAAAATAGAATAGTTTCTAGAAAAATGAAAACAGTTCATAGATATGATTCGTATCGGTCTTTTTCATGCTCTTCCGAAGGACCAACATGGCAACAGGAATTTCCGAGTTTTGGAGTTGATTTGCCAAAATACTTCTTTTTTCGAAAAAACGCCGTATTGGACGTATAATTCTTCGTTTTTTTTCCTCTAATCATCTTTGAAGTTCCAAAGGCAAACTTTAGGGCTACTTCTTCCGTATTTGCGGAATCCAAGCAAAAAGTAGAAGGTCAAATGTTTTAGAGCCGAATTTGGAAATTATTATTTTCCAAAATTCTCTCGAATACTCTTGTTAGTCGGAGAAAGATTGACGAGAAAATATAAACCGATGGAGGATGGTCCAACCTTCCTGCTCAATGCACACGGCAAAATACTTATTCTTCTTATTAGGCCCCATCGGCTTCCTCATTTTCCTTTTGTCCCTCACGCCCTGGCATAAGGAGGAAAATTTACGCGCTTACAAAGGTGTAATCGACCTAAGAGGGATCCAAAGTGCTAGTTCCGGCCCAGTAGATCTGTCCGGAGAATGGGAATTTTTCTGGAGTCAAGAGCCAGGAAAAATCCTGGAATCCTTTCACGGGAATATGACTGTTCCAGGTTCTTGGAATAGAGAGACTGAATTACATCCATCTTACGAAAGACTAGGTTATGCGACCTATAGACTAAAAATTCTTTTACCAGATGTTTGGGTGGGAAAGGTCCTCACTCTAGGTTTCGGTACTGTTTGGAGTTCCTATAGATTGTATCTGGACGGAGAGTTCTTAGGAGAATCAGGAGATCCATCTACTTCTCCTAAATCGAGCGTTGCAAGAGTACAGCCCAGATCTTTTTCTTTCGTTCCTAGTTCTAGTCAGATAGAAGTTTCACTTTTTGTTACGAATAATTTCGCAAGGCAAGGAGGGATCAGCTCTCCCGTTAAATTGGGTCCTTCCGAAGTGATGTTATCCACGAGAACCAGGACCATCTTTACTGATATTTTTGCATTCTCCAGTTTAGTGATCATGGGGCTCTATCATATATCTTTGTATTTATATTTAAGATCCAGTAAGGCTCCTTTGTATTTTGGATTCATGAGTATGGCAATCGGTATGAGGACTCTTGTCACAAACACAAGACTTCTGATGGAATTTTTTCCTTCGATCAACCAAAACGGGATCCAGATAATTGAGCAGATCTCTATGATGTGCGCTACTGGATTATATCTTCTGTTCTTCTATGAAACTTTCAGTGTTTACGCATCCAAACTTTATATAAGGATTTCCTTAGCGATCATCTCACTATTTATTCTAATGACACTATTCGGTTCATTGGAATTCAATAGTAGTAAGGTCGCATATTTCCATTTGTTCATAGGGATCACTATCAGTTATGTGATCTATGTAATCTTCGGCATAGATTTTGATAAAGAAAGTAATTCTTCTTATATCTTATATGGATCAGGAATACTATTCTTAGGAGTAGCGATCGATCTGTTCTACACTTATATTCTAAAGGTTTCCTCTCATCAGGTTTCACATATTGCACTTGTACTTTTCGTGTTCTTGCAATCTTTGGTGATCGCTTCTGATCGTTCATCAAAATATAAAGAAGCAAAACTTCTCACGGAAGATTTACAAACCATGAACCTTGAACTTTTCGAAATGAAAGAAAAGTTAGTACAAAAGGTAGAAGATAGGACCAGAACCCTAAACGATACACTGCAACAGATCAATAGAGAATTAGAGATCGCTCAAAACGTACAAAGAAAGATCCTCACTCCTCCGGAAAGAGAAATCAAAGGAATTCGTTTTGACTACGTATATAAACCTTTGGAAAAAGTGGGTGGCGACTTCTTAGATATCTCGGAAATCAATCCTGGCCAGGTAAGAGTACTCTTAGCAGATGCAGTAGGGCATGGAGTGCAAGCAAGCTTAATGACCATGGCCTTAAAAACGGAATACGAAGAGTTAAAAAAACTCCCCTGCCCTACCCATGTATTAAAAGAACTGAATGGAAGATTTTTAAGAAAGTTCGATACTTTAGAAAGTATCTTCCCTTGTTTTGTGGCCGATATCTATTTAGAAAAAAAAGAAGTCCTCTATGCATCTGCAGGGCATCCGGACCAGGTATTACTTTCACCGGATGGTAACTACGAATTACTTCATAAAACCGGCCCTATATTAGGACTATTCGATGATCTCGAAATTGAATTTTCTACTTATAAGTTCCCTTTAGGAAGCCGTTTATTACTTTTTTCTGATGGACTCATCGAAAACAGAAGAAAGGAAAATAGATGGAGCACTGTGGAGACAATTGCAGCCAGGGCCTCCACACTTTCCAAAGTTAGTCTCCAAAAACTATTGGAAGAATTGGTCGTAATGGAAGAAAAATCCAGAGGGGACGAACAAAGATACGATGATATCACCATCATCGCGATCGAATCTAGAGAAACCCCGGAATATCCCGCATAAACAGATCTAAACGTTTTCCTTTTTCAAAAGGAAGAAGGTCCAAACTCCGCATAAAAATTCGAATCCACTCGGCAATAAAATCATAGGATGGATCCATCCTAATAATACAAATATAACCAGGACAACAAATTGAAAACTCCTGGAATGAGTGGTCAATTTTAAGAATGGACGAATATTATCTTGGCCCATTCTAAAATAAAAATATCCTAATATGATAAGGGTCAATCCAACCACTCTTACCCACACATCACTTGCACTTAATAAAAAAAGACCTAAGAAAAAATTCGGAACAGTGATCAGAAGAAGTCCTTCGATCAGTAAAAAGATCCCGAAGTATTGTACACTTTTTGCTGAGTTTATCATGGGCAATAGGCATATCCAAATTTAAAAGAAGGACAATCTATTTTTAAAAAGAAATCACACTCAGGAATAAAAAAAGCCCCCAAAATCGGAGGCCTTTTTATAATATAAGATAAACGAAAAGATTAGCAGATAACTACTAATTCTCCGGAAGCTTTTACTTCTCCTGATTCATCAGCGGCCTCTACAGCCACAGTAAGGAGTTTTTCTCCGTTTTCTTCTTTCTTACGTTTGATCTTGCCGGAACAAGTTAATTTTTGCCCAGGCTTGGTCATTGCTTTGAAAGTGACTCCGAATTCTTTGATCTGCTTTTGGTCTGCCCAAGAAGTACAAAGTCTTCCGATCTGAGCCATTACGAACATACCATGCGCGATGGTTCCGTCTAACCCGGTTTTACGAGCAAAATCAGGATCGTTATGAATCGGATTAAAGTCACCGCTCGCTCCCGCATAACGCACTAAATGTGCATGTGTAATCGTATCCACTTTTAAAGGAGGGAGTTCTTGTCCTACTTCGTACTTGTCGAATTCAATCTTACTCATTTTAATCCTCCTATCATTGTTCCGGCTTACGGATGAAAATGGACATTTCAGCTTCGATCACAGTTTCACCTTTCGCATTACGAATTGTGGTGCGGAAAGTCATCGTATCCATTTTACCTACGGTTACGTTAACACATTCACCCTGGGAAGAAACCTTGCCAGGATAAAGAGTTTTAACATAATTATATTTTTCTTTAAGATGTAGGATCCTGGAAGTATCAACTCCCATATTCTCCATATCTTTCCAAATTTTAGGATATCCCCAAAACTGAATCACTGTCGGAAATGTTGGAGGAGCTGGAATGTCCTCGAATCCTGCTTTTTTTGCCGCTTCTAGATCGAAGTATATCGGATTGGTCTCGCCGATCGCTAGACAAAACTCTTTTATCTTTCCTCTTTCTACGTCGAATTCGTAGGAGTCGAGTTTTGTGCCGATCAGGTCTTTTGAAATGCCTTTTTCTGCCATAATCCTTTTCCTTGGGATTGGTTTAAAAACCTTCGAAAGATCGAAGGTCGTTTCTATGGCCCTATTTTTTAGACACCGATCTCACAGGTCCATTGAATTTTTAGTAACGAACGTTCTGTTCGATCAAACAACCGTTCACTGAATGGTGTTCATCCGGATGATAGTCGCTTCGCTCCTGAAGCCCGCGTTGCGGACTATAAGTGTTGTAAGCGGACCCCTCAAGTAAAATTCTGTCCTTGTTCCTTATGATTTCTTTTGGTTCCAAACTTTCTAGAATATTGATCCCGTTCCTGCTATGTTACCTTTTGCAGGATTGTAGGCAAATTTTTCCAGGTTCGTTTTCAAAAGAAGAAGAGACCATAATTCCTGTTTGGGACGGGCTTCGTTCTTTAAAAAAAATCGGAAGTGTTTGCAGAGGAAATTCGGAAGAAGCAATCCGAAAGATCTCCTACCATTATAAAAAAAATCCATCCCGTTATTCGGAACTCCCTCTTCATGAAAAATGGAGAAACACTCAGCTCACAATTTTAAAAGATAAACAAACTCTTCTCAATGAATCCAGAGATAGTTTGTTACTTTTCGAAAACGGGGGTTGCAATATTTCTTCCGAGTTTATCATCCCAGGGGCAAAACTTTACGATCTACAAAATGTTATTTTAGATTTTTCCACCACTGCGTTATCTTCCTCGGGAGAGAATATTCCAAGCTCCGGAAAATTGATTGTGAAGTTGGGAGAATCTATCGTATTCTCCGAAGAATTACAAAGCCAAGGAAGAGAATGGGTCGATCATAAGATCAGGATCCCGGAATCACTTTCCAAATTTCTGGAACAAAATCCTACCATTACTTGGGACTTTGAATGGATCCCTAAAAATCAGAACGATCTTTTATTTGTAGGACAACCTACATTATATGCTTCTGTAGCCGATTCTAAACTTTGGGGACCTAAAGAAAACGTAATATTGATCGTGATAGACGCACTTAGACCGGATCGTTTGGGATTTGGCGGCTCACCTGTTCCTACCAGTCCTTACTTGGATGAGCTCGCTTCCAATTCTATCGTTTTTGAAAATGCCTTCTCTAACGGAAACTGGACTAAGCCAAGTATGATTTCCTTTTTTACTTCTAAGATCGCATCCGAATTAGGTCTTGGGAATGCATGGTTTTATTCTAGCAATCTACATCGAAAAATATTCTATTCTAAAAAGCCGGAAACACTTCCGAACCATCTCAGATCAAAAGGTTATCTGACGGCAAGTCTTATGAATAATGTCTTTCTACTGGATTATACAGGAGTGGGAGTAGATCTAGGATTTCATAAATTATTCCAGCCCGGTAAGGACAAAGATGATACTGAACTCATACTTGCAGAATCTATAAAGTTCTTAAAAGAAAATAAAGACCGAAGATTTTTCCTGCATATAAACATCAACACTCCTCATTATCCTTACTTGCCGGAAAGAAAGTATATGGATATTCTGGCAAATAAGACAGATCCGAAAATTTGGAACAGTTATGATCCTTATGTAAGAAAGTATATGGCAGAGATCTTATATACTGACGAGGTTATAGGTAAAATTTTAGAAGAAGCCAAGAAGACGGGAGCCTTCGATAAATCCTGGATTGCTATAGTAGCGGACCACGGAGAATTACAATCCATGGAACATTATTATCATCATCATTTCGTGGCAGAAAATTTACATGCTCATGGAGAAACTCATTACGACGAAGAGCTTAAGGTTCCCTGGATCATCCATCCTCCTGCATCAGCAAAATCGAATATCGAAAAAAGAATTTTTTCGGAACAGGTTTCCTTACTTTCTCTCTTCCCCACTTTAGCAGGGGTATTGGGGCTACCTTGCGATCCGAATTCTTGCAATGGAAATGATTACTCTAAGACAATATATGGAGAAGAAGGTCCGCAGACGGAAAACTTCGTATATTCAGAAGGTAGATTTTCAGAATCTATTCGGACCAAAGAATACAAACTCATTCGTAGATATCCAGGGTATGATTTTGTAAGAAGGACCAAAGAGGGAGAGCCCCATAAGATGCCCGAGGAATTCTATTCCTTGGTTTCAGATCCCGGAGAATTACAAAATCTTTCAGCTGGCAATTCGCCACTTCTAACCAAAGCAAGACAAGAATTGGATTCACATAGTTTAAAAAAGAATATTTTCAAACTCAGATTGCCTGCCTGCGAAAAAGAATGCACTCGTAGGTTAGAGGTCGCAATTCAAGCAGGGATTTATAAGATACAATCGGATACTCCATTTATCGAAAATAGATTAGAAACAAAATCCGCCTCCCTCACAGTCAAACAAACACCGGGAAGAGAAAGTATTCTCTCATTTTATACAGTAGAACCTGTTTTTGGATTCCGTTTGTCCATTACCAAAGATGGAAAACCGGAAGATTATAAATCCGGAAAATGGGGAATTCTATCGGAAGCGAGTTCTAAAATTTACAGGGATTCTCCTGAATCTATTGCTTCTGCAAAACTTCCTTACGAATTCAAAACTTCTAAGCTACCATATTTTTATAATGATGCAGGACTCTCCGGAAATTCGGAATCCTCGGAGCAGGCTGCTTTAGGAAAAGAAGTTCGAAAAGTGTTGGAAAGTTGGGGTTATATTCACGAATAAAACCTGTTTTACATAAAAGTTTCTAGGTTCCTTTTTGCCAAAACTCCTTGCTTTTTTTATATCTTTCGTTATGTTATCCGCTTGCTAATACAGACAGAGATAGGTGAAAAGAATGAAAGTTAGGAACCTTGTATTTTGTTTTATTCTAATATTCGGTTTTATCTACTGCGGAAGTAATCCGGTAGAACGCTGCCAAGACAGAAGAAAAATAATGAGAGATGCAGTTTGCCAAGCAGTGGCAGCTCACGAACCAGGAACAGAATCCTATAATAGCATCCTTCTTGCATGCTTAATGGAAAATAACCATTTAAACGATTGCGAAAGTGAAGGTTATTTTTAACTCAAATACTTCTGCAAAAGGTTAAAAGCCGAAGCTTAGTCTAAAACAATGGTAATATCCACTCTTCGGTTTTTAGCCCTACCTGAATCTGTAGAATTTTCCGCAACAGGTTGAGACTTTCCGTAACCTCTATAAGACATTCTGGTTTCTTCTATTCCATGAGAATCTCTTAACTCTTGGAGAACTGACAATGCTCTGTCTTGGGAAAGTTTTAGATTATATTCTTGGCTTCCTTTATCGTCCGTGTGTCCACCGATCCGAATCTCTCTATCAGGATATTTTTTTAGGACGTCGGCAATCCTTTCTAAAACCTTTTTGGCTTCAGGTTTTAATTCGGATTTATTATAATCAAAAAGAAGATTATCTAAAGACAGTACAACACCCTCGTTCGATTTTCTGATCTCGACAGGAGCGCGATCTGCAACTTCTTCTTCCGGGTTTCCTTCCCATTCAGGCCATTCTAATCCATTACCTTTTTTACTATTAGGTTTCTTTTTAGGATAAGTACTTCCTTCCGGAAAAGGTCCTAGGATCCTTTTGACTTCTTCAGCAATTTTATCCTTATCGTTCTCGGTAATTGAGTTTTGTTTGGAATAAACTCCATGAATCTCGAAAGACATCTCTTGTGCGACCCCATTCGGGAAAACGAATGTATAAGCGAGTTGCACATATTTGTATTGGGGAACGCCTAGTTCGGAATCGAAAAATACTTTTCCTTTTGCAAAACCGTAAATTTTGTAAGGAATATTCTGAGCAATTGGATCGGATTCTTTCATTAAATTATAATTATATTCGATCAGATCTGCATTCCCTTTTTTTCCGGCGTATTCCCAGTCTGCTCTTCCTTGGTAAATATATTTCGCCAGGACGGGGATTTCTATCCTGGCAGTCGGAAACTGAAAACTTTCAGAAGCAGGTTTGTTCCATTCTTCCCCCACACCAACTTCTTTGGATGAAAAGCTAGGTAACGATCTAAGATTGGGCATACTGTATTCTGTAGGAACCGTATACTGTCCTGTTTCAGAAATATGGAATTTGCTCTTGAAAGTTTTGTCTTTATAGAATGCAGGATCTAATTCAGGAAATTTAATATAAGTATCGAATATTGCGGAAAAATCGCAGCCTTCCTTCTTACAAGATAGGGCCTTAAGTAAAATTCGATTCTTATCCTCCCTATGAATAACTCGAACACCTTGTCTCGCTTTTACTCTATGGTATTCGTTCAATTCCAGATCGTCTCCGGATTTCATTTTCCATCGGAATAATACCGGACTTTCGGAAAATATATAAGAGGGTATAAAGAAGAATAGTATGAGGAGCCCTCTGAATGCCATACTTTTAGTTTCGAAAACTTCTCCCAAAAACTTAGAAAGAATCCCAAAAAACGGACCTCTTTCCAGGATATTTAGACTAAAAACGGCCATAATTTTGGTTCTGAAAAGAGATCTCGGACTTTTATTCTAAACGTAAGAACTTGACAAGTAAGAGATAAAATTTCATCCAATTAGTTCGTGGTTCCTCATTTCCATGAGATCGTGTTTTTCGGAGTGCTGTTTTGCATGCTTCTTTCAGTGGCATGCCTACTCCGACCGGAAAAATCTGCCGGCTTAAAGATTTTATCTCTATTATCTTTTTGTGTTTCTATCCAGTTCTTATATGTTTATTTTCTTTTAAAGGGGATTTATTTCGAACCTTCGTTTTTAAATCATCTTCATATTCCATTCGCTTGGTTTTTAGGACCGGGAATGTATAGTTTATATTCCGTCACTGTCCGAGAGGAGAAGTTCACACCTTTCGAGAGAAGTTTTTATCTTCCAGGAATACTTCTTCTTATAGTATTCCCTATTCTATATTTAGTTTTACCTCAAATCTTTTGGAGCCGTCCTGTAGATTTTTTTGAGAAGGGCTCCACAAGTTGGTCGGATGTCCTACTGTTAGGCGCGTATTCGGCTAATTTGGTTTTTTATTCTTCTATTGTTTGGCAAACAAGAGCAGCATTTCAATTGGAAAGACTTAAAAAAGATGCCGGTGCAAGGATACTTCTGTTCGTTATAATCGGAAGCGGAAGTGTAACTTCTATCTTAGTCATTTCCTATTTAATCAGAGATATTAACTTACTATTCATTTCAGTTTTAAGCACAGTGATCTATGCAGTCGCAGGTTATCTGGCCCAAATTTATGCTCCGGAAGTTTTCAGTGAAATGGGGCCTTCCATGAGAGACGCGTATCGTAATTCCAGATTAGAAGGTGTGGATACTACCGATCTGGAAAATCGTTTAGAAAGTTTGATGACAAAAGAAAAATTGTATCTACAGGAAGATCTTTCTCTTTCTACACTATCCAATCAGTTAGATATCAAACCATATCAACTTTCAGAATTTCTAAACCAGAGAAAAGGAACTAACTTTTCAAAGTTTGTAAACGGTTTCCGAGTCGCAGAAGCAGTTCGTATATTACAAAAAGAAGAAGGAGCCAATATCCTTTCCGTCGCTTATAGATCCGGTTTCAATTCCAAGGCGACTTTTAATCTTGCATTCAAATCTATAAAAGGTGTTTCTCCTAGAGAGTATCTTCGAAAATCCAAAGTCTCCTAATTTGAACGAACGTTTTCTTTCAAATTTGTTTAAATAATAAATTAAGACCTTTTAATTTGTCCAAGATTCGAATCCAAGACGACCCTTACTGATATCTATCTTATACTCCGTTTCCATAAAATTAGCTAAAAGTCAAAGACTGAAAAAGCATATGGAGAATAGTGATGAGAAAAATATACCGAACGTTAGTTATGCGATTTTGCATACTAATGCTGATCGTAGGAGGATCATTTTACTCTTGTAAAAGTGATTCTTCTCAAAATGCGGAAGCTGCAGCTCTCTTAGCTTCCTTAGATCCAAGCCTGGCTCAAGCAGCCGGAAACAAAGGAGTTTCCGAGTTAGAAGATTCCAGCGGCGATATCCAAAACGCATTCGCGCAGGAGAGCGACGGAAGTTTCACTTTCGATAATACGATAAAGGTAACTGCAAACGATGGAGTTGTGTTAGAAGCTAGCCTTTTCACACCTTCTATCCCTTCCCCTACTGGAAAATATCCAACGGTTATTTTCGTAAACAGTTGGGCGTTGAACAAATACGAGTATCTGGTTCCTGCCGCGAAACTTGCTAAAAAGGGATATATTGTCCTCTCTTATAGCACAAGAGGTTTCGGAGCTTCCGGAGGACTCATTGATACTGCCGGCCCAAAAGATAGAGCTGACTTAAGCAAAATTATCGATTGGCTGCTTGCAAACACTCAAACCGATTCTGCAAATATCGGTATTTCAGGTATCTCTTACGGTGCCGGAATTTCTTTAGCAGGAGTGAGCACTGAACCTAGAATTAAAACTGCTGTCGCAATGAGTGGTTGGGGAAATCTGAAACGTTCCCTCTATGGTAACGATACTCCTAGATTGATCTGGGGATTATTACTGGTTGCTTCTAGTTATATCACAGGAAGACCTGATCCGATCATCGCACAGAATTTCGGAAAACTTCTACAACATACGGATATTGACTCTGTGACCACATGGGCAGCAGATCGTTCTCCTGAAACTTTTGTAGGACAATTGAATGCTTCTGCAGGTAAGTCTGTAATGATCTCGAATAACTTCGAGGACTTCTTATTTAATCCAAACGCGGTTTTAGATTATTATGCTAAGATCACTGTTCCTAAAAAACTTTTGATGAATGAAGGAATTCATGCTTCCGCAGAAATCGGCGGCATCCTCGGTTTTTCCGGTACAGTTTGGGATAACGCATACGATTGGTTCGATTATTGGTTGAAAGGGATCAATAACGGTATCATGGACAAACCTCAGGTTACTTTCCAAAAACGTTTTGCAGGTCCTAGGGTAACTCTTCCTTCTTGGCCTTCTCCTACTG
Source organism: Leptospira neocaledonica (assembly GCF_002812205.1). Classification (NCBI taxonomy): domain Bacteria; kingdom Pseudomonadati; phylum Spirochaetota; class Leptospiria; order Leptospirales; family Leptospiraceae; genus Leptospira; species Leptospira neocaledonica. Next base: position 404,266 of record NZ_NPEA01000004.1, read on the forward strand.
TTTCCGATAAAACTTTTTATCTGAAACCTAGAGGTCTATTCACGAATGGAGAGATCGGAACCAGCCAAAACACTACTGTTACTAACACAGGAATTCTTTCCGGAGCAGATACTGCTGCAAGCACTGGATTTCCTTTGCTTTCGGATATTCTCGCTGCCCATGCTGAGATTCCTGTAACGACCAATTTAGGTTTAGTAAGTAGAGTGAACGGTATTGTTTACCAATCTTCTAATTTAAGCTCTACACTTAAGATCAGAGGTAAAATGTTCTGGAACGGAAGGATCTCTTCCAGCCTAGGAAAGGCTAATGTGAACGTTTATTTCTACGATGTAGACAAATATGGCACCGCTACCTTGATCACTCATGGTACCGGAACTATTTTCGACGCGGGATGGTATGAAACAAAAGATATGTCTATCGATCTAAATGCGGTAGCTTATGATGTTCCTGCGGGAAATAAGATCGCGATTGCAATCGATACTTTCGATTCTCAATACGCGGTGCCTACTGTGCTGATTTATGGTCTGGATGTGAAACACTCCAAAACCCCACAATCCACTTTAGTAATCCAATCGGAGAATTAATTTCGGATTTCCATTCCCCTTTTTTAACGGCGGGCTTGCCCGCCTTTTTTTATGCCTCTCTTTCCTTTCTCCATTGGATATAGTCGGGCAATTCTACTAGTTCTATAAATCCTTCTTCTTCAGGATCGTCCGGGAGCATTCCAATCTCATAATATCCTATTTCTTTGGTGTAGGTATCTTCACCCAGAAGGGCCTCTAATAATAGACCAACCGCTTTTTTGAGATGAGGATTTGACTCTACATTGGGAAAATCAGGAAAACAGATCCGAATTCCAAAACTTTCAGGAAGATTTGTGTTTTCCAGAGGTAGAAACCAGGTCTCCTCAGAATCCAATTCTAAACCTTCGTGGAATATAATTGTACCTTTTTCTTGGTACTGATCAACAGAGAAGATATCCCAGCCCGAAATTTCGGGAGCTAGATCTACGAATCTTTCGGCTTCCGCGTACAGATCCTCGTCTCCTGCTGTGACAACGGTGAATTCATGGGGGCTCTCGTCTCCCCCGCCAATCTCGAAGAAAAACTCGGAATTCACTTCCTGGAGTCGATCCATCAGATCGTCCAAAAGGCGATCTCTTTCTTTATCTTCCAGGTCGTCTAGTTTAGTGTAATACCGGCTGTTTTGGGAAAACCAAGTCCAAAACTTTTCCGCTTTTTCTTCCATTCATCCGCCTCAATCACGAATCTATCGGTATTTCTAACCAAGAGACTCGATAAAAATATCCGAATGTATGAAAAGAATGTTTAAAGGGAAAGAATTATTTTCCGATTTCCGAATCTATCCATTGCAAATACTTTTGGTTCGCCTCTTTGATTTCCCAGGAAACGATACAAGGGACTGTGTAACTATGTAGTTCCGAAATTCTTGCTACGACTTTTTCCGCCTGGGAATCTTTGGTTTTTAACAAAAGAACCGTTTCCTGGTTGTGCTCTAATCTTCCATGCCATCTATAAATAGATTTCATCCCAGGGATTAGATTGGCGCAGGCAACCAGTCTTTCGTTCACTAAAGTTTCCGCAATTTCCAAAGCCTCGGTTTCGTTCTTTGTGGTGACGTAAAAAGTTCGATAGCTCATTCCTTAGTGATACTCCCGAAATTGAATTGTTTCAAGGATGATTCTCTAAATTCGCAAAACGAAAGTCCTAAAAGTTAAGGTAAAATCCTGGACAAAGTCCCCCTCTGAATTAAGAAATTCGCAATGGCTTCCAAAAAATCGCCGAATCTTATCTTTAAAAAATCGTATGACGCATTGGCTTTGAATTCCGCATTTTTCGGTTTTTATGCTCACTCAGGTTTTTCTCTGGGCCTCAAAGAAATCGGCTTTAAACCGGCAGCGATCGCAGGCTCTAGTTCTGGAGCATTAGTTGGTTCATTAGTCGCTGCGGGACTTCCCCCGGAAGAGATCACAAGATTCATCCTTACTTTGAAAAAAAGCGATTTCTGGGACGGAAATTTTTTCAGCCAATTCTTAAAACCGTTCAGAAAAGGACTTAAAAATTATTCAGGTATTCTTTCCGGAAAAAAGATCCGGACCTTATTAGATCCTTATTTGGGCGGAAAGGATATTTCGGAGATGCCTATCAAGATGGGAATTGCAGTTTCTAATCTTACCAAAGGTATCAGAGAATTAAAGACCGAAGGAAATATCGTAGATATGATCATGGCCTCCATGACATTCCCTATTCTTTTCGAAATCCCGAATCTAAAAGGAGAAGAATTTTTGGACGGCGGTGTTGCGGATGCAGAGCCGATCAAAGAATTTATTTTGGATCCGAGTATCAAAAGGATCGTGATCCACGATATTGAGAACCGCAAACCTGTTTCGGATAAAGTTTTGATGAGAGCATTCGATTCTTGCGTGAGTGTGATCGCAAGCGAGACCAGAGATTTAAAAGAACTACTAGCGAAAAAATACGGTAAAAAAATTATTAGAGTGGTGACCAATACTCCTTATCTTCATCCGAATAAAATGGAAAACGGAAGATTGGCGTTGGAGTTAGGAAGAAGGTCCGCTCATTTTATGAAGTCCCAAATTTTAGGAACCTAAATGCAAAAGCCGCCCGATTGTTTCGGACGGCCCGGAGAAATTGATCTAGAGAATAATCGAAGTTCGGAAATATACTTTTCCGTTCTTATATTATTTCTTTGCGTCTTTTTTAGGATCAGCTTTTGGAGCTTCTTTCTTTGCTTCTTCTTTTTTAGGAGCTTCTTTCTTTTCTTCCGCGCTTAAAGCAAAAGCTGCTACAAGAGACAAAGTGGTGATTGCTAATACTAGTTTTTTCATTTGGATTCTTCCTTTTCCTTAATTCCACCTTCCGTTTTTGCTTCCGGTGTGCAAAAGATCATACTATAAGGCCGTCTGTTTTACAAGTAAAAATTATGCTATAACAGATAAAAATCTGCAATTACGCATATTTTCGTAAAAGGCAGGTGAAGGTCCATAGGGGAAAAAATAGCTGACAATGAGGGTAGGATCTTATGAATAAGAAACGGGAGTCCTTGGACTCCCATCGTCGCTTCACTCTTATATCCGGTGCGGTTCGACCTGCCGGATTCTTTTTTGAAAGCCGACTAACACATAGTTCTTCTTTAGCTGTATTGAAATAAAAAGGGCCTCCTGAATAGGAGGCCCTTTGTCGCTGCACTCTTATATCCAGTGCCGACGTCAATAAACCCTTACGGGATTATTTTTTTGCTTCTTTCTTAGCGTCGGCCTTAGGTGCTTCTTTCTTTGCTTCCTCTTTTTTAGGAGCCTCTTTTTTCTCTTCTGCGCTTAGTGCGAAAGCTGCAACGAGAGAAAGAGTGGTAAGCGCTAATACTAGTTTTTTCATGGAAATTATCCTTTTAATTGTTTTGGCTTCGGTAAGATCCCGGGGCCGAGGTAAAAGATAATCCGGAAAATTACAGACCGCCCACAATCAAAATTCAAAAGTTTATATAAAATTTCGCTAATCTAGCCTTCTTCTTTTTTTATAAAACACATGTAAAAGAAGGATTTGAAACCTATATCATGGAACTAAATCGAAATCCATTTGGGTCTTAGAGGAAGAGAGTTTATCGCTCAGACTTTCTTTATTGGAAATTTATTTCCAAACAGTAAGGCCAAAATCGATGCCGTCCCCTCGGCATTTATACGATTTCCGAATTCATCTCTCTCCTTCTAATCCAATCGTACGTTCTTGACTCGGTACCCTTCCGCTTAGAACCTGTTCCTTAGGGTTTTTCGTCGGGATTTTTTATCCGGACCGGTTTACCGGGACGGCAGTCCTAATTTTATTCTTTCAAAGATCTTTTGTCTTTTGAAAAGAAACGCGGTTCATACATCGCGCCGCCCCGAAGAGACCCTCATTCCAATTAAGGTTAGTTATAATGGATTTCGCTCTTTCAGACGATCAAAAAGCGCTTAGAGGTCTTGCCAGAGATTTTGCAAAAAATGAGATCCGCCCAAAAGCGGAACATCACGATAAAACGGGAGAATACCCGCTTCAGATCTTGAAAAAGGCCTGGGAAATCGGCTTAATGAATATCCACATTCCGGAAAAGTATAACGGAGCCGGAATGACTGAGTTAGATGATTCAATCATAGGAGAGGAATTATTCTGGGGTTGTTCCGCAATGGCAACCGCGATCCTTGCGAATAACTTGGCACTGGCACCGGTGCTTATTGGAGCAAGTGATGAGGTACTAAAAAAATGGGTCCAACCGATGACCGAACAATTCCAACTCTGTGCTTATGCCGTTACTGAACCGGGCGCAGGTTCCGACGTTGCAGGGATCCGCACTACTGCAAGAAAAGTTGGAGACGAATACATCATCAACGGTTCCAAGATGTGGATCACTAACGCAGGTTATGCGGATTGGTTCTTCGTTCTTACTAAAACTGATTCAGCTGCTGGTCATAAAGGTATCACTGGATTTATCGTTAGTTCCAAAACTCCAGGTGTGATCGTTGGCAAAAAAGAATTGAATATGGGACAAAGATGTTCCGACACAAGAGGGATCACTTTCGAAGAAGTGAAAGTCCACAAAAGCCAAATGATCGGTAAAGAAGGCGATGGCTTTAAGATTGCGATGGGTGCATTCGATCATACTCGCCCCGGAGTTGCGACAGGAGCGGTTGGTGTTGCAAGAGCTGCCATGGAACATGCATTAGAATATGCTAAAACTAGAACCGCATTCGGCAAACCTATCATTGAGAACCAAGCTATTTCCTTCATGATCGCTGAGATGGCGAGAGATATCGAAGCAGGAAGACTTCTGTGCCACCAAGCAGCTTGGTTGATCGACAACGGTTTCAGAAATACTTACCAAGCTTCTATCGCTAAAGCATTCTGCGCAGATGCTTGTATGAGAATTACTACTGACGCAGTCCAGGTTTTAGGTGGTTACGGTTTTAACTCCGAATATCCTGTAGAAAAACTCATGAGAGACGCGAAAATTTTCCAAATTTACGAGGGTACTTCTCAAATCCAAAGATTGATTATCTCTCGTTACCTGACAGAAGGTAAAGGGATAGAAGGACCGAACCTCTGAAGGAATTTTCCTTAACATACGAAGAATTCCTGGAAAAAACAAAGTCCGGGAATTTGATCCCGGTTTTCAAACAAGTTTTCTTGGATTTGGAAACTCCGGTGTCCCTCTTTGCAAAATGGGGAGGCACCGAGGCCAAACATTCTTTTCTTCTAGAATCAGTAGAAGGTGGAGAGAATGTTGGTAGGAATTCCTTCTTAGGAAAAGATCCCTATAGATTGCTCTACGGTAAGAACGGTCTATTCTATGTTTCCAAAAGAAAAGAACCTGAAACTGAAATTATCACATACGATCCGTTATTCCTTTTGGAATATTCCATGGGAGATGACAAATACGTTCCGGATCATAGGCTTCCTTCTTTCCAAGGAGGGGCAGTAGGTTTTCTCTCCTTTGGCGCTGTACGTTATTATGAAAATATTCCGGATACTAAACCGGAAGATGAACCGGCTCCTGACGCATACTTTGCGTTATACGACGAGGTTCTTGTAGTAGATCATGTGGATCGTCTTTTGAGGATCGTCGTAAATGCTCGCCTTTCCGAATACGAAGATCCTAAAGCTTGTTACGAAGCTACATTAGAAAGAATTGATGCAATTGAAAAAGAGATCAGAGAAGGAGAACTTCCTGGTTGGGTCAAACATCCGTTAGAATCTAAAGAGAAATTAGAATACACTCCTAATATTCCTGACGAAGATTATAAAAAAGCAGTTCAGAAAGCGAAGGAATATATTTACGCGGGAGATATCTTCCAGGTAGTTCCTTCCAGAAAGTTGGAATTCCGACCAGGTGTTCCTCCTTTCCAAGTATATCGCGGATTAAGAACAGTAAATCCAAGTCCTTATATGTATTTCCTCAAGTTGGATGATATTTCCTTGGTGGGATCTTCTCCTGAAATTATGGTAAAATGTAAGGATAGAAAAACTTACTTAAGACCAATCGCAGGAACAAGACCAAGAGGGGCAAATCCAGAAGCGGACAGGCTTTTAGAAGAGAATCTTTTAGCAGATCCTAAAGAAATCGCAGAACATATCATGCTCGTAGACCTAGGAAGAAATGACTTAGGTAGAGTTTGCGAAGCAGGAAGTGTTCGTGTAGAAGATTTTAAAATTATAGAAAAATATTCCCACGTTATGCATATCGTGAGCCAATGTTCCGGTATTCTAGAAGAAGGAAAATCGGTTTACGATCTTCTTCGAGCGACTCTTCCTGCAGGAACAGTTTCAGGTGCACCTAAGATCAGAGCTATGGAAATCATAGACGAGTTAGAAAGAACCAGAAGAGGGATTTATTCGGGAGCCTTAGGTTATATTTCTTACCAAGGAGATACGGACATGGCGATCGTGATCCGCACTATCTCTTTTTACGGAGAGAAGGCGTTTGTCCAAGCAGGTGGTGGAGTGGTTTATGATTCTTCCCCCGAAGGCGAATTAGAAGAGACCAAAAACAAAATGGCTGCATTACTCCGAGCTGTTGACTTCGCAAGAAACGGATTGAAAGGAGAATGGAATAGATGATCCTTCTCGTAGACAATTACGATTCTTTTACATACAATCTGTATCAGTATTTTTCACAGATCGGTAATAAGGTAGAAGTTTTCCGCAACGATAAGATAGATCTGAGTGAGATCAAAAGACTCGCTCCGAAAGGGATCATATTAAGTCCAGGCCCAGGACGTCCTGAAGATTCAGGAGTTTGTATCGATATTTTAAAAGAATTAGCAGGACAGCTTCCGATCTTAGGTGTATGTTTAGGTCACCAAGCTATAGGACTAGTCCATGGCGGAAAGATCGTAAACGCTCCCAATATCATGCACGGAAAAGTAAGCCTGATCGAACACGATGGTAAAGATATCTATAAATCCTTGCCTTCTCCTTTTTTAGCTACCAGATATCATTCTCTTGTAATTCAACCTGAAAGTCTTCCGGATGTATTGGAAGTTTCCTCTAAAACGGAAGACGGTATTATTATGGGAGTGCGTCATAAGACAAAACCTCATTTATATGGAGTTCAATTTCATCCGGAGTCTATCATGACTCAAAACGGATTGGAACTAGTGAGAAACTTTTCTCGAATCGTGTCAGAAGCATAAATCAAATGAAAATTTTTTTCCGCTTAATGAGTTATTCAGTACGTTATAAGTACAGATTTTCATTAGGTATTGCATTCGCTCTTCTAACTGCCGTCTTAAACGCAGTCTCCTTAACCTCGATCATTCCTCTTTTCGATACTATGGCTGCGGATCCGAACACTCGCTTTCAATTCGAATTTACGGAAGCAGAACAAGAGATCATCACAAAAGAAGAATCCAACTTAGAGATCCGTTTAAATCCTGTGGAAAGAGCGAAAAAAGTCCTAATCGACGTTAAAAGATGGTCTAACGGACGCACTAAGTATATGGAGCCAAAGGAAGTGGTTTGGGCGGTTTGTCTCTTAATACTTCCTTTGTACGGACTTAAACTGCTCACATATCTTGCTTCTGTGTATTGCCTAGCTACCGCAGGCTATTGGGCCGTGCGGGATATACGACAGGAATTATTCGAGAAAAACCAAATGCTCCCTCTTACTTTTTTCTTTAAGGAAAAAACAGGGCTTTTAATGAGTAGGATCATCAATGATGTAGAAGTAGTGGCAGCAGTGATCTCTTCTAATTTCAGAGATGCTACTATCAACTTTTTCTATGTGATTACTCACCTTCTAGTATTACTTTATTTGAATACGGAACTTCTACTTATCGCGTGCGGAACCGTACCTTTGATTATTTTGCCTGTGACCTTGTTCACTAAAAAGATCACTAGGTCCACGGAAAGATTTCAAGAGAAGCTGGCGGACCTGAACGCGAATCTGCAAGAGATGATTTCTGGAATTAAAGTGATCCGTGTTTTTAATACGGAGAAGTTTGAGAAGGAAAAATTTCGAAAGATCAACCAGAACGTTTATCGTAGGAATTTTAAAGGACAGTATTACCTACAAATTGCCCCCAGTTTAGTGGAGTTGACTTCTTCTTTAGTGGCTCTGGGATTTTTTGCGTTAGGTGCAAGGTATATTCTCGCAGGAAATGTGGGCTCCCCATTCACAGTGGGACAGTTTATGGTATTCCTTCTTACACTTCTTTTTCTTCTCCGCCCATTAACGCAGTTATCTCAGATGGTGGGAAAAATTTCCCAAGCAAGCATCGCAGGAAAAAGGATTTTCGAGATCATAGATCTGGAAACGGAAGATCATAGTGAAGAAGAAAAAATAAAAGTTGATAAGGTTACGGACTCCATCCAGTTCAAAGGGATCAATTTCGCTTACCCTGGAACCAACGCAGAAGTATTAAAAGATATCAACTTAAACGTGAAAGTGGGAGAAACAATTGCGATCGTTGGTGCAAGCGGTTGTGGAAAGTCCACATTGATGGACTTGATCCCAAGGTTCTTTGATCCGAGCGTTGGATCGATCGAGTTCGACGGACAAAATATCAAAGATCTTTCGCTTGCCGGTCTTCGCAATAAAATCGGGATCGTAACCCAGGACATCTTTCTATTTCACGGAAAAGTCGCGGACAATATCGCTTATGGAAAACCAGGAGCTAACAGAAAGGATGTGATCCGAGCTGCGAGGCTTGCTCACGCTCATGACTTCATCAAACAAATGGACAATGGATACGATAGTATTCTTGGTGTAAGAGGTTTAAATCTTTCAGGCGGACAAAGACAAAGACTTGTGATCGCAAGGGCTTTATTGCGGGATCCTGAAATTATGATCTTGGACGAAGCCACTTCCGCGTTAGACGCAGAGTCCGAAAGATTGGTGAGTGACGCCTTCCGTAGATTATTCGCGAACCGTACTACATTTGTGATCGCTCATAGACTTTCTACCATCAAGGATATTCCACGCATACTTGTTATGGACAATGGAAGGATTGTGGAAGAAGGAAATCATAATTCTCTAATGGAGAAAAACGGTCTTTATCGAAAACTCACAGACAATCAATACGCCGGAGCGGGGATGCTGCCTTGAAACCTTTAGTTCTTGTAGTCGACGACAATGATCGTTACGCGAATAATCTAAAAACTTATCTCCAAGAAAATGGATGCGAAGTTCTTCGCGCTATAGATGCATCCCAAGGTTGGGATCTTTATCTTGCAAATAAACATAAACTTAAAGCCATTATCACCGATATCACGATGGAAACCCAGACCTCAGGTCTTTGGATGATCCGCAGGATTTATCAAGACGGATTCGAAGGAATTAAGGTAATCGCCACTACCGGCTTCGATGTTTCAGGAGTAATGGCGGTAAGTAAATATTTCCTTCCTTGGTTTGCAGGGGTGGAGTATATGGTTCCTAAGGTTCCTTTAAAAAGAGGAGAAGTTATACTTTTACCTACGAGTGGGGTCTTTTCAGATTTTCTAAGCAAACTGAAAGCCTAAAACCAAAGATTATATATTCTATTTTTATTATTCTTAGAAACTGAAACGATTTCCGGTTTTCCATTCCGTACAATGAAAGCCTGGCCATCTGATTCCAGATCCCAAAGTTTTCCTTGTAGAAATACATTGATCCCATTCTTAAACCCGGATCTAGCGGCTCTCGTTTCAAGCGCATATTTTCTCCAGGCTTGTGCTTCTGTTATCTTTCCAATATCCTTTAGATCGACATCGGAAGGATTTTTTTCTCCATTATAACCTGCCCAAGGCTGATCCCAAACTGATGTCTCTCCTCGATTGATATAAGAAGGAACTGCAATAAAATCTGCGCCAGATTCCTTTAAATTCGAATAAGACTCAGGATACCAAGAGTCCGCACAAACCAAAACTCCCATTCTTCCTGCGGGAGTAGCTATAACTGTTCCTGGTTTCAGATTGGAATCTAAAAATGGTTTTTCTTCTTCCGTTAAAAACTTTTTACGAATCGGTTCTCCCAAAATAGAGCCGTCTTTTCCAAACACAAAACTCGTATTGAATAAAGAAGAAGGGCCTAAAACAATCTTTCCATTCTGAACGGAAGGAGAAGGTAAAACGATCGAACCCGCTAATATGGTCACTCGGTATTTTTGAGCAAGAGTGGAGAAGGTACTCTCATAGATTGCCTGCATCTCATTAGCTTTGATCCTAAATATAGCTGCTTGAACTTTGTCATTCTCCTTAGAAGTAAATAAATGATATAAAAAGGAAAAAGGATTTCGAAGGATAAAATAGATCATCCCGGATTGTAGTTTGGAAGAAGTATATAAGGATGATTTTTCGCCTAAGACTACCAACCAAGTCCCATAGTATTCAGGAAAAATGAAAATTGTCTTATCAGTGATCCAACCGGCCTCTTTTGCTTTTATAAAATAAGATTCAGTCTTTTCTAAGAACCTTTTACGATTCGAATAATCACCGGGAGTCATAAAAGGCTCTATTCCAATCAGATTTCCTCCATTTGAATCCTTTCCATAAGAGTAAGAACTTATCTCAACTGCCTTCTCTTGTGGAGAATTTCCTAAAAAAGAATAAGCCCAAATCATATATATGCAAATTAAGAGCAGAACACCGTAAAATGAAAATCTTCCCATAAATCCATCTCCCATACTCAAAATAATATTATTTTTTATTAATATAATGTAAACGATTGTTCATTAACTCAACCTCGAGCTATCATAAGTTAAAAAATATTCAATAATAAGCGAACACAATTAACGAACGATCGTTAACTAACTTATTTAACTAACAAATGTTCATCAGCATAATATTTATGCATTCATATTATAAAATAGGAAAATAGTTATGTATAGCATTTGTTACAGCAGATCAAACAGGTGTTCATAATTACGATTTTGATTTTATTAAGTATAAAAAAATTTTTTCTTGAAATCAAAACGTAAACTCTTCCATTTCAAATGAAATCTTAACAAATGAAAAATAAAATGGAAGGGTCAGTATATGAAAACGAATTATTCAAGCGGAGCTATATCTTCCGAACAAGTATCACCTATCTTTAAAAATCTTTCCGATCAATCTGCTAAAACATTCGCTACCTTCGGTGGACAAGGAATAGATCCAATTCCTGAATTACGATCTTTCTATGAAGAAGGCCATTCTCATTCGGAATTTTGGAAAACTGTATTCTCTTCTATAGAAGAAGAATGTAAAACAATCCACAAAGACAGGCTTCTAGGCTCATTACCTTTCGGCTTTCATCTAAAGGATTGGTTGGATCGACCTGAATCGACTCCGGATCATTCCATCTTAAAAAATTGCACTTACAGTATCCCGCTTATCTTTTTAGCTCAAGCCTCCGCCTTATACAGAGTTGTCCAAGACGAATCTAACTGGGAAACTCTATTTAACGAAATTTCAGGTATATTCGGTCATTCTCAAGGAGTATACGCAGGATTCCTGTTATCTTCTTCTCCCGACAAAACTACATTCTTAAAAAATTTATCTCTGATACTTAGAAACCTAATCAGTTTAGGAATACGAGTCCAGGAAGAATTTCCACTTTTAGAATTGGATGTTTCTGCAAAAAGATTTCTAAAACCGGACGAGATCGCTTCTCCTATGGCGGCCTTAAAATCGGAAAACGACCCTCTATTAGCGAAAGAATTAGAAAAATTTAATTTAAATAGAAGCTCCGAAGACACAATATACTTAGGATTAAAGAATGGACCAAAAGCAAGAGTCGTCTGTGGATCTCCTGAATCTTTACTAGAGTTCAGAAATTACCTTTCGTCCAATAATTTTCCTCACCTAGATTCTTGGACATTTCTCAAAATTTCTGCTCCATTTCATAGTCCTCTATTGAGAAGAGTCCCGGTACTTTTAGAAGAAGATGTAAAAAGAATAGGATTCAATCCTAAACAATCGGATCTAAGAATTCCTTTATACGATACAAGAGACGGAAGAGACCTCAGAACTGAATCAGATATTGCACTTGCCTTATCTAGGATGGCAGTGGCGGAAACCTTAGATTGGGAAATCTGTCTGGGAAGTTTAGAAAAAGAGGAAAGTAAAGTTCTACTGATCTCCTTTGGACCAGGAATAGACGCGGAAAAATTATGCGCACCGATCCTTAAAGGTAAATCCTATCTTATTCGAAACTTAAGCAAATCGGAATCTTACAGATCATTCACCAAAGAAATTAATTTAGAATTTCCTAAATCATGGAAAGAATTCCAACCGGAAACAGTAGAACTTCCGAATGGAAAAGTTTTTTTAAAAAACAATTATTCAGTTTGGACTGGAAGAGCTCCCATCTTTGGAGGAGGTATGACTCCTTCTACTGTTGAACCGGCAATCGTGATCGCTGCTGCAAAAGAAGGATACTTGGTAGAATGGGCCGGAGGAGGACAGGTAACAGAGGAACTATTCCGAAAAAGAATGGAAGTATTTCGAAAAGAATTACCTCCAGAAGTCGGTATAGTTGTTAATCTTCTATACTTAGATGCCTATTTATGGAATCTACAAGTCCCCTTAGTGAAAAAACTCAAAAGTGAAGGAGCTCCTATCGAAGGAGTCACCATATCAGCAGGTATTCCGGAAACGGAAGAAGCAATTCGAATATTAAAAGATTTTGAATCTCATGGGATCTGGCTGAATTCTTTTAAACCTGGGACCCAAAAACAGATCCGACAAGTAATCTCTATCGCAAAACAAACACCGAATTCAAAAATCCTAATGCAGATAGAAGGTGGAGCCGCGGGAGGCCATCACAGCTGGGAAGATCTGGGAGAATTAGTCCGATCTACGTACAGCGAGATTAGAGATTGTAAGAACATTATCTTAGCAGTCGGAGGGGGAATCGCAGAACCTCAAGACTCAAAGTCTTGGTTATTCGGAACCTGGGCGGGAAAAAATCCGATGCCGGTTGACGCGGTATTCTTAGGCACCAGACTCATGGCAGCTAAAGAATGTGCTACATCAGAAAAAATTAAACAAGCTCTGGTAGAGATCTCCGGATCCGAAAATTGGAAAACTACCCAAGAAGGGAAGAATGCTGGCGGGGTCATCTCTGGAAGATCGGGATTAGGCGCGGATATTTATTACGCGGAAAATACTTGGACCAAACTTTCTTCTTTTGCAGAAGAACTTACAAAAGGAAAAGAAACAGAGGAAGCTAGAAAAGCAGTTCAATCCAAAAAGAAAGAATTAGTTTCTCTTATAAATTCTACTTCAAAACCGTATATCGGTGATCTAGAAGAAATGAGTTATACTCGAATTCTTTCTAGATATTTAGAGTTAACCTGTCCTGGACAAAGACTGGTTTCCCCCGAAGGCAATTGGCCGGATCATCCTTTTATAGATAAAAGTTTCAGAAACAGATTTATTGAATTAGTGCAAAGATTCGAGGCTCGTATCTCTGAACTCACAGATCAAAATTCTATACTAGAAAAAATAGGCTCTGATTTTGATCCGAACACATTTCTGACTGAATGGAAAACTAGATATAAAAACGCAGATACAATTCTTATCATGCCGGAAGATACTATATTCTTCTTTGATGTTTGCAAAAGACCGGGCAAACCAGTAAACTTTATCCCAGTTATCGACGAGGATTTAGTAAAATGGATCCGCTCCGATTCTCTTTGGTATTCTCATTGTGTAGATATCGAACCTGATTCCTGTGCTTGGATCCCAGGACCGAAAGCAATCAAAGGAATTCATGAGGCAAACGAGCCAGTTTCTTTGATCTTCCAAAACTTTTTGAAAGTAAATTTAGAGGATTCTAAACCTAAAAAGATTCATTGGGAAAATTTATTCGATTCGGATTCCCAAGATAAGAATATTCTAAATTTCTTTCAGGAAGACCAAATTGTAAACAACTCGATCTCCATATTCGAAAACCTTGATGTAAACCTGAATGATTGGATCGTCCGTTTAGCAGAATTAGGAAAGGGTTTCCTAAATGCGCTATTAAAATCTCCCAAAATCGGACAAACTGCATCAGATCTAAAATTATTCTTTGAACCAAGAATTGGCAGAAAATTTATATGGGAAACAAGCGGTTCGGAAGAATTATTACTGATCCAAGTATTGGAAGAAAACAAATTAAAGGTAGAATTAAAACTTTCAGAAAAAGATTCTGCGGAGTTAAAAATATTTTTTTACGATCCTAAAGATGGATCAGGGATTCCTTTCCAAAGAAAATTTACCGCAGGAAAAACTTTAGGAACATTTATAGAAGAAGATCATACGTTCAGAGAAAAATCCGGTTTGGATCTTTATCTTAAAACATGGGGAATGGATCAAAAAATTGATCTGAATTTTCCAAAGAACGTTTCCCATGAATTAGAATCCGAGATCATAATCGATAAGGAATCTATATTAAATTTCCGGAAAGCAATCGGAGAATTAAGAAGAACAGACTTAAAATCAGATCCGAATCCTCCTCTTGGAATGAGTACTGCTTTTGCTTGGAAGGTACTCCTCTCTCCTTTATTTACATTAGAAAATAAGAATTTATTTAGGCTTTTACACTTCTCCCAAAATTTGCAATGGGAAAGAGAAGCAAATGATCTGGTTCCGGGAGACAAACTAAGATCCAAAGCAAGACTTGCTAAAGTCCGCAAACTAGGTTCTGGACAAGAGATCCAGATCCTGGGGGAAATTTCGAAAGAAGGAAAGAAAATCTGTGCTTTCCAAACCGGATTTTTGATTCGAGATGTGCATTCTCAATTCGAAGAATTCGATTCCTTACCTTTTGAAAAAAGTATTCTGATCAAATCCGAAGCGGAATCTAATCTTCTAAATTCTATTCCTTGGATTCACAAAAAAGAAGATCAAGAAACAAGCTCAGTTGGATATAAATTAAAATTCGTATCTACGAACCGCATTGTTCGATATTTGGACGTAAACCAGGAACTTCACACAGTCGAAGGTAAGATCGAAAAAGATTCAGGTACTCATTCTAGAGAATGGGGGAAATTCAAATTTGAAGAAAAAGTCCGAGTAGGAATTCCAACATCCTTAGATAGATTCTTCTCCAATCTTGCGGAGGCAGATCAAGAAGTTCCGCTTACTAAGCCCTATAAGGTGATATCCGAAACTTTTTATGCTCCCTCCGATATGAGCGAATATTCTGCGGCTTCTGGGGACACAAATCCTATCCATACCGATATTGATTTTGCAAAATATGCGGGCTGGAAAGAGAGAATAGTTCATGGCTTATGGACTTCTTCTAGAGTAATTAAACAAATCGTAATGGATTTGGGCCAAGGAGATCCATCTAGATTATCTTCTTTTGAAGAAACTTTTGAAGCTCCCGTATACTTGGGGGAAGAACTACTTTTAGAAGCTTTGCATGTCTCTCAAAAGAAAGGATCTCAAATTCTTTCTATCAGCCTACAAAACAGAGACGGGGAAAGAAAGTTAAGCGCAAAAGTAATCGTTTCTCCTAAAAAGACCGGCTACGTATTTACTGGGCAAGGTTCCCAATCCCAGGGAATGGGAATGAAACTTCGAGATGAATTTCCCGAAGCTAAAAATGTTTGGCAAAGAGCGGAGAACACTACAAGAGACGAGTTAGGCTTCTCTCTTTTAAAAATTGTACAAGAGAATCCCACCTCTTTGAAAGTAGGGCAAAAAGTTTGGAATCACCCTAAGGGAGTTCTACATCTTACTCAATTTACTCAAGTTGCTTTAGTCACCAAATCCATGGCGGACTGGGAGATACTAAAAGAAAGAGGCTTCTTAGATCAGGAGGCACCCTTTGCAGGACATTCTCTCGGAGAATTCTCCGCTCTATCCGCTCGAGGATTTTTAGGTTTAGAGAATGTAATCCGGATCGTATACGGAAGAGGACTTACCATGCAGAGTCTCGTCCCAAGAGATAAAGAAGGAAGAAGTCCTTTCGGAATGAGTGTAGTATTAGGAAATCGTCATGTAGGATTGGACGAAGAAACCATCCTGAATATTGTCGCCCAGATTAAAGAAGAAACCAACCTTCCTTTGGAGGTGGTCAATTTAAACATAAGAGACAAACAATATTCCGTGACCGGTGATCTTAAGGCTCTTGCCGAAATGGAAAACCGTTTCAAAGAGATCGTAAGAGGCAAAAAGACCACAATCCGTTTAGAAGGAATAGATGTACCTTTCCATTCTAGAGTTTTAGTAAATGGAGTCGCAGAATTCAGAAAAACTTTGGAAGCGAATGTCCCTCAGATATCCGGTTTCGAAGAATTAGACGGTAGGTATATTCCAAACCTAGTAGCGAAACCATTCTCTGTTGATAAGGAATTTATAAAGTACGTTTGCGAAGTTTCAGGAAGTCCTATCTTAGAAAAAATCCTAAAAGAAGATCAGAAACTTTCTAACGAAGAACTCAGAAGAATACTACTGATCGAATTACTTGCATATCAATTTGCGATGCCAGTGCAATGGATCAAAACTCAGGACCAATTCTTTCAGGATTTAAAAGTCCGAAGATTGATCGACCTAGGCGCCAGAGGAGATCTGGCAGGCATGGCAAGACAAACTTTAAGGGAGGTTTCGGATCCTTCTTCTTTTGAAATTCTACATATAGAAGAAAATCGAAATGTGGTATTCTCAGAATTAGAAGATTGTGATACTGCAGAATTTTCTAAACTCAGAGAAATTTCGGAACCTATCTCAGCGGAAGCTCCGATCGCGAAAACAGAAGTCAAGATTGCACCCGTACAGGTGCAAGAGATAATACAAGAATCGCAACAATTTGGTGGAGAAGAAGCATCCGTAAATCTCACTAAAAAGGATGCATTATTCGTATTACTTTCTTTAAAAGCGGGAATACGACCTGAAGAAATTTCAGAAGAAGAAAATATAGATACTCTATTTGGAGGAAATTCTTCCAAACGAAATCAAGTAATGGCAGATCTGGGAGCGGAATTCAAAACCACAAGTTTAGATGGGGCTCATGAAAAATCGTTAAAAGATCTCGTAAAATCTTTAGAAGAACAATCTGCATACACACAACCCGGACCCTATCTCAGAACATCTTTCGAAGAAACTTTGAAGAAGTTCTTTCCACCTGATTTTGGTAGAACAGAAATCTTCAAATATCTGAAAGAAGAAAGAGGTTTAAGCACTTCAGGAATTTTTGCGATCAGTATTTTTCTTCCTTTATACGTTAGAGAAGGAGAGTCATTACGCAAAGGTGCTTTGAGTTCGATTGCATTAAATTCTCGGATCGGAAATTCTAAAGACGCATCCAAATGGTTAGATAAAGCAGTGGATATATTTGCTCAGTCCAAAGGAATTCGGATCGGAAAACTTTCTGCAAATAGTTCAGGATCAGCCACCGGAACAAAAGTAGATGCGGCCGCTTTGGAAGAACTAGAAAGAAAGTACTTCGGGGCAGAAGGAATTTTCGGAAAAGCAATTAAGAACTTCCAATCCAGGCTTTTAGGGGAAGATCCATTTGCAGAATTTCTAATAAAAGACCTGAATATTCTGCAAGAGGCGAGACAAAGAATCCAGGCAGAGGCCGCTCCTTCTTCCTTATTCGAAGAAAAGAAAATTGTTCGTTTTTCTAACTCGGAGCAATGGGCAAAGAAAAAACTTCTGCAAGGTTTGACCAGACTCAGGACCGGAACTGCAAATCATTTCAATCAGGAAGATGAAAGGTATTTTGCAAATCATGCAAGTCCTCTACTCTCCCAAATTTTAGAATACTGGGACAAAGTTCTAGAGAAGGACGAGGCGCAATTTCCGGAAGAAAAGAAAAACATCGGATCTAAGAGAGAATATTTAAGATCGATATCTTCCGGGTGGGATCCAAGTAGAAAACCGACCTTCCAGGCGGAAAACTCAGTATTACGCCCTAAACTCGAGATATCGGAAGAAGGAAATTTAAACTTTAAAGAAACAGAATATTCTACTAATCTGAAGGACTTCTTCCATGGTAAAATTTCTATCGAAACGAGTAAAGACCAAGGAGGAAATTGGACAAAGAATCAGAAAGAGACAGAGTCTATTCTAAATTCTATTTCGAGTTCTTCCAAAGCAGGAATTTCTTTCTCCGGTTTGAAAGTTTTAGTAACAGGTGGAGGTCCGAACTCTATCGCATTAGAGACTGTGTTCGTCCTACTAGCAGGTGGAGCGGATATTATTCTAACGACCACTTCTTATTCTCCCGAAAAAGTTAAGTTTTATAAGAAAATATTCCAAAAATACGGAGCAAAAGGAGCTTCTCTTTCTTTAGTTCCATTCTCTCAAGGATCATTCGAAGATATACGCTCTTTATCTGAATGGTTGATCCAAAAAGATTGGGAACCGGATGTTCTAATTCCATTCGGCGCAGTCGGAGAAGAAAATACAGGATCACAGTTGGATGATTCTTCTTTAACATCTTTGAGAGTCATGCTGCTAGGCGTGGAAAAATTGATCGGAACTCTAGGAAGAGTGAAGAATACACCGACGGAAACTTCTCCGCTTCATGTAATTCTTCCTCTTTCACCGAATCATGGTATCTTCGGAAGAGATGGAATGTATGCGGAAACCAAATTAGGTCTCGAGACTTTATTCCGCAAAAAATATTCGGAAGAAGACGATTGGGGAAAACATACAAGGATCCATGGTTGTGTGATCGGCTGGGTAAGAGGAACAGGTCTCATGGAGGCAAACGATCTTGTTGCCCAAGCATTGGAAGAAAGATCGGGAGTATTAACATTTTCCAGAAGAGAAATGGGACTTCTTTTAGGAAATTTAATCCAAACTTGTGTATTTCATTCTTCAGAACAGATCACTAAATCTAATTTCACGGGCGGCCTAGATTCCCAAACCGACCTGGGAAAAATCTTGGGCAAGATCCGTGGAGACATTCTCTCCGAAGCAAAGATCAAAAAGGAAACTTTCTCTCTTAAGAGTAAAATTATATTAGAAAAACATGAAACTCATAGAAGAGAATTCTTACCTAAAGAAGTGTATAAATATCCTTCTATCCCTAACCAAGCAAAGCTGAATGAGATAGGATATTTAAAAGAATTAGATTTATCTCAAACAATTTGTGTCGTCGGTTTTGCAGAACTTGGACCCGCAGGTAGCTCCATGACCCGATGGGAATTGGAAAAATCCGGAACACTTTCCTTAGAGGCCTCGCTCGAACTCGCTTGGATGATGGGCTTTATCAAGTACCAGGCTGCAGATAAAGGAAGAAGTTGGACTGATTCCGAAACAGGAGAAGCGGTCGCGGAATGGGAAATCAAATCCAAATATGAAGAAAAGATCCTAACTCATACAGGAATCCGGATCATCGATAAGGACTGTGTTGGTTTCGATCCGTCTTCATTATTCTCCTTTGTAGATGTAGTTTTAGAGGAAGACTTCTTCATTCCCGTTTCCAACTCGAAAGAAGCGGAAGAATTTAAGAAAGCAGAACCGGAAGCAACTGAGATCTATCATGATTCCGAAAAAGACAAATGGTTCGTGAGAAGGAAAAAAGGAAGTACGATCAAGGCCAGAAAAGCTTCCGACTTTAGTAGAAAAGTTGCAGGACAGATCCCGAAAGGTTGGGATCCGGCTAAATACGGATTGACCAAAGATCTAACCGCTCAGGTGGATCCGATCACAGTATATAATCTTTATTGCACATGCGAAGCATTCTTACGCTCCGGAATGGAACCTATGGAATTGTATGAATTCATACATCCTGGGCTTGTGGGCTCCACAGTCGGTTCCGGTATGGGAGGAATGGGCAAACTCAAAAGAATGTTCCACGACTTCTTGCTCGGAAAAGAAAGACAGCATGACGCGTTACAAGAATCGCTGATCAACGTTACGACTGCTTGGGCACTCACCTCTTACGTAGGCGGATATGGCCCTGTCCAAACTCCGGTCGCCGCCTGCGCCACCGCAGGAATTTCCTTAGAAATGGCTGCAAGTTTGATCAAAGAGGGAAAAGCAGGCTTTATGTTAGCCGGCGCATTCGACGATTTCGCGATGGAAAGTTTAGTCGGATTCGGAGACATGCAGGCGACTGCTAGCAGTGTGGAAATGTTGGAACAAGGCATTGATCCGAAAGGAATGTGCCGTCCGAACGATATCAGAAGAGGTGGATTCGTAGAAGCACAAGGAGGAGGAGTCATTCTACTTGCAAGAGCGGACCTTGCTCTCGAAGCAGGACTTCCTGTTTATGGAATTTTAGCTTATGCAGGCTCTAAAACGGATGGAATCCAAGCATCCATTCCTGCTCCAGGATTAGGACTTTTATCCCTGGGTGCGGAATCCGAAAAAGAAAAATCTCCGCTGAGAAATGCGTTAGCTCCTTTTGGTCTTACCGCAGACGATATAGGCGTCGCATATAAACACGATACTTCCACAAAAGCAAACGATAAGAATGAAAACAAACTTTTGTATAATTTATTATCTAAGTTAGGAAGAACTCCGGGAAATCTATTGCCGGTAGTTTCCCAAAAATCACTTACAGGACATTCCAAAGGAGGAGCCGCCGCCTGGCAGACAATCGGAATATTACAAACTTTGGAAGAAGGTATTGTAACCGGAAATCGAAACTTGGAAGAAGTGGATCCTGACATGAACGACTATCAGTTCATTACTTTTACGGACGAAAGTATTCCATTCGGTAAACATAATATTAAAGCTGGAATGTTGACTACTTTAGGATTCGGACATGTCGGAGCACTTTGTCTTTTCGTTCATTCTGATTATTTCTTAGCGGCTCTCACCACCGAGCAAAGAGAAACGTATCTGAAGTTGAGAAGAAAAAGAGAGATCGCCAATCGGAACAGATATCATGAGATCAGAATGGGCTTAGGAAAACCTATGTATGAAAGACATACGAAGTCTTACTTCCAGGAAGAAGAGATCAGGCTACTCATGAATGCGGGATATAGATCGAAACAAGGAGAGAAAAAATGAAATTAGAATCACATACTCTTCCTAGTTTCGAATCGGTTACTAGTCCTTATGCTTCCGTGGGAGTGGATCTCACTTATATTCCCGAGTTCAAGGAAAGTTTACAGGATAAGGCCACCTTCTTCTTCAAAATTACTTTTACCGATTGGGAAAGAAAAAAGGGACAGACTAAACCTGAAAATCAGAGGGCAAGTTTTTTTGCAGGAAGATACGCGGCTAAAGAGGCATTGATCAAGGCCTTGGATGGCTATCGTCTATTCCAAAAACCTGATCTAAATGTAAACTATTCGGAGATAGAGATACGAAATGATGATTATGGTCGTCCCTATTTTCGTTTTTACGGAAATTTTGAAACTTATCTGAATAATATAAAGCCGAATTCGATTCGGTTAAGCATCAGCCATACGGGGGATTATGCATTTTCCGAAGTCCTCCTGATTTTTTAGGAGAAAGCGAATGATACCAACAAGAAAACCAGAACCAGATTCATTTACCCAAGGAATATTAAGTATTCCTGAAATAGATTCAGTTATTAGAGAGCTTAAAATTTTAAATCCTGGGCGTTCCGAAAAAAAAGAAATTTTACCGGAAAGAAAAGGAACTCTAAAAAAAGTACTGATCGCGAACAGAGGAGAAATAGCTAAAAGATTTTTTTTAGCGTTGAGAGAAGAAGGTATTCGCTCCGTTGCAGTAGTTACCGACCCCGACAGAGAACAATCCTGGTATGAGTCAGCTGACGAGATCATCTACATAGGAAGTTCCGATAAATATACAAATTCCCAAACAATCATAGCTGCGGCTCTACTTTCCGATGCAAATGCAGTTTATCCTGGATACGGATTTTTGTCCGAAGATTTCAGATTCGTAGAATCATTAGAGGAAGCCTCCCTTATATATAATAAAAATATAATATTTATGGGCCCCAAGGCTTCCGTAATGAGAAAGGTTGGAAACAAACTGGATGCCAGAAAATTGGCATTAGAGAACGGAATCCCTCTTTTATTAGGAAGCGGACCCATCACTGGCGGAGAAGAGATCGCCGTCCAGGAAGCGGAACGAATCGGTTATCCAATCATGATCAAATTGGATAGTGGTGGCGGTGGAAAAGGAATGGTCATCGTTAGAAATTCCAAAGAACTACTTCCTGCAATAGAAAGCGCTGTTCGAATCGGTGTCCAATCCTACGGAAACGGAACCTTCTTCTTTGAAAAATATGTGGAAAGACCTGCTCACTTTGAAGTGCAAATTTTCAACTCCACCGCGGTGGGAATCCGAAAATGCGCAGTACAAAGAAGAAACCAAAAAGTCGTGGAAGAAAGCGGAGAAACTTTTTTAGACGATAGGACCTTATTACAATTATTATCATCCGCAGAAAAGATCGCTCATATTTCAGGATACTCCGAAGGATGCGCCGCGGGAACCGTGGAATTCCTACTAGATTGTGAAACAGGTAATTTCGGGTTTTTGGAAATGAATACAAGATTGCAGGTGGAATATCCTGTGACTGACCAATCACTGGGAATCGATTTGGCCAAATGGCAAATTTTATTTTTTGACGGAAGAGAACAAGAGATTCCTTACGACTCCGTGATCCGCAGAAGATTCTCGGACAGAAATCATTCTATTCAATGCAGAATCTATGCAGAAGATCCATTTCAAAATTATTCACCTTCTCCAGGAAAAATAAAAGATCTGGAACTCCCCACATTCAACGGCGTACGTTGTGACTTTGGATTTAGAAAAGGTGATCGAGTATTAGGTGATTACGATCCAATGATCGGAAAATTGATCACCACGGGAACTACAAGAGAAGAGGCACTCCTCAGAATGGAAAGGGCGCTTTCCGATCTGTACATCCGAGGGATCACCACAAATATAGAACAATTGATCAAGCTAGTAAGACATGATCTATTCCGTTCAGGAGAATATGATAATTTAATTTTATCTAATAATGAAGAGCTTACAAAACCGGAAAAGGAATCAGAAGAAGAAGGAGCAGTCATCTGTTCCCTCGCTGAATCCGTTTTTATAACCGAAAATGATTTGAAAAGATCCTTTAGAGACAGGGACCTTCCTAAATTACTTCATACCCAAGAATCGGAATATTCCCTTTATGAATTCGAATTAAAGTCGGAAACAAAAAATTATAAGACCCGCTTGTTCAGAACTTCCATTTCCAGTTATAGGATATTACTAAATGGAAAAGATTTTGGAACGATCGGAGTCTCCTTAAGTGGAGAATTGGGAGAGGAATTTTTAGTAGAATTCGCAGGAAGGACCATTCCTGTGCGGGTAGATCGTAGACCTTCTTTTCATTTAGTGAGATTTCCAGACAAACAAGGAAAACTCAGATACGTAAGATTCTCCATTTTATCTAAAGATAAAAAAAATAACACATCCAACGAAGGCGTATTACGTTCTCCTTTCCAGGGAACATTCGTAAAGATATGCAATAATCCACAAACGAATGAGACATGGAAAGAAGGAGAAAACATCCATGAAGGAGATCCGATCTTAGTCATTTCCGCAATGAAAATGGAGACAGTTCTGACCGCGCCTGTTAGCGGAAAATTAGGTTATCTACTAGAACACGGCGACAGGAACAAATTAGTCAGAGGAATGACTGCCTCAGGAATGGTTTTAGGCAAAGGATTGAGCGAAGGGGAAATACTCGCAAAAATAGAAACGGAACAAAAATCTGAGACCAAAAAAGAATTAGATAATCATAATGCTTCAGAAGGCTCCATTTGGGAAATCTGGCCTTCTATAGAAACAGATGCAGAGCAAAAATCTACTTCCATACAAAAAACTTCAGGCTCCGATCTGAGAATCTTATTGAAGTCTTGGATATTGGGAACGTTCAGAGAACAAGATGCAGTAGAAAAAATCTACTCTATACTTTCAAATTTCGAATTTGCCAAACTTTCTGATTCGGAAAACCGACAATGGGGAAATTTCTATATCGAACTTTTGAAATTCCATGTATTAGTACGAAGAATATTTTCTTCCGATCCTGGAACAAAATTTTCTCATTACGGAGAAATACAAAGAGCTCTATCAGAATGGGACACAGAAGGATATAATCCGCCTAAAACCACGAAAAAACTTTTATCAAATGCATTTCATTATTATGGAATAAAACCTTGGAATCCACTTCGAAGAACTAAAAACCAAAAAGATGCATTCATATTTTTAGTAAAAGCCTATGCGAATCTCAGAGAAGGAAAAGAGCTCGTTGCAAAACTTTTGGAAAAACTTTCCATTTACGCTCCTCCGACTCCTTCTATAGACCTTGCATTAAACGGGATTTTATATTTAGAAGAAAGAGAGAAGGAAAGCTCGCTCGAAAAAACAGTCCGAAAAATATTAAACTCCAGAGGAAATCGTCCCCAAAAATTCAAAGGGGGAGATACAACCATTTCCAGAAAACACGTATTCGATTACGTGCGTTTTCTAAAATCACCTTGGTCTTCTGTCTCTGAAGAAAGATCCGAAATCTTAGAAGAAAAATTCATAAAATCTTTTTCAGAAAGTTTACCTTTGATTCCGGAAAACTTTGATGAATCATTAACTTCTCAGATCCAAAAGAAACTAGCGCATTGGCAATCCCAAGGAAGTATTAAGAGATTATTCTCCCCTACTCCCGGGCATTTTTTATATTTTTTAGAAACTGAAAAAGAAAAACAATATATACTCTTCTCCACTTTGAGCGCTCAGTCTGAAAAGAAAACCTCTAGGTTCGACCTGGAAACTACCGCGAAAGTAGGAGCATGTATCCTACAAGGTTCCCAAATATTCAAAAAAGTAGATATTTTCAGATTAGAAGTCCTTGTTTCCGGATTTAAAGTTAAATTTGATCCAGGATCTAACGATGAAGATGTATTCAATTATAATAATATAATGGAATCATCTGGTTCCGTTCTTCGCTTCTTCCTACATGGATTGTATAGTCAATTTACCATGGATTTCCTTCCAGAAAATACGGAGAAGACTGTAACTCTTTCCTTCTTCTTTAAAGATGGAAAACTTAGGATGGATATCGCTCATCCTAACGACCCTAGGTTTCCGTATTGCACTGGAACGGATCCCAAAGATTTGACTGTTTTCCAAAAAGGAAAATGGCCTTTGGAATGTTGGGTTTCCGAAATATTCGATATAGACTCTGCAAAAGAGATCACAATTCCAGGAACGGACGGACTTCTCAGAAAAAATCCTAAAACCGGCAAAGAAGAGATCTATACCCCAGGAGCTAAAATTTTCGAAGGAAAGATCGGCGGGAAACCTGCATTATGTTTTTTTAAAGATTCCAGAGTCGCTGGCGGAGCCACTGGTGACTTAGAGGGAAGAAAATATATAGCAGCCGCATACTATGCCTATCGAAAAGACCTTCCTTTATATATCTGGAACGATGGAGCAGGCGCTAATATCAAAGAAGGAATGGTTTCTTTAAACAGAGCTGCTGAAGGGTTCTTTATGAACTCACTCTTAAGTGCAGGTTTGAAAGCCTCCGAATTCAGGGCTGCAATCGAATCACATTCGGATCCTATTTTAAAAGAGGTATGTTCCGAAACAGAAAAAAAATACGGATCAGAATTTAGAAAATATAATTCGGAAGATAGACCTAATCTTTGTTTTACAGTCGCAGTAGGAACAGGTTCCTCTACTGGGCTGGATGTTTATGGCTCTTCTCAAGCTTCTTTACAAGTTCTTCTAAATGAAGATGAATCATACAGAGTTCTTACAGGATCTTCCGTAATCGAATCCGTAACCGGTGAGAAGTTCACCAACTATGAGATTGGCGGCGCTAAGATTATGGGCCAAGCCACAGGCACTGTGGACTTTGTGGCTAACGATAAGATCCAGCTCATTTGGATTATCAGAAGAATTCAAGACTCTTTATTGGGATGTAAACTTCTCCCAAAAAACAAAATCCAAAGATCCATATCAGAAAATTGGAATGTCCTAGATGAGAACGAATTAATTCATCACTCTGAGAGCGGATTTTTTCTACCGATCAAAGAAAACTATTCCGGTTCAGGATCATTAGTTTCCGGATTCGTAAGATTGGGAGAGACTTCTGTACTTTCGATGGGTCCAAGAACCAGCGACGGATTCCATTCTCTTCCTTGCATTATCAAAGCAAAAGAATCCGTTCGGATAGCGGAAAAAACAGGAGCAAGTTTACTTTTGGTTTATGGAAACAAATGGTTTAGAAGTTCTCATCTGGATGATTACGATTCTTTAAGACCTAGAAGGGATTTCCAAAAAGCATTACAAAATTTTAAAGGAGCCTGTTTACATTTTGTAAAAAACCCGGAAGGACTTAGAGTTTCCGAACTTACTTCGGAAGCAGATGTATGGTTACTTTTAGAACCGAATGAAAAGAGTAAGGCTTCTGCCCATAAAGAATTCTCGAATAAAAAAAGATGGGCGACATTCACGGCCAAAAATGAATCTGAGGCTTATGATACCATTAAAAAGTTTTTCCATTTGTTAAATCATAGAGAGATCGAAAATTTTTCAGGGAATCGGAACGAAATCAAGCTCCCGACCGAGATCACGGTTTCCTACGATATGAAAGAAGAAATCGTCCAAAAAATTCTAGATGAGAACACTTTCTTAGAATTCGGAGAATGGGACCCAGGCTCTAGTTTAATCACCGGACTCGGAAGAATACAAGGCAGAACTGTAGCAATCATCGCGGACCAACCGAAGGGAGGAGGTTCTCCCGACGCACCTGGAACGGAAAAATTCAGAGTATTCACGGAATTTGCAAACAAACATTCTATTCCTTTATTAATGATTTCTGATGCTCCTGGTTTCGTCCCAGGCACCAAACAAGAAAGAGCAAGGATACAACAAATAGGCGGAGAATCCTTGGATGTGAATATTCTCTCCGAAATTCCTGTTGTCTCGATTGTATTAAGACAAAATTACGGGGGGAGACAGATTCACGCATTCAGCGGATTTTTAAGACCCGGGATCGCATATTATTCTTTAGCGGAAGCGACTCTTGCAGTGATGGGAGGAAATTCCGCATTCGATCTGTTCCAAGGAGCAAAAGTTGCTTCACTCAGAAAAGAAGGGAATATTCAAGAAATCGAATCTACCCAAAAAGAATTTTTCGAATCTTTCACTAAAAAATCCAGAGCCGACTTTGATGCAAAAAATACTGGAGTCTTGGATGGGACCTTTAAATCCATCTCTGAGTTAAGAGAAGTTGTAAAAACAGGTTTAGAAGAAGCGGATCTCAAACTTTCTATTTGGAGAAAAAATAAGAACAAGTACTCGGAAGGAGAAGTATATCTTTGTCCTTCCAATACAGGAGAAGATTGGAAGGATTTGATCCTTCCATAAATCTTTTTTTCGGTTGTATATGATGGTAATGTAGGAGTTCCAACACGCACTTACAGCGTTCTCCTACATTATCATATTTATCAGGAACTTTTATCTTTTCCGGATCGCGATCATCGCGATATCATCGGAAAGATTAGAAAATCCTGTCGCACTTAGATCCTGTTGTGTATGAGATTCTACGTCTGCAACGATCGTCTTAATCAATTCTTCCGGACGTTTTTCTCCGTTTGCATGCAAAAGTTTTGCGAGCCTTTCTCTCGTGTACATTTCCGAGTTCGGGCTTCGCGCCTCGTCCAAACCGTCTGTATATTCGAAGAAAATATCCCCCGAATCCAAGGTTAGTACTCGTTTCTCTATCGTAGTTTCGAAGAAAGAATTTTCATCCATACCGATAGGCAAACCGCCAGCAGGAAGTTCTTTAATCTTCCCATCAGAAGCATCGAAGAACAACGGCTTAACGTGACCTGCGGAAATATATTCTAATTTGGAAGTATTCGAATCGAAGATTGCCAAGAAGAATGTGATAAAAATATGATCCGGAGTATCCTCATACTGATAAGCATTCGCCTCGAGTAAGATCTTTTTCAGATCCCTTTCGCCCTTTCGAAGAATAGCCTGGATCTGAGCCCTAAAAAGAGCCATCACAATCGCAGGACCTACACCGTGGTTAGAAACGTCACCGATGCAGATCGCAATCTTTCCTCCGCCCAATTCGATAAAATCGTAATAATCTCCGCCAACTCCGGTCATCGCCTTATAAAATGCACCGAATTCAACATAATCATTCAAACTAGAAGGAAGTTTTTCAGGAAGAAGACGCTTCTGGATCTCTCCTGCCGCGAGAAGTTCCCCCTTCATCTCTTCTCTTTCCTTCAAACCATGAACCATATTGTTCAAAGATTCGCTCAAAATCCCGATCTCATCATAACCTGCAGGAGGAAATTCCACATTCAGATTACCTTCTCCGATCGATTCAGCATTTTTACTAATGATCCTGATCCTCCGGACAACGAACCAAGCTAAACCATAAGCTAATAAAATTGCAATGGTTCCGATAATCCCGGTATATCGGATCATCTCCTCTCGGTTGGATCTCATCTGGCGGACACCCTCTGTCCTATCTATTACAATAATATTATATCCTAATAAGTCTTTGCGGAGAAGATCATAAACCAAACCTTTACCTTCCTCGTCCCCTGCGGCGACAAGAGGAGTAGAATCCAAGGTCCACATCACCTCCTCGGCCTCACTTCTGCTTCGGACCAGAATTCCAGAATCCCAGGCAATTCCCTTAGGAGTTTTAGGAAGTTCAGTCTCCGAATTTCCGGAAAGGATCCATTCTCTCAAAAGTCTCCATTTGATCCGAACGGACTTTCTTTCATTTTCGTCCTTATAATATCTCCTGATAGCTGCCGGCCCTGTTTTAAAAGGAATAAAGGTGAAATCTTCCAAAGCGGCTTCTCTCAAACCATAAAACGCATCCTCTGCCTTATGCTCGTAGGAATTTCCCCAATCGCCCTTAGTAGATTCCAAACGAATTAAAGAATCTTTATATTCTTCTTCCTGGGATTCTAAAACTCTGATCTTTTCCTGGATTTCCTCCGGAGAAGTTTTATTCTCTCCTTCTTTTGGAGGGAATTTCAGCAGTTTTTCCCATTCCAAAATTTCTTTAGAAGTGCTCGCGATCTTGTCTTTTAAGGATTTATGATCATCATCCCATTTTTTTTCATTCTTTTCAAAAGCAGAACCATACGGTTGTAACTGCTCTAACTTAGTGTCTCGTTTCTTGAGCATCTGTCTATAAGCCAGAGCTAGGTTTTTGAATTCCTTATCGGAAGAAGGTTTAGCTTTTCCATCTTTGCGAAGTTCCGACATTCTGCTTTTCAGTCGTTGGGAAATCTCTGCGATCTCTGCGGAAATTTTTCTATCTTCTTCTAGATACTTTTCCCAATCTTTGGAGTTCTCCACGATCTCTTCTGCCATAGATCTGGATCTTTCCGCGGTGCTCGGGTTTCTAAAAACGGGACGATAAACTACTTCGTATTGCCTTCCACCTACTTCATAACTTTCCGGCTCTGATTTGTTTTGGATAACTTCTAGAACATCCGTATCTCCAAAAAGGCCTTTTCGACTTTCAGTAAAATCGGCTTGGCTGAGTAATTTTTTACCGGTTTCCGAACTTTGAGAGAAAAGTAATCCCGTATCCAAGGTTTCCTTTCCAACTCTATCATATGCTAAAATTCTAATTTTATCCGGAAGAAGTCCTAAAGAGGATATTCTATCTTTAAAAGAACCTCTAAAAAAATTCTGAAGCGCTTTTGTTAAAGCTGTTTCTCCCGAGGCTGCCTTCTTTTCTCCATCCGGGATGGCTTTTTCCGAAGCTTTTCTTTCCTTTTCCAGCTTATCTTTATCGGAAAGGTAGGTCTTTTTTTTCTTAGGATCTAAGTCTGCTTTCGCTAATTCAGCTTCAAGAAACTTGAGTTCTTCTCCAATTTCTTCTATTCTTATCCTAGAAGTTTCCGAGCTGATCCTTGCAAGTGCTGTTTTTTCTGCGATAGATCTGATACGCTCGTAAACAGGAGCATCGATCGGAGCTCCATTCTCTTTCCTTAATTCATTACGGACCTTGGACTCGAATTCTTGGATCTCTTTTTCGGAAAGATATCTTGTAAAATAAGTATCTACGGATTTATAAACATTTCCTCTCTTAACATTCAAACCAATGGATTGACCGAATGCCTTTAAGGCCCCGAAGAGTCCGCCTTCCTTCTGAACGACTGTCCTTTTAAACTTACTAAGTTGTTTCTTTTTCTCCTTAACCCTTACCTTGAATTCTTCTATCAAGATCATACTTCGGCTCAGGTTTTCCAGATCCAAAACGACGGAGTTCACGTATTCCAAAGGAGCCTTTAACTCCGACTCCAGCTTCTCTTCTAAAGCTTTTGTCTGTTGGGAATAATGGATTATTGAGGTAAAACCTAATATAGAGATGACCAATGCGGCCGTAAAAAAGGAAAGTTTCGCCCGTATCCCGGGCAGAACCGCTCTTAGGAATTTGTTTTTAATCATCTTATTATCTCGTATGGATCAGAGTAAGTTTGTTACGCGGAGGATTTTTGAGACGTTGGTAACGTACGACCATTATTTTCTTAATGGAACGTAATCCGAAACCTCCGTCGGCCCCGCTTTCGTATAATTCCTTCCAGGTTTCGCTTTTTTCTTTGGTGGGATCGAAAGGAACGCCTTGGTCCAGGATGGAAAACTTCCAGCTTCCTTTATTTTTTTTCATTCTTAACTCAATTTTAGAAGAGTCCGGTTCCGAAAATCCATGCTCTATTACGTTAGTCATAGCTTCGTCAAGGCAGAATACGATCCGGCCTTTGACGATGTCAGAACAGTCCTCTCCCAAAAATTCGCGGACCTCTCCCCGAATTTTAGAAAGTTCATCCAGATCGACGGAGTAATATAGGATTTTTTCCGGAAAGGAATCCATGAGAGGATTCAAACTCCGCCTAACGCGTCATCTAAAGAAGGAAATACTCTCACCTTTTTGGTGAAATACATAAGTTCCATCGTATCCTTTACTTCCTTTTTAAGGCTGCAGAAAACGATCTCACCCGATTTTTCCTTCAAAAATTTTTGGATGGAGTTTAAAACGCCGATCCCTGCAGAAGCGATATAAGTCAGAGCGGAACAATCACAGATGATTGTCTTGATCCCGTTTCCTACCGCTGCTTCTAATTTGATTTTTAGATCCGGAGCGGTTTTAGCATCAATTTCTCCTGCAACTTTGAGGATCAATTTGCTTCCGTCCACTTTTTCGTTGAATGTGAGGTTTGCCATTTACACACCCTTCCTTAATTCTTTCATTAAATCCTTCGCTTGGATGATTCCATATAGTTTTCTTTCTAAGGAGTCTATTTCGTAGTAATACTTTGTGTTCGGATCCCCTTCGAAAATATGAGCATATTTTCGAATACCTTGGATCGCCTTCTTCGCATTCCCTTCCAATATACCCTTTGTTATGGAAAAGTAAAGTTCTATAGCCAGAGAATCTTTTAAGTCCTCTTTAAACCCGACTTCACGTTTTCCTAATGCGTCCAAAAGATTTTCCACCTCTTGTTCGCTATAAGTCTCCGAATCACTGTAGTTAATTATGTATCTCGAAAGTAGTTTCTTACAACGGACCAGATTATTGACCTTTGCCGCAGAAAGTATCTGTTGATACAAAGTATGAACTTCAGTATCTAAATATACCTTCTGTCTTGTCCCATCCAATTTCACCGGTTCGAAAGCGGATTTTAATTCTTCTTTAGAGAAATTTTTAATAGAGTCTTCGAAAAGTTTTTCATTATTACTACTGGTAACTTTTTCGAATTCTTTCAGAGGTTTTTCTAATACCGCTATAAATTCCAAAGCTTCCGGAGAAGAAGCTATACTTCCGGATTCTTGGATCTTCTCCAAAAAGAAAATGCATGAGTCACCCAAAGCGGAAAGACTTTCTATAATTGCCTGAGAGATCAAACGTTTGCATTGGTGAGGAAGAGTATGCAAATAAGAAGGATTATTAGAATCCTCTTGGATCTTATCGATCATCTTGCTCGCAGCAAGTGCAGAATGAGACTTTTCCTTTTCCCAACCCGCGTAGATAAACGGATCATAGAGATATTTTTTAAAATTCTTTTTGCCGGACATGGCAAGAAGTCGGATGATTTTTACAAGTTCTTGTGCGAGATCCGAAGGGATCGATGTTCTTTTTTCGGCCATTTGTTAGAAGGGTTTTCAAACCCATTGGACTTGGATTTTCGCACCTTTGAAACAGGCTGTTAGGCGAAATTCACCAGATATATCCAGGTCAGAAGCATTTTATACACGCCTAAAAAGCATAGCAAATTCCGAAATTTACATCGATTCCCGAAAAAAGTAATAGGACATAAATAGATTTCGAAATTGTAACATTAGGTTTTGGGGCGACTCCTCGCTTTGCGAGGACCTTTTGAGCGACCCTTAGGCAGCGAAGCACCATCAAAGCGACCTTTTTCTAAACGAATTATGAAATCCTTTTAAAGGAAAATATGCTTCGATGGTGCATCGCCGGATTTCCGCTACGATCCCTGTCGCGATCTTAACGACCGATCCTCATTTCTTTTCGAACCTTTTCATCCAATCGAAAAAGTCCGCTTGCCATAATGCCTGAGCACCCAATTGACAATGCTGCCCGCCGCCGGACGCACGATCATATAGTACTGAAGTGACACTTCTTGCATTCGTTAATTTACGTTTAAAGTCTTCTACTTGTTTGATCGGAATGAAATGATCCTCTGTCCCGGCTAGGATTAGAACATCCTGGTTAATTTTTTCCGCCGAGGATTCTAAAGTATAAGCCCGAAAGGCTTTTAAAGTCTCGCCCGAAGTTTTTGTCTTCATTGTCCATTTCCCATTTTTTACTCCCCAAGAAAAACTAGGAGAAAAAGAGGATTTGATCGTAACTAGAAACTCGATTATATTATCGTAATTCTTCTTTTCTAGCCAGAGAATGATCCCAGGAACGGTACGTTCTGCAACTTCTCCAAAATCATACAAAACGTCATAAGCAACTACTCCATCAAATCTCTTGTCAAATGCGGCAGCGCGGGGAGCAAGATATCCTCCTAAACTCATACCGACCAAAATTGTTTTGGGAGGTTTCGTATGTGAGGCCAAAAACGTGTCGAGTACTGCTTTCGTCGGTTTTTCCCATTCAGGAGTAAAACCCAAATTTTGTTTTCGCAAAACGGAGCCTTGGCCCGGCCCTTCGTACGTAAGCACGCTGAATCCTCTCTCATAAGCTCCGCGAACAAGAACAAAATACAACTCTTCCAAAGTTGAATCGAAACCGCCTACAAGAACGATCAAAGGTTTATGATCTGCACCGGAAGGTCCAGGGTAATAGATCGCATTTAATTGATATTCTCCGTACGGGACTCGGATCTTTTCGTATTTTACTCCGAGAGAATCCAAACCCTTATGAAAAACTTCCACGGATTTATCAAAAGCGGAAGGTCGTTTCTCATCTTCGGGGTCTAGAAAGAATTCTGCTGTGCGCAGATAGTTATGCGCTCTTAAATATGCCTGGCCTCTGCTCATTGGATCTTGGATCTGATCCGCCCTCTCGAGCACTTGATTACCCAGGTTCTCCCAGGCAGAAAACCAGGATTGAGGATCTCCTTCTTTGATATTCTTAACCGCTTCTAGAACTTCTCCAGTTTCAGCCCCGTCGCTGCGGGCATCATTTAAGGCTCTTATGGTTTGAAAATGGTAAGCCTGGTCGTTAAAAAAACGCCCTTTCTCGACTTTACCGCAATTCCAAACAGAAATCGGCAATATCGCAAAAATCAAAAGATAACTAAAACTTCCCTTTACATATCTCATTTGAATTCTCCAAAATATGAACATAGTTCATATATAAGACGAAAACAAAAATGGAATGTAAATTAAAATTTGAACCTTGTTCATATTTTATAAAAAATGGAAAATGCGCTTGTTTGGCAGATTGATCCTTCCCAAACATTTTTAGAGATGGACCCAAAGAAAAAAATAGTCCGAAACCCGGTACAAGATCGTTCTATCGCTCGAAAAGAGAATCTTATAGAAGCGGCCTATAAACTCGTAAAACGGAACGGATACGATGAAACGGGGATACGTGACATAGTTGAAGAAGCGGGAGTTTCTATCGGAACATTCTACGCGTACTATAAAGACAAAAACGATATCGCATTAGAAGTGATCCGAAAATACAGCGAGGAATTTTACGGTAATCTTGCCTCAGAAACTATCGGATCTCTTCCTGAAACTGCGGATATCGTCCAGATCATTTTGGAAATCCTGACTAGGATGAGAAAATCCGCCTTAAAGAACAAAAAACTACATAAAGAATTTGCAATACTTTATCTTGCAGACCAGGAACTTTCAATTGCTGTAAAAAAAATAGAAAGAGAAAGGATCGGAAAAGAAGTTTTCAAACTGCTGGAATACTTCGGAAAAAATCTGAAGCTAAGGTCCGAACCGGCTTCTCTTTTGATCGCCCAAAGAGCCATGGACGATATCATAACGTATATGGTACTCCAAGGATTCGATATTCCGGATGAAAAGATCTTAGAAGAAACCGCGATTATGATCGGAAAATATTTGGAGCTTTCATAATACTAACTCCGCACCTTTCGGATCTTCAGTCCTTAAATTTAAGTCGATTCAATGCTAATCTTTATAACATCCGCCAAATTTCGGAATTCGTCCACGATCTTCAGAATATCGAAATCCCGAGGCATCGCGATCGTAAGTTTGATCTGTGCACTTTTAGCTTGATAATCCTGCATAAAAGATTCTGAAACTAATCTTAACTTATTTCTTAATAATAATTCCTTAAACCCTTTTCGGTGGAATTTTTTCTGTTTCAGATCCAGGATCAAAACCTTATATTCGTATTTTCCAAAATATCTCTCTTCCACCAGATCGAATAATACAAGGATGATCAAAGTTGCAACGGTAGTTAGAAATCCGGCAAAGTATAAACCTGCTCCAACAAGTAGACCGATCGCAGAAACAATCCAGATAGAAGCAGCGGTATTCAACCCCTTCACGGTTAGCCCGAACTTCATGATCGCACCCGCACATAAAAATCCGACTCCGGAAACTACCTGAGCCGCAATCCTAGAAGGATCTCCACCCACTACGGAATAAAATTCCGGAATAAAAATGGATAATAACATCAAAACCGTAGAAGCAAGACCGATCAGGATATGAGTCCGAAAACCGGCTCCATGATTTTTCCCTTCTCTATTCCACCCTACAGCGCCCGCAAAAAAAATAATCAATCCCACCCGGATACTTACCGTGATGGTATCGATCGTTTTAGAATCCAAAATGGTTAGAAATTCCTGCATATTCCAAGGAATGATCTAAGGTTTAAGTCGGTAAACTTCTTTTAATAAATCTCTGTCTCTACTTAATAAAGCAGACATGCGGATCCTATCCCATTTCAAAGGATTGCCTATTTTGTCCAAAGCGATCCCTCCTGCTTCTTCCAATGCTAGAACTCCTGCCGCAAAGTCCCAAATCTTGGCGCCACTCAGATTCATGAATAGATCCGTCTTACCTTCTAATAATTCTAAAAATCCAGCCCCAGTCGCAGCCAAAGCACGGGTCGCTAAAGTATTCTTACTTGCGTTTGCAATCCAACGATAGTCCTCATCTTGGAAAGTATTATTGATCTCGAGAGAAAGAACGGAACGATCCAGACTTCCTCCTTTTTTCAGAAGAATCTTTTTCTCATTAATAAAAGTCCCGACTCCTCTTTGAGAAATAAGATAAGTATCCAATGCGGGAAAATAAATACATCCCACTTGAGGAGATCCATTCTCCACATAAGCCAAAATTACGCTGAACTCTTTGATCCCTCTGGAAAATAAAGTGGTGCCGTCTAATTCATCGCATACGATAAAAGTTTCGGGAAAAGGTTCGTGATTATTCTGTTCTTCCATCACCAACGGAATTCCTGGAAATTCTTTTTTGAGAATTTCTTCCAGAACACGATGAGAATCCAAATCAGCTTGGGTCAAAACCTGCATCGGATCTTTCAGATCGAATATAGATTCCTTTCCGAATAACTTTAAGATCTCCGTTCCCGCAGATTTAGATGCAAATTCAAAAACGGATAAAACTTTAGAAAGATCGGTCATTTTAAAACGGAAAATAAAACATTATAGTTTTATTATATATATCCGGAGGCCAAAATCCATATCCCAAATGCACTGCCTTAAGGAAAAGAGGAAACTTGATTAAGGATTCGGATTCTCGCTCTGAGTATTAGGAGCCGGTTCAGAAGTTTCCATATCATCTAGGATAGAAGGCTTTTTCGGTTTTTTCTTTTTTTCCTTCTCTTCTTTAGGCATAGAAATGGCCCTAACTTGGATATATTTTCCAAACACCCAACCTTGGACAGTTTCAGTAAATGCGTCTTTGTATTTAGTGTTTACCAAAACTTTATAGTAAAAGTCTTCGATTCTCTGACCTTCTATCGGAATGATATATGCTACCGAATTTTTGCTGATTACTTTTCCAACTTCTCCCGTTTCCAAATCGCGAATTTTAGGAGCTCCAACATAAGGCTCCTTCAGAAGAGGAGTGTTGTCGGAAATAATGGTCATATATTTCCCGACGGCTTTTAATTTATATAATCTAGCGCTGATCTCGTTCACAATGTTTTCAGAATCGGAATTGGCATTAAGAATTCTTAATAGTGCAAAGATCGCGAAAGAATTTTTCTGTTCTGTTAAAGTATCCAGGATCTGGTTTCTGAGATTCGTTTTATCTTTGAAAGAATCTTCCAAAATTTTCATGGAAGTCCTGGTCTTATGCCTACCCAGAGCTTCGACTGCTGCCTTTTGGAATTCTTCATCTTCAGAATTCAGATAATCTATAAAAATGCGAAGGTCTTCCGGAACTTGGTAATATCCAAGGCCTAAAAGAGTGGCCTTAACGATTTCCTTATCGTCGGACTTGAGACCTTTTTTTAAGAGAACTTCTCTTGCTCCAGGATCTAATGTTTTTCCCATTCCCCGGAAGGAAGCAACTCTGATCTCTCTGTCGGAAGACTTAGCGCCTACATAAAAGTAATCTAATGAACTTCTGGAACCTATATCCGCGAGTCCTTTATATGCCGCTTGGCGTACCCACTCTCCGTCACGATCAATCATTTGATGAAGGATCTTAACGCCTACTGGGTTTTTCAATCTTCCCAAAGCCAAGGCAGCCGCTGCTCTGACTCTTGGGATAGGATGGGTTAATCCAAAATTTTTCAATCTGCCGAAATTATGCGTGGCTTCTGCTTCAAAAACCTTTAATAAACCGGTCTTTAAAAGATCATTATAACGTTTAGATTCAGGATCTAAAACCGGCTTTTTAGGCTTCTTCTTATCGGTTTCTTGTGTATCGGAAGAAGAAGTATCCTCAGTATCAGAGGAATTGTTCCCTACCTCGGAAGGATTGTTAGTATCTTCGGGAGTTTGAGCCAAAACAGGTGAAAACCAGACTCCGAAGGAGGCGATCAGTAATAAGCCTGGAAATAAAAATCTGAAATTCAATGGGGCAAACATTCTTTTAATCGAAAAGCAAGCTTTGGTCCAAGAAACATTTCCCTGCGCCAGCCTCTATTCTTTTTTTCGACCATCCGTTATCGTGCGTTTACCTTTTTTTGACGCCAAATCAATCATTGCAAGTAATGTAACCTTAAAAGTAATAATTTCTTTCCAGAACAGGATACAGATTTGCCATCTATACCTTTATATCTATAGAATTCGATCTTCTCACATTTTTGTCGTCGGAACTGCTTGACTCCCCTTTTGGAAAATGGTACCGTCTAATTCTTAGAGAAGAGGCAAATTTATCAGTAAGCTCAGCGGAAACCTTTCCGGACTCAAGTCCAATCAGATCCAAAGACTCAAAAAACTCTCCGAGCGTAGAATTCGGGAAAACGTGATTATCACGCCCGAAGTTTCCAGAACCCTCACAGAACTTTCCTTCGAAATCAGCAGACAAATAGGAATCCTAATCGATAGGAACGGATACGTAACTCACGTGATCGTGGGATCGGATAGTTCTATCGATATCCCTTGGCTGGATCGAATCAGAACATCCGAGGCCAGGTTAAGAGGTCTTCGTTTGGTTCATAGCCATCTGAAAGAAGAAAGTCTGAACCAGGAAGATCTTACCGACTTAGCTTTATTACGTTTAGATTATATAACTGCGGTCACAATGGATGAGAAGGGTCTTCCCAGATCCTATTATTCCGCGCACGTAAATCCGGAAGACGAAGAAGGAGAACCTTGGACCGTTCTTCCTAAAAAGGTTCCGGGACAATTGGAAGAAGGTATACTGGACGAAATTCTGGACATCGAAGGAAGAATGACTAGATATCGTAAGAACCTAAAAGGTGCCCAAAAAGAAAACAGGGCCTTCTTAGTAGGTGTATATCCTGAAAATAATAGGATACGCCCTCCAGCACAATCTATCGAAGAATTAAAAGAACTCTGCAGAACCGCAGGAGTTCACGTAGTTGACTCATTCATCCAAAGAAAAAATCGTTTAGATCCTTCTACTGTATTAGGAAAGGGTAAATTAGAAGAGATCGTATTAAAAGCCATCCAAAAACAGGTGGAGTTATTAGTATTCGATCTAGAACTTACACCTTCTCAGGCAAAGAAGATCTCAGATTATGCGGATCTGAAAGTTTTAGATAGAACTCAATTGATCTTGGATATTTTTGCAAGAAATGCAACAAGCAGAGACGGTAAACTCCAAGTCGAACTCGCCCAGTTAAAATACCTGAAAGGAAGACTTTCCGAGTTGGATGATAATATGTCCAGGCTCACCGGGGGAATTGGTGGAAGAGGACCTGGAGAAACCAAACTGGAAATCGGAAAACGTAGAGTAGAAGAAAGAATTTCCAGATTAGAACAAGAACTTAAATCCTTAAAAAAACGAAGAGAGATCGCGAGAAGAAGACGTAAGAAAAACGAGATCCCTGTCTGTGGTATCGTGGGTTATACGAACGCGGGAAAATCCACTCTACTGAATGCGATGACAAATTCTTCCGTATTATCCGAAGACAAGTTATTCGCAACCTTGGACCCGACATCCAGAAGGATACGTTTCCCGGAAGAAAGAGAGATCATAGTCTCCGACACTGTAGGATTTATCCATGATCTTCCTCCGGAACTCTCGAACGCATTCAAAGCGACACTCGAGGAGTTGGGAGATTCCGATCTTCTTGTCCATGTAGTCGACGTTTCCAATCCTGACTTTAGACAACAGATGGAAGCAGTTGAAACTATATTAGAAGATTTGAATCTATCTGACATCCCAAGAATCCTAGTTTTCAACAAAATAGACGGATTGCCTGAAGAAGCTCGGAATGAACTTCTAAGAGAAGCGGATCTGGATACGATCTATGTATCCGCCATCCAAGGTTACGGGTTAAACACTCTATTAAATCGAATAGAAGATAGAATTTACTCGCAAGCCGAGGCAAAACTTTCTAGTTCTAAACTTTGGGAAGAAGATGAGGAATGGAAAGAGGAAACGGAAAAAACCTACGTTTAACGTAGGTTTTTGGGATTTGAAGAAGTGGACCTTATACCAGACCGGCTAATTTTTCCTGGTCCATAGCCAATCGGATCACGGAATTGATATAAGTTTCCCTATCCGATCTTCCGGTGATATAATCTTGATACACGGATTGCAAGAGCAAATAAAACATATTCTTTCGGCCCCTAAAAGAATGTTCGGACCGACTTACTCTTCTCATAAGCCTTTTTTAGGCCCTAGACTTTTTTCTTGCTCCTAGATCCGAACGGAGAAACTTGAATAAAGTGGCTATTCTTTCCGAAATACAGATCCGAGAGCTAAAGAATTCCCTAAAAAATTCCGGTCTACCCTACCGGGAAAATCAGGATTTGAGCGTTCATTGCTCCTTTAAGATCGGAGGGACTTCTCCCCTAATAGCCGAGCCTGAAACCCAGGAACAAATCCTGGAAACTCTTTCCATTTTCAAAAAACTGGACCTGCCTTGGAAAATTTTAGGAGGCGGCACTAATATTCTCATTTCAGATCATCCGGATGATTTTGTGATCTTAAAACTCTCCGGAGGATTTAAGGAATACAAAGATTTGGGAGAAGGGTTCTTCCAAGTAGGAGCAGCAACTAATACTACTCCAATCTTCCGCCAAATTTCTCAGAAAGGATATACAGGCGCAGAATTTTTGAGCACTATCCCAGGTTGGACTGGAGGAGCAGTTATCCAAAACGCAGGATGTTATGGAGGAGAACTTTTTGACCTTATCCAAGAAGTAGAATTTTTAAGAAACGGAGAAGTTCTAAAAAGAAAACCTTCCGAAATAGAGCACGGATATAGATTTACCGAATTCTTAAAAAGAAAAGATTCCATTATTCTTTCCATTCAGATCCAATTAAAGCCGGGAAATTTAGAAGAAATTGAAGCTTCTCTCAAAGAAAAAAGAGACAAACGAAATTCTTCTCAACCCCAGAACAAAAAAAGTGCCGGTTCCATGTTCAAAAACCCGAAGGTGTTCGACGAGCAAGGAAAAGAGATCAAAGCTTGGCAATTCATAGACAAGGTAGGCCTAAGAGGTTTACAAATAGGCGGAGCCCAAATTTCTCCTGAACATTGTAATTTTATAGTGAATATCGGAGGAGCAAAGGCTTCCGATGTATATGGACTTGTAAGTACTGTCCAAGAAAAAGTGGAAAAAGAAACAGGTGTAATATTACAAAGAGAAGTGGAATTCTTCGGTTCCATTCCCTAATTCCAGGAAAACCAAATGCCAGTAGTTCGAGATCCGGAAGATAAAAAAGAAAGAATACTCACCTCTGCCTTAAGGTTATTCACCGAAAAAGGTTTTGAAGCAACTCCTATACCAGATCTTGCTAAGGATGCAGGTATAGGCGCTGGAACCATATATCGATATTATAAAAATAAAGAAGAATTGGTAAACGAGCTATATCGTTTTTGGAAAAACAAACTAAGAGAAACTCTTGCAGAAAATTATCCGGAAAAAGCAAAATCCAAGGACTTATTCATACATTTATGGAAGGCACTTGCAACCTTCTACCATCGTTATCCGGAAGCGTTTGAATTTTTAGAATTACACTACCATTCTCCTTATTTAGATCAAGCCAGCAAAAAGGCGACTTCTCAAACAATGGAATTCATTTGCACATTTTTAGAACAAGCAAAAGCTAGAGGAGATATCAGATCTGATCTTGGCTCTATGGAACTCGTTTCCTTATGCTACGGAAGTTTTGTTGGAATGGTAAAAATGGCCAAAGGTGGTTATATCCGACTTTCTGCAGAAACTTTGCATGCTTCCGGTTTAACTCTTTGGAAAGCATTGGCCAAATAAACGATTCACTGTTCTGAGACTTGTTATTAGAGTTTTGTTTGCCGCCTCCTCGCAGACGCGAGGACCGGGCTGCTCCGGGTTCGGGCAGTCGCCCTCATCCCTTCGCGATATTTAGAATTTTATTAAATATTTTTTTGTAACGCTTCGGGACTTACGCCCTGTGCATCCCTGGCGGGGTTAGATGTCCTTAATTATTCTTTCCTATTTCAGATGCAGCTTGCTTGAGGATTTCATTTCTTTCAGGGAAAGACTTTACGTAGATTTTGCACTGCATTGGCCAAATCAATATACGAAAACAAAAAGACAATTAGAATATAATACTCTATATTTTAACCAAAAGAGTTCATTAATTCTTTTCTCAATATTGAAGGTCGATTAATAATTTTAAATGCAATTTTTATCCACGAATCATTTACGCTTATTTTTACTTTCCCCCTTTATCTCCCCAAGCCCCATGTTTTTGCACCTCCTTCGAAAAAGTTTCTTCCCCTTTTTGAAATTGAGTTTGTGCAAACAAATCTCCGATACATCGTTCAAAAGAAAAATCGACCAGCAACGGCCCTTGTACGTAAGTTACACCATATTTTTTTTCCGTTTCCGCCTTGCGCTCTTTCGCGTCGGATTCTATACTTTCTAAGTCAAAGGACAAATATAAGCCTTCATCCCCATTTTTTCGATATTTTCTAATAAATGCAGTATTCTTCTTGCTTGTAATTTTAAAAATATCATCGCTTATTCGTTCTATCTTCATTGAGATTACTTCTTCCTCCCCAGAATCAATAAAGCCGAATCGTATTCTATTTTGAACTTTATCCAATTCCAGACAGAAATCATTAATTATGGCATCCTTGGCGAATTCTTTCAATCCAAGGAAATTTCGAACAAGACCTAAATATCGCTTACTTGGACTAAATCCGTAATTAACAACCCCTTCGACTTGCTTTTGTTTAGATTCTTCTATTGAATTAAAATTTTCGGGATTATTTTGCGATGCTTTGCAATTTAATCCAATGACGAATATTAAGAATAGAAACTTTAATTTTTTTAAGTGCATTGTTCTTACCTTATTAAAGCATTATTTGATGAATCTTACTATTTTCCAAATATTTTGACAACGAGACGCCGCTATCACGTTTATTAGTGTGGTCTCGAATAATCAAATCAATCGATCCATTTTCACTTTTTACTACTTTTGCAGTTATATAATGATTGGCACCTGGCCTATCTCTATTCTTGGCTCGCGCTCAGGCGCTAAGGGTGGGACTATACATGTTCACGAATATCTCTCTTTAATTAGATTGATATTTTAGGGGTATTCATTACCTGGTGGATCACAGTTTTCCCATTCACGATCCTTTGGATCTGGCTGCTCACCGCACCATTGGATTCTGAAATCCATAATACAATCTTGGATGGTTTCTATTTTCTTTTTTCTGAGAGCAATGGATTGAACATCGAAAAGTTTATTGGTTTTTATTCCAAACCTACCGTCGATTTTTGAGATTTGTAAAATTTTTCCTATTGGAAAGATACCTATCTGCCAAAATTTATCTCCGAATTCATCGGTTTCTTGAAAGATTCCATCAAACAAGGCTTCGTTCTCATAATAAATTGTGTAAATATTCGGACTACTCTCTTTCAATTGTAATGTGGGAGTTTTTATTTCAGGAATTTCTTTAGCAACATAGTGAATTCGAATTGTAAGGTCCTGAGGATTAAATTCTCCACAAAAAATAGTTCTTCCTTTTTCTTTTAACTTCGAATTTTTTCTACGGATTGCTTCATATATGTCGCGCCCACCCCCAGTTAATATCACTTTGTTGTTCATGTATTCCTTCTTAGAAAGAACTTTATAAATCATATTTCCGATCTTTTCTGTTTGTCCCTCTACAATGGAAATGTTATTACTCTCACCGCGAGAATTTGCGCTGCAGCTTATACAAATTAAAATAAATAACAGTATTTTTACGCGTTTCATTTTTAAATCCTCTATCAATCATTAGGCCCATAAATTTTATAAATCTTTGTCTCCTGGAAGTCCATTAGAGAAATTACTTGACCATAATCAACTTCACCCAATCGACCATTGTGG
Source organism: Leptospira neocaledonica (assembly GCF_002812205.1). Classification (NCBI taxonomy): domain Bacteria; kingdom Pseudomonadati; phylum Spirochaetota; class Leptospiria; order Leptospirales; family Leptospiraceae; genus Leptospira; species Leptospira neocaledonica. The sequence continues at coordinate 447,603 of NZ_NPEA01000004.1, forward strand.
TTGTAATTAATCCAACCCTTAGTTGTTTTCCGAATCAGGCAGAAATGATTCGGCCCGGGTGGATTTCTATTATCAACCCAAATTTGGATGACATCCCCTTTCTTGTATTCATTCAATTTATCAGTCAATGTATTAAACGGTATTGGATTGGGCATGTCTATAAACTGACCTAACATCGCCGTAAATTTATTCGGTCCTAATAATCCTCCGAATAGAGAAAGAGACAAACTAGAAAAGTTATGAGCACCTCCCCCAATTTCTGGAGCTCCATAGCTATTATCAAATCCGGGAGTTCCGCCCAAATCTAATACAGGAGCAACATTCTGTTTCCCCATTCCGATGTCTCCTTCCATCAGCTTACTACTATAAAACTCTCCGAAACTTAAATTCGTCTTTTGGGATAGTACAGCCTGCATCCAGTTCGCGTAAATCCGACAAGTAGCGGCAGCTATTCCAGAGGCCAAATAAACGATTCACTGTTCTGAGATTTGTTATTAGAGTTTTGTTTGCCGCCTCCTCGCAGACGCGAGGACCGGGCTGCTCCGGGTTCGGGCAGTCGCCCTCATCCCTTCGCGATATTTAGAATTTTATTAAATACTTTTTTGTAACGCTTCGGGACTTACGCCCTGCGCATCCCTGGCGGGGTTAGAGGCTCTATATCTGTTTTTTTAACTTACGTGGGTCTTGATATTATTTTTGACGATGCTCAGCATTCCCATCGCATCCCTTCTTACATTTTCTTTTGAAATCAAAGTGACGAATTACTTTTCCATCCTCGCTGTATTCTAACTCCAGTCCACACTTTGTTCCTATTGACTCATATATATCTGGAGTATGGCAGGATATTATATGTATCTTTCCATTCTCATAATATTCTACCCAGAGACCAAATGGTGAGAAACCATCTTCCGTGGTATTTGATATTTCATCAAAAACTGGACCATATAAATAACTTCCTTTCTCTTGTAAGTTCCCGTTATTATGATAAATCTTGGAATATCTAATATTTCCTTGTTGAACTACCTCTGAATGTAAATTTCCACCTGCAAGCCAACTTTGATAAATAGTAGTTTTCCCCTCCTTCTTCTCTAAATGCCAGTAGCCATTACCATTTAAACCTTTTTCGATCCAAAGCGCACGTGGATCAACCCCAGTAGGTCTATCATTACCAGTTTTAAAATTTGCGATATCGCAAGATGAGATTACAATAATTATGTTTAAAAATAAAAATTTCATAATTTCCATTCTTTGCTTCGACTAACTTATCTTTTAGCGATATCGAAAATCTAATTGTCCTTCCTTTTGACGGTATCGGAAGTAGAAAGAGTAATACTCATCCTAAAATGGCATATTTTTTAAAAGCGATGTAAGAGTTTTTGGTCTTCTTCAGCCGTATGTAAAATATTCATTGATTCAAAATCTCATTTAAGAAAATCTTTACCGATTATGAAAGAAGTTCCACTTCAAGATTTTATAGAGAGTCTATTGGAAAGAAGTAAGAAAAATCCCCTTGAAGGAGCCTACGTTAAAATCTTCGGATCATGGTATGACAAGAGAAATGCAAAAAATAATTCAATTACCGGCTTCAGCTATGATCCCGAGGAAGATGAGTTATTAATGTATTTTCCGGGTGCGGTAGCTATTAGAATCACTAGTCCTAATGGATATAAAGTTGATATATCTGATAGGTTCATAATAAAGCATGCCGAGCGGATTTATAAACCTTATTGGGATATCAGAGAAGGTTATTCCCGACAATTTTGGGATAAGATTCCTGGATCACCAGCTTTAGAAGTCTGGTATTAAATTCTTCATTGAATTCAAGTAGTAGTCCCTTTAACTAACGAATTCAAAAATTTCATTAGACCAATCTTGACTCCCCCTATTAGTACTGAAATAACAGTGGCAAAATAAGATCTATTCTTTAGCAACTGACAATTTAAGCTCCATTTTCTATCCAAAGAGCTCTTTTAAAATCCTGCCCCGCCAGTATCCGGATTCTCTTCTCAACTTAAAAAGTTCAAATTGATTAAATATCCTAAATTCCTAATACATCGCCAGTTCAACTTTTCTAGTTTTCTTACCCAGAATAGATGTCCGGATATCCGGACAAATCTTTCTCGGTTTTACGTGGATTCTCCACTGCATCGCCGGATTTCCGCTACGATCGCTGTCGCATTCTAAATTTATGTTTTTCCGTTTTCCCTGACCTATCTCTATTCTTGGCTCGCGCTCAGGCGCTAAGGGTGGGACTATACATGTTCACGAATATCTCTCTTTAATTAGATTGATATTTTAGGGGTATTCATTACCTGGTGGATCACAGTTTTCCCATTCACGATCCTTTGGATCTGGCTGCTCACCGCACCATTGGATTCTGAAATCCATAATACAATCTTGGATGGTTTCTATTTTCTTTTTTCTGAGAGCAATGGATTGAACATCGAAAAGTTTATTCGTTGAAAGAGTAAAATTTTCTTCTGGTTTTGTTATTTGCAAAATTTTTCCAATTGAAAAAACACCTATCTGCCAAAACTTTGTAGTAAATCGACTAGTTTCAATAAAAACCCCATCAAGCAAAGCTTCATTTTCATAATGGATTGTATAAATATTCGGATTATTTTCCTTTAGTTGCAATACAGAACTTTCAATATTTGCTTGTTCTTTTTCCACATACTGAATTCGAATTGTGAGATTCTGAGGATTAAACTCCCCGCAAAAAATAGTTCTTCCGTTTTTCTTAAGTTTTGATTTTTTTTTTCTGATCGCTTCGTAAACTTCGATAGAACTTCCTGTTAATATAATTTTGTTTTTCAAGTATTCATCTTTAGAAAGTACCCGATATATGGTATGAGCTTTTTTCTCCGTCTGACCTTCAGTTATAGGAATGTTTTTATTCTCTGAGCGTGTATTCGCAGTACAGCTAACATAAATTAAGAAAAATAGAATATTCATCTTACGATTCATTTTTGAAATCCTTTATCAATCATTAGGCCCATAGATTTTATAAATCTTAGTTTTTAGGAAGTCCTTTGGTTCAATCACTTTACCGAAGTCGACCTCGCCCAGCCTCCCATTATGATTATAATTAATCCAACCTTCTTCAGTCTTCTTTATCAAACAGAAATGATTGGGGCCAGGTGGATTCGAATTATCAACCCAAATTTGGATGACATCTCCTTTCTTGTATTCATTCAATTTATCAGTCAATGTATTAAACGGTATTGGATTGGGCATGTCTATAAACTGACCTAACATCGCCGTAAATTTATTCGGTCCTAATAATCCTCCGAATAGAGAAAGAGACAAACTAGAAAAGTTATGAGCACCTCCCCCAATTTCTGGAGCTCCATAGCTATTATCAAATCCGGGAGTTCCGCCCAAATCTAATACAGGAGCAACATTCTGTGTCCCCATTCCGATGTCTCCTTCCATCAACTTACTAGTGTAAAACTCTCCGAAACTTAAATTCGTCTTTTGGGATAATACAGCCTGCATCCAGTTCGCGTAAATCCGACAAGTAGCGGCAGCTATTCCAGAGGCCAAATCTTTATTATCATTTAGTACGACTTCGTCTTTATACACAATAATCGATGGGTCTATTACACTTACACCGGATTGAAGTCGTTTTATGACGGTCGCTTCTTGATCGATTACTTTAATGGTCTTAGTTCCATCATACATCCAAGATGCAATCCCTCTCATCCGAACTTGGCGGATCACATAATCCTCGTCAGACTCTTTTTCTTTTCTTACCAGAGCCTTTTCTAAAAATGCTTCTTTGGTAGGATAGAGTCGTTTCATGGATCCCACCACCAATTCTAACTGCACTTCAGTCCCGTTTCTACCGAATTGAGATCCGTAAAGTGGGTTAGTTAAATTTTTCACGACCGCTTTACTATATTCCGGATCATCCTGCATCTTCTTAAAGTTAATATTAGGACGTTCGAAGGTTCTATCTAGGACCTTAGATATGTCCGACATTTTAGATGGATCGCCATTGTATTCACTTGAAAAATCCTTAATAATATCAGCCTTCGTATCCTTTAAAATGGAAACAAACCCCGCTGTATTTACGATCGTATTCTCCGCCTTGAATGCAGGAGATTTTGTCAATAAAGAGCCTCCTGCGTTCACTGTCGCAACCCTCTCGTTTAAGAATGCAAACGGGCCTGTATATTCCAAATTCGAATTCAAGAAACGATTAGCTTCTCCTGAAAACCTTTTAGATACGACTGCAAAAGTAGCCTGGACTTCATCTTTCAATTTTTTCACTTTCGCCAATTGCTCTTTCAATGTCTTTTCAACGGAAGCTTTCTCGGCAGGAGTTAAATTCCCATTTCCTTCTAATTGTTTCTTGAGATACTCTGTGTATTGGCTTTGTTGCAATAACTCATCGGATTTATTCTTAAAAGAAATCGCTGTGTCTATTTCTTTGATTCGCTGATTCAAATCTTCTGTCCGACTTTTTATCGTAGCGTCTAACTTTTTGATTTCCGTGATATAAGTCACTTTTTCGGCTTTAGTAGCATTCACGTTTTCTATTAGATCGTTATATCGCTTCTTAAGCTCATTTGCATTTTTGAGGTCTTCATTGATTGTTGAAACTGCTTTGAGTGATTCTTTGTTAATGAAGGTTAAAGCATCCTTAAAATTATCCAAGAAAGGTCTAGCTTTGTCCAAATAATTATGCACCAACGCCCCAGACTCACTCACGTAGTAAGTATGTGCATCTTCTACTTCTAAGTTATAAACCTTTTCATCGCGGATATCTTCTTCAATAGACACCACCTTGATCTCTCTGCCATCAATCGTCAGGAATGCGTCTCCAACCATTAGGTCTTTAGCCTTCACCCAAAGACCTTGTTTCAAGTAGAATGGATGGTTCCAAGTCGTTTCGATTACTTCTCCTTTAGAATCTGTGATTTTGAAGATAGTAGTCGTTTGGTTGATAAATGTTTCCGTTACTTTTCGAACAACTTTCTCTCCGCTTTCTTCATCGAAAGCAAATACTTCGTCGCCTATCTTCAAAGTCTCGATTGTTTTCAAGCCCTGCGGTGTATGAACCAATGTCCCTGCGACAAAGCAGGATTGGAAAATAACATCCCCATTCTCATTTACATATGCAAATTCACCAAATGCGTTACCCGCTAATTGGTTGAAGTAAATCTTTGCTTGCATCCCAAGATCACCTAGGAACTTTCCCTCAGTGGAACCTGAATCTACTTTCGCGACTGCTTTAGAATTCTCGATCGCCTTCTGTAAATCAAGATTCGGATTTTCTCCATACGCCTCATCATGGATAGCTTTCATTGCATCAGCCAGTAATTGTTTTGCTTCTGCCGCTTTGTTCGGATCATCCAAATATATGGTATTTTTTGCGTCGGCTAACTTCTCTCTAAGTACCTCAGGCGTTAATCCTAAGTCGGCTGCCAGTGCCTTTACTCTTTCACTATTTTTAAAAATGTCTGGGTCTGATGATATTGCTGAATAAGCTTCGTCTTTTTTGCTATCCGATTGCTTAAGTATTACATCCGCTACATTCTGGGCATTCATATATGTGAAGTTCTTGGCCCAGTCGCTTTCTACTGTGACAGCACTCCAGGATCCTGTATTCGAATCGTAGGT
>NZ_NPEA01000005.1:300000-452736 GCF_002812205.1 Leptospira neocaledonica
GCTTCCTATCATCGAAACCCAAGAAGGTGAGGTTTCCGCTTATATTCCGACTAACGTGATTTCCATCACTGACGGTCAGATTTACTTGCAATCCAACTTATTCGCATCTGGGGTTCGTCCTGCAGTGGATGTGGGTATCTCCGTATCTCGTGTAGGATCTGCCGCTCAGATCAAAGCGATGAAACAAGTTGCAGGAAAAATGAAACTGGAATTAGCTCAGTTCAGAGAGTTAGAAGCATTCGCTCAGCTCGGAACCGACTTAGATCCGGTAACTCAAGCTCAGTTGGACAGAGGATATCGTATCGTTGAGATGTTGAAACAACCTGTTTCCAGCCCTTATCCTGTAGAAGAGCAAGTAGTCGAAATTTTCGCGGTAACCAGAGGACATATGGACAAGGTTCCAGTTCCTAAGGTTAGAGAGTTCGGAGCACATCTATTGAATGTTCTTCGCACCCAACAACCTGAAGTGTTGAACGCAATCCGCACTGAAAAGAAAATTTCGGACGAAGGAAAACTGGGAGAGGTAATCGCCTCTATCGCAGCCGACTTTGTTAGGAACCTGAAGTAAGCGGAGAAAAATCTTGGCTACACCCAGGGAAATAAAGAAACGGATCAGCTCCGTTAAGAACACTCGGAAGATCACTCGAACTATGGAAATGGTCGCTACGGCTAAATCCAAAAAGTTGAGTGATCGGGTGAATGCGTCTCATCCATTCTCTAATAAAATTAAGGAATTGGTAGGGGCGCTCGCATCCCTGGCTTCCGTAGTAAAAAGTCCTTATTTAAGAAAACCGAATACGATCCGTTCGATCGCTCTTCTTGTGATCACTGCGAACAGAGGTCTTTGCGGAGGATATAACTCCAAGACGATCCGTTTGGCGAAAACTCGCATCCAAGAGCTGAAAGATCAGGGCGTAAACGTTCGACTTTTTGTCGTAGGTAAGAAGGGAATTTCCTATTTCCAATTCGCAAAAGAGAAAATAGAAAAATCCTATACTCATATCGACGACAAGTCCGGTTACAAGGAAGCGGAAGAGTTTGCAGACTTCTTCTTGGATCTATTTGCAAGAGAAGAAGTGGATGCAGTGGAAATTATCTCCACAGTTTATCATTCTTCTGCAAACCAAGAGCCTGATATTACTAAGGTTCTTCCGTTCGAAGCGCAAGGAGAAGCTAATATTGGTTCCAATGTTCTATACGAGCCGAGCCCGGCAGATATTCTGGAATCACTTCTTCCTTTAGTTGTAAAAACTGCATTTTTAAAAGCGATCTTGGAAGCGAATTGTTCCGAGCAGATCGCAAAGCGCGTGGCCATGAAATCCGCAACGGACGCGGCCTCCGAGATGATCAAACTTCTGACCCGCGGTTACAACCGTATCCGTCAGGCGAAGATCACTCAGGAGATCTCGGAGATCGTAGCGGGTGCGGACTCGCTAAACTAGTTCTGGTATTGGAGTACTTGGATGAGCAAAGGTAAAGTAAAACAAATCATCGGATCCGTTTTGGATATCGAATTCGAGTCCGGACATCTGCCCGAAATTTTTAACGCGCTTGAAATCGACGCGATTGTAGAAGGCAAAAAGGAAAAAATTATCGCCGAAGTGCAACAGCATATCGGTGGTAGCGCAGTAAGAGCGATCGCTCTTTCTTCCACTGACGGACTTGTTAGAGGACAGGAAGTTTCCGATACCGGGGCTCCTATCTCCGTTCCGGTTGGGGACGTGACCCTCGGAAGAATTTTTAACGTTCTCGGAGAGCCGGTTGATGAAGGCGCTCCGATCCAAGTGAAAGAACGTAAGCCTATTCATAGAGCCGCTCCTGGTTACGAGGATCTTTCTCCTAAAACGGAAGTATTCGAAACAGGAATCAAGGTTATCGACCTTCTCGCTCCTTATATCAAAGGTGGAAAGACCGGACTCTTCGGAGGAGCCGGAGTAGGTAAGACAGTTCTTATCCAAGAGTTGATCAATAATATCGCGAAACAACACGGTGGATTTTCCGTATTCGCGGGTGTTGGTGAAAGAACCAGAGAAGGAAACGACCTCTGGAGAGAGATGAAAGAATCCGGAGTTATCAACAAGACTGTACTTTGTTATGGTCAGATGAACGAGCCTCCTGGTGCTCGTCTTCGTGTTGCTCTTTCTGCTCTTACAATGGCGGAACATTTCCGCGATTCTATTGGAACAGACGTATTACTCTTCGTAGACAACATCTTCCGTTTCTCCCAAGCGGGATCGGAAGTGTCCGCTCTACTTGGACGTATGCCTTCTGCGGTAGGATATCAGCCGACTCTTTCTACAGAAATGGGTGCTCTTCAAGAGCGTATTACTTCCACTCGTAAAGGATCTATTACTTCTGTTCAGGCGATTTACGTTCCTGCGGACGACTTGACTGACCCTGCTCCTGCAAACGCGTTTGCTCACTTGGATGCAACTACGGTTCTTTCTCGTGCGATCTCTGATAAAGGGATTTATCCTGCGGTTGACCCACTTGACTCTACTTCCCGCGTAATGAACGCAGAAGTTCTGGGGGCGGAACACTACGGTGTTGCTCGTGAGGTGCAAAGGATTCTTCAGCGTTATAAAGATCTTCAAGATATTATCGCGATCCTTGGTATGGACGAACTTTCCGAAGACGATAAGGTTCTAGTAGCACGTGCAAGAAAGATCGAGAAATTCCTTTCTCAGCCTTTCCACGTAGCGGAAGTATTCACAGGATCTCCTGGAAAATACGTAAAACTTTCCGACACAGTTCGTTCTTTCAAAGAACTGATTGCCGGAAATTGTGACCACCTTCCAGAACAAGCCTTCTACATGGTAGGAACCATAGAAGACGCGATCGAGAAGTCCAAAAACCTGAGAGCATAATCGATGGCAGCCAAGCTAGACGTATCGGTAATCTCTCCAGAAAAACTACTCTTCCACGGCGATGCGGACAGCATCGTCGTACCTGGAAGCGAAGGGTTTTTCGGAGTGTATCCGGGCCATACCGCTCTTGTCTCCCTGCTCGGGATCGGCGTGTTGGAAGTCCGACAAGGATCTAAAACCAAAATCGCCGCAATCGAAGGCGGGTTTTTCGAAGTAAGAGACAATAAAGTTACAATTTTGACGGACCACGGTAGCTTGAAAGAAGATATCGACCTGGCCGCCGCCCAAAAAGCCCTAGAAGAAGCGGAAGCTCTTCCTGCCTCCACCGAGAAAAATACTCTCGTCTTAAAAGCAAAAACCCGAATTTTAGCGGCTTCCCGCTAATATTTAGGGGTTCCAAATTCCGAAAATTATTAAGGGACACTTCTATCGGTTACGGCCGAAGAAGTTCCCAGTGTAAGAGAAAAGGTCTTCTAATATAAGGGGATTGTCTCGGAATATTTTCGGATTGTATTTCCTACAAGTTAGGAGATCCTCCGAATTAGAGAGACGGATTTTTAGCATACTGTAGGAAGCATGGCGGACGATTTTACGATAGACGAGGGAGAGGGGTTTCCAGCCGGAAATGGAGAGGATTTTGATCCGAGTGAAATGAGCTTGGACGAAATAGATTCTCTCTTGGCGAGTGACGGCGACTCCTCCGATTTTAATTTCGATTCCGTTCCGGGAGATTCTCCTGATAGTGAAGGCTTCGAGGAATTACTCGCTTCTTCCGGAGATGATTATCCGGACGATATTCCTAGTTTCGAACCGGAAGAAACGGATTTTGGTTCCGACCTAAGCCAACTAGACGAGTCCGTACATCTGGACGAAGACTTCGATTTCGAACTCACTGATCCTATGATCGATGCTGAGATCGATAGACTTCTGGATATCGACGATGATTTGAATTCTCCCCCGACATCATCTTCTGCCGCCCCTTCTTGGAGAGATTCTGCTCCTTCCGTTTCTTCTCCTGCTCCCGAAAATCATGAGGAAGCATTCGGAGACTTAGGCTCCTTGGATTTGGGAGATTTCTCTCAGCCTGGAGATATTCCTTCTTCCGCATTCCATTCAGACGACCAGCCATTCGATTGGGGGGGAGAATCTTCCGACCAAGACGAGGTAGTGGGACTCTCCGATGGGGACCTGGATGATGAGACACCGATCTCACTTTCAGACGACGAATTACATAATATTGATATAGGTTCCAATCTTGCTGACTTCACCATGGACGAGGAAGAAGTTTCCGCACCGGAAGATTCGGGTTCTAAAACATACGATGACGAATTGATCTCAGATGACGAAGGTCCGATTTCTCTCTCCGAACATGAGTTAGACGATATCATGGCCGAGGATTTCAGTCCGAACCTGGAAGAAGAAGGATTCGGAGATCTAGGCGGGGACGATATTTCTACTCCTTCTTCAGAATTAACCGAAGATATTAATTTCGAGGGTGAAGAAGAGAAGGACATCGCACTTTCGACGGATGAATTGGATCATCTTTTAGAAGGTGATGATGCTTCTTTTGAAAATAAAAGTTCATTCGAAGAATTGGGAGATTTTGGAGATCTGGATCTGGGCTCCGTTTCCGAAGAACATACTTCTTCTGGAGTAGATATCGAGGAAGAAGCTAACGAACCGATCGCACTCTCGGACGATGAGTTAGGTAATTTATTATCCTCGGGAGACGAGGACGAAATCGAAAGTATCCAACTGGACGATCTGGATTCTGTAGGAGCTCCTACAGCAGAATCTGAGTTTGGAATGGAAGAAGCGGATTCTTCTTCCGAATTGGATCTAAGCGATTTTAATTTTGATTCCGAACCGGAAGAAACCAAGGACGAATTCGGAGGAGAAGATGAATCCATTTCTCTTCCTGTGTCCGATTTTGATAATTTCGGAATGAGCGAAGAAGAAAATCCTCTGGATACCGGACTGGATCTGGGAGATTTCGAAGACAGCACTAAGTCGGAAGAAAAAACATTCGAAGAATCTTTAGGAGACTTCACTTCCGCAAGCGACGAAGATATTTTAGGAACTTCGGATTCGAATGCGCTTGATTTTTCAACTGAAGAAACTTCTGAAGAAGATTTCTTCTCCGAACCAGTAGACGCAGATGAACCGATTGCACTTTCAGACGACGAACTAGGAAATTTATTATCTTCCGGAACGGAAGAGGAAGAAGAGCATACTGGAGCTTCCTTAGATCTTTCCGCCGACTTGGACGATAACGAACCGATTGCACTTTCAGATGATGAACTTGGGAACTTACTCTCTGGCGAAGAAGAAACAGTTTCCACATTGGATTCGGAAGAAAACGAACCGATTGCACTTTCAGACGACGAACTGGGAGACCTATTATCTTCAGGAGAAGAAGAAACTTCCGACGCGGATATATTTGCAGGAGCTCCACCTGAAGAACATGACGACGCGGCCCCAATAGAATTCGGAGATTTCAGCTTAGATACGGAAGCCGATGAACCGATCGCGCTTTCCGAAGATGAACTGGGACATTTATTGGAAGAAGATCCCGAAGTTGAAGCTGTTTCTTCCGATCTGATGGAAGATTCAGACGAGCCGATCGCACTTCCGATTAATGAGTTAGACGATATAGGAACTCCTGATGTATCTTCCGATTATGATATAGATTGGGACGGACCCGTTGCCGATCTGAACGATCTTGGAACCGCGGATGAGAATGCAGTGGCTGCACCTTCCGATTGGGATCTGGGAGAAGAAGCCGACGAGCCGATCACTTTATCCAACGACGAATTAGGAAACTTGCTCTCGGATGAAACTCCGCAAGAAGTAGATTCCGAAGACTTAGATTCATTATTATCTTCTCCACCTGAAGCGAATGACTTAAACGCGTTAGGTTCCTTTGATGACGATATCCAAATTTCAGGTTTGGATTTTGCGGGAAATATAGGCGGAGAAATTGTTCCGACTATAGAAAGACTAGCTCCTGAACCGGAACTAAACTTTATTTTAGACGAGTATGCGGATGAGAATGAACTTTCTCCTCTGGAAGAAATTCGCCAAGCAGGAGCTGCGACGGACGAGCCTGAGTCCGGTGAAACTACTCCTACTCAAGACGAGATGAAACGTATCCTTCTCTATCTGGATGAATTATTAGGAAATCTTCCGGATGAAATGATCCGTGACTTCTCTCGTTCCGATTATTTCGAACTTTATAAGAAATTAATGAAACAAATCGGCGTTTGACGATGGGTTTGCTGGACAAGGTCACTCGTCTTATCCGTTCCGGAAATTTGGAATCCGGAGCCAAAACTTCTTCGGTTACAGTTTCCGGGGAAGAAAGACCTTCTCTATTAAAAAAGTCTATGGCTTTACGTGCGAAAGGGCTTTTGGAAAAAGCGATGGATTTTGGCGGTAGAAAAGAGAAAGCTACTTCTGCTTACGAAGATCCGACCAGCTTTGAACCGGCAACCGTTTCCACTTCTTCCGAAGATGATTTTAGTTTTGATTCTCCTTCTGCGGATTTTGGAGATATAGATTTTGGCGCGGACTCTTCGAGCGAACTTTTCGCAGGAGACAATTCGGATGCGGAAGTTTCTTTTCCAGATTCTGCTTTCGGCGAAGAAAGTTTTGGAGGAGAAGAAGCCAATAGTGATTTCGATCTATCCTCCATGGATTTCGGTTCTTCTGAGGAAGAGGGGACAGATTTTGAAGTAGATCCTGATCTCGGATTAGGATTGGAAGATTCTGATTTGGGTGCAGATTTCGGAGAACTTCCGGAGGAAACTCCAAGCAAAGGGTTATTGTCCAAAGCGGAAGAAGCAAAAGAAGAAGAGAAATTTCCACCGGGACTTTCAAAGCCAGATGCTATTAAAGACCCATTCGATGATTGGGTTAAGGATGCAGAGAATCAAGCGAGCCAAGAAGCTGGGCGTCCTTTCAATAAAGAACAGAGTGATACTGAAAATGCTCAGTTCTTATTCGATGACGATTCCGACTATTCAACGTTACCAATCGATTTGCAGATTGCTTCCCGTAAAAAATTAGAGAACTATTTATCCGCATTCGAAATTTCTAAAGAGATTTCCGCTTCCAAAGACTTTACCAACTTTTTCGAGAATTTAAGCTTTTCCATCCAAGGGCAGATCGGAGCCGAATCTATCGTAGTATTTTCTTCCACAAATGGGGAATACGATGTGTTGAGAGTTGTTGAGGCTCAGGGGATCGGAGCCGACCCTGATTGGGTATTAGAAGTGGGTGATGAATGTTATCAGGCTGCATTAAAAACTCCTTCCGTGGTTTATGCAAAAGAAGTTTTGAAACATTCTCCTCCAAAAAAAGAAAAAGAAATTCTGGAAAAAACTGAAGCCGAGATGCTTGTTCCGATTCGTAGTTACGATGAATTTTATGGAATTATAATATTAAGCAAAACCATAGAAGGTGAAGATTATACAATCGAAGACCTCGAGTTTCTTAAGATTGTAGGAGAAATGGCTGGATCCGTTTTGAGAAGGATCATGGACCTGGAAGCCCTCCACCAAGAGAACGATCGTCTGAACCAAGTGGTCAAAAGTAATGAAAGAATACTCGCAACTGCAAGAGACCTGGCCGGAGTCCGTGATATGGACGAGGCTTATGACTATCTTGTAGAAGTATTAAAAAAAGAACTTGGACTTAGACGTTGGAGTTTCTTGCTCTTAGACAGAACCACTAGAAAAGAATATAAAGTATTTGGAACAAACCTCCTGACTCCTGACACTTCCGGAAAATTTAGATTAGGATTAGATTCTAATTTGGTTGGGATTGTGGCTAACGTCCCGGGCGTATTTCGAATCGCAAATTTTAGAAAGAATCCTGAACTTCTATCACAATTGTCAAATGACGAGATCGGACTCATGCGCGATTTCGACATTCTTCCATTTTTAAACCTGAACTGGCTTGTGGGAATGTTATTCATTCACGAAACAGAAAGGCCTTGGACGGACACAGATAGAGAGACTGCAGTTGGAATTTCTGAAATTGCCTCCCCCGTACTTTCCAATTTATTAATGTTGGAAGAAAGAGATGCAGTATTCCGGGATCCGTTCAGTCCTGTAGAATCTAGGATAGATGAGGCAATCTCAAGAGCTTCCAAGATAGGGACTCCTTTTAGTCTTACGGTTTTCAAAGTTCAAAACGCCACCAGAATGGTCCGCATGAAGGGCGCAGGATTCTTTGCGCATTACTGCGAAGAGCTTAGGGCATCCATCCAAGAAAATTTGGGAGAAACGGACTACTGCTACAGAGTTGGCCAAGGGAAATACGTCGTCGTTCTGGATGGAAAAGACAGAGAAGAAACCCAGATCGTAGTTCGTAAGATCCGCAATAGAATTGTAGAATTAGATAGAAAGAATAAAGACTTCCAGACTTCTACAGCCAACCAAACTCTTTGTTATCCTGCAGATACCAGAGAGAAAGAAAGAATGTTGGAACTGATCGAAGAGTCCTGATTCAAGTTTTGAAATCTCTACTGTAGGAATTCCTACATTGGTTTGGGGATCGCCCCCACCCAGCTTCGGGAGGGGGGAGTGGCCCGTGGGAGAGCGCTTACACGCCTATCACAAATTCGCCGATCCGTCAATAAACTCCTTTTCCTTCCACTTTTGTTGGAATTCCTACATCGACAATTTTTTCAAAATTGCCGTCGTTAATCCCATATTCGCACTTTCTTTGAATTTCTATTTCCTCGTAAATTTCATCTTAAAGAGTGAGAAACCTATTTTCAAAATCCATTATTTAAACATTGACTTAATTAAATAATAATTTAAATAATGGATTCATGAATGCTTTTGCTGCCCTTGCAGATGATACTAGAATGGAAATCGTGAGATTGGTGGCCAAAAACGGCGAACTTACCTCAACCGAAATAGGACAGAATTTTAAGATAAGCCCTCCGGCTATCTCGCATCACCTAAAAGTATTAAAGAGCTCCAAAGTTCTTAATATGAAGAAGGAAGCCCAAAAGCGTATCTATAGTCTTAACGGAACAAGCATCAATGAAATGCAAGATTGGTTATTGGATATAGTCGATCTATGGAATAAACATCTGGATAAATTGGACAGATACGTATCAAAGATCAAAAAGGAGAGAGCTCGTGATAAAAAATAACGTGGAAACAACTATTGAAGGTAACAAAGTTCTTTATAAAAGATACTTTGATGTATCGAGAGAACTTCTTTTTGAAGTATGGTCTATGCCGGAACATCTTGCCGAATGGTGGGGACCAGACGGATTTACGTTAACTACTAAGCGTATGGATTTTACGAACGGCGGATTTTGGGAGTTTATCATGCATGGGCCGGATGGGCATGATTATAAAAACAAGATCCAATTCACCAATATCAAAGAACCTCATTATATTTATTATAAACATTTAGGTGATGGAGAAGGTGACTCGGACGTTCATTTCGAATCAAAAATTATATTCGAAGAATCGGGCGAAGGTACAAGCCTAATAATGGAACAAATCTTCCCAAGCAAGGAAGAACTCGAGAGAGTGAATGAAAAATATGGAGCGATAGAAGGCGCCAAACAACATATCGGCAACCTCGGTAAGTATTTGGAAAAATTCAAATAGCCGTCGTCCACGATGCTCTTTATGAAAGGAGGCTTATCATGAAACAAAAATACATCATACAACTAACATTCTTAATAAGTTTCGCGCTCATACTTGGATGTGCGACTTCAAATTCGAGTAACGGTTCGTTCAATGGCGAAACTTCCGGGCAAGACACTTTTATTATCAGTCGTTCCTTTGACACGAATGCAAAAACAATGTTTGAAATGTGGGTTAACCCAGATCAATTTTCGAAATGGTTGGGCCCTGCCGGCGCTTCCATGACCTTCATTAATGTTGGAGTAAAAGAAGGTGGAACTTCTCAATGGTCGATGACCACTTCCGATGGAGTTACAAAATATGGAAAATTACATTATAAAAAGATAAATCCTCATAACCTTTTGATCTATACTCAGAATTTTTGTGACAAGGATGGAAACTTGTCCAAGCCGCCTTTTGCTTCTACTTATCCCGATATACTTTTGACTACTGTAAATTTCGTGGAAGAAGGTAGAAAGAAAACAAAAGTAACAGTGAAATGGGAAGTATTCGGGGAGGCATCTGAAACGGAACGCCAAACCTTTAGAGGATTAAAATCCGTCATGACAGTGGGCTGGACTGGCTCTTTTGATAAATTAGATTCTTTGCTAAATTTGAAAAAGTAAAGCGAGTTGAAGGTAAACCTTGTAGGAGTTCCTACATTGGCTTGAGGATCGCCCCCACCCAGCTTCGGGAGGGGGGAGTGGCTCGTGGGAGAGCGCTTACACTCCTATCACAAATTCCTTCCTTAGTCAATGAAATCCACGACCAAAATTCATGTAGGAGTTCCCACATACGAAGAACTTCTTCGCTTAAAAATTACTTCTTCTTAGTCGAATCCACTAAATCATAGAACTTCTGAAACAAATACCTGCTATCGTTCGGACCAGGGGAACTTTCCGGATGGTATTGAACCGATAGAAGAGGGTAACCTGATTTCAAAATACCTTCTACAGTATCATCATTTAGATTAATAAAAGAGATTGGTTCTTTCTCGGAAGATTCTGCCACAACAGCAAAGCCGTGATTCTGGGAAGTGATCTCCACTTTGCCGGTTTCCAAACTTTTGACAGGTTGGTTTCCGCCTCTATGGCCGAATTTCATTTTTTCGGTTTTCTTACCTAAGGTTAGACCGATGATCTGATGCCCTAAGCAGATTCCGAAAAGAGGATAATTATTTTCTAATATAGCTTTTGTGGAATCGATTGCATAAGTGCAAGCTGCCGGATCTCCTGGGCCGTTGGAAAGGAAAAAAGCATCTACACCATCTTTCATAATTTCAGAAGCAGGAGTTTGGGCAGGGTAAACGGAAACTGCAAAGCCAGCCGCGTCCAAGAGTCGAAGAATATTTGTCTTCACGCCATAATCATAAACAGCGAGTTTATATTTTTTCCCGACGCCTGATCCAAATTCGTATTTTTTATCTGTGGTAACAACCTTCGCGAGGTCTGCATCTGCGATCCCCGGAAACTTCTTCACTTGCGCTAAAAAAGAATCGGAGTATTCGTTTGCTACGAAAATTCCGCCGTTCGGTGCCCCATTCGTGCGAATGAAACGAGTTAACTTTCTCGTATCGAGTCCTTGGATTCCAGGAATTTTATAATCTTTTAAAAATTGAGATAATGTCTTTTGGGCTTTGAAGTTGGAAGGACGATCCACATATTCTTTTACGATCATTCCTGCAGCTTGGATCTTTCCGGATTCCATGTTTTCCGGATGGATCCCATAGTTCCCGATCATCGGATAAGTGAGAGTTACGATTTGGTTGGCGTAGGAAGGATCGGTGAGGATTTCCTGGTAACCCGCCATGGAAGTATTAAAGACGATTTCCCCGACGGACTGGGTTTCGTAGCCGAAGGATTCGCCTTCGTATACGTCCCCGTTTTCTAAAACCAAGAACGCTTTCATTAAGGACAGGCTTTCGCACCGAAGGCAAGGGTCAAGTGGAATCACCTTGAATTTTGTAGGAACTCCAACAAGTCTGGAAGGGGAAAAATTTGGGCGGCTCCTCGCTTTGCTCGGACCAGGCTGCTACGGGCTACGCGTTCGCTTCGGTCCTTCGGACTTCCCCTTCGCATCCTTTCCGCGGTGAACCAGAACCTCTGTGTTCTCCGTGAGAACCAAAAAGAAGAGGTTTCACGAAAAGCCACAAAGATAAGAAGTTATTAGATATCGAACTGGGGAATCTTCTCGCCTTCGCGACTTCGCGTGAGAAAAAAGCGGCAGCGATGCGCGAAATCGAAGCAGCGCGACCCGAGCGAAGCGAGTGGGGCCTCCCCGCAAAATTCGATTACCAAAAAATTTTTAAATGTAGGAGCTCCTACATTGGTTTGGGGATCGCCCCCACCCAGCTTCGGGAGGGGGGAGTGGCCCGTGGGAGAGCGCTTACACGCCTACCACAAAATCCCCACTTCGTCAACGAAATCCCTCATGTAGGAGTTCCTACAGTATCTGTCTTATATCTTTACCCAAAATGAATATCTTTTTTCCTAAGATATTCATTTTGAACACGCTTGCGAAAAAAACCGCGTATCGACGGAATGGAAGCAGGGGTAGCTGTGTCAGTTCAAAATCAATCAGTCAAATTTATCTTACCGGATGGAAGCTCCAAAGAAGCATCCGCCGGCTCCTCATATAAGGATTTTATAGAATCCCAACTTCCGTTCTTAAAGAACAAGGCGTTAGCAGTCCGTTTGAATGGGACAGACGTTTTGGATCTGAGCAGGACTATTGATTCCACAACTACCCCAAACACCACACCTAAGTTGGAAGTTTTGACCTTCCAAGACAAAGAAGGCTGGGAAACCTTCCAACATTCTGCGGCTCACTTGCTCGGAATGGCGGTCCAGAATTTATACAAAGATGCAAAATTAACCGTAGGTCCTGTCATCGAAAACGGACCGGGATTTTTCTATTACGATATCGATTTCACTGAAACAGTGATCACTCCGGAAGATTTTCCGAAAATTGAAGCGGAGATGAAAAAGATCGTGGATTCAGACTTCGAAGTTTTTCGCAAGGTCTGGGACAAAAAAGAAGCAATCTCCGTTTTTGAAAAAATGGGAGAGAACTACAAGATTGAGATCGTGGGTCAGATCTCGGACGAAAAGGTTTCCATCTATGGAATGGGAGAATGGTTCGACCTTTGTAGAGGACCTCATATTCCTCGCTCCGGATTTTTGAAAGCGTTCAAACTCACTGCACTTTCCGGTGCTTATTGGAAAGCGGACAAAAACAATCGTATGCTAACCCGAATTTACGGGATTGCATTTCCGAGTAAGAAGGAATTGGACGAGTATGTTTTCCAATTGGAAGAGGCCAAAAAAAGGGACCACAGAAAGATCGGAAAAGAAATGGATCTATTCTCCTTCCAACCGGAAGCACCTGGATTTCCATTTTGGCATCCGAAGGGAACCACTCTATGGAACGCGTTAGCTGATTATATTCGTAAAGAATGTGCCCGACGCGGATACCAAGAGATCAAAACTCCCGCTGTACTTTCCTCGGAGTTATGGAGAAGGAGCGGTCATTGGGAAAACTTCAACGAGAACATGTATTTTGTCGCGATCGACGAAGAAGAATTCGCGATAAAACCGATGAACTGTCCTGGCTGTAGTTTGATTTACAAACACCATCTTCATTCTTATAAGGAACTTCCTCTTAGATTCGCCGAATTAGGAAGTGTACATCGTCATGAATTGCATGGAGTTCTTCACGGACTATTCCGAGTCAGAGCCTTCACCCAAGATGATGCACATATCTATGCTCCTTTAGATTATCTGGAAACAGAAGTATTGGATATCATAGACTTCACTTTTAATGTGTATAAGAAGTTCGGATTCCAAGAATTTAAAACGTATATCGCCACTCGTCCGGAAAAATCCCAAGGTAAGGACGAAGATTGGGAATTCGCAACCAACGCTCTTCAGCAAGCATTGGAAAAGAGAAATATTCCATTCTCCATCAAAGAAGGAGAAGGTGCATTCTACGGACCTAAGATAGAATTTAATATCAAGGATTCTATCGGCAGGATGTGGCAATGTGGAACCGTGCAGATAGACTTCTCCATGCCGGATCGTTTCGAGTTGGATTATACAGATTCGGACGGAGCCAAAAAAAGACCGGTCATGATCCACAGAGCCATCTACGGTTCTTTGGAAAGATTTATCGGGATCCTAATAGAACATTTTGAAGGAAAGTTCCCACTTTGGATCTCTCCGAACCAAATACGTGTTTTAACCGTAACCGAAAATGTGCAGGATTACGGATCCGAGATCCTGAAAAATCTAATCGATTTAGGTTTTAGAGCAGAAGCTGATTTCCGTAACGAGAAGATCGGTGCCAAGATTCGTGATTCTATCCTAAAAAAGGCAAATTATCTTCTGGTATTGGGCCAAAAGGAGAAGGATTCTGGAACGGTTGCAGTGCGTAAGCGTGGAAGCGAAGAAACGATTTCTATGTCGTATTCCGAATTCTATTCTTTACTCGAAAAGGAAGTCTCGGAAGGACTTTGAACTAAATTCTACTTGATGTACTTGGCCGTCTGCGGAGAAAATCGCTTGAAACCCAGCCTATTGGCCAAAAAATTGGAAAAAACCGGAGATTGAATGCAGAAGAGGCCTCAACCGAAAAACACCGATAAGATATTTAATCATAGAATTAATGAAAAAATTACCGGGGTATCCCAGGTAAGATTGGTGACGGACGACGGTGTAGTGATCGTTTCTTTTGACGAGGCTCTGCGGCGTGCAAAGGAAGAAAACTTGGACCTGGTAGAAGTATCTGGAGACCAAGAAATCCATGTATGCAAGATCATCGACTACGGTAAGTACAAGTTCGAATTACTTAAAAAAAGTAAGGAAGCGAAGAAAAAACAACACGTAATCAACGTGAAAGAAGTGAAGATCCGTCCACGGATCGAGCAACATGATTACGAGATTAAAAAACGCCACGCGGTGGAGTTCCTTCAAAAAGGGGACAAAGTAAAGGTCAGTCTTCGCTTTCGCGGTCGTGAGATGATGCATTCCGAGCTTGGAATGAACGTTGTCAACAGAATGGTAGAAGATCTGAAATCCGTAGGTACTCCGGAAAGAGAACCAGTGTTAGACGGACGTCAGATCGTTGTAGTTATTTCGCCTCTTTCCGCGAAGTAAGAGAAAGAGTTAGAGTCAGGAGTTATCGAGGTAAGGAAATGCCTAAGCTTAAAACAAATAGAGCCGCAGCAAAACGGTTCAAGTTTTCCAAAAATAATAAAATAAAACGGAAGAGTATGAACACCCGTCACATTCTTACCAAAAAAGGACCTAAAAGACGTCGTCGTCTTAGAGGAATGACCTTGGTAGTGGATGCGGATTGGAAAGCAATCGTTAGACTCATGCCTTACGGAGTTCGATAATGCCACGCGCAACAAACGGAACCATACACAAGAATCGTCGTAAAAAAATCCTAAAAACCGCAAAAGGTTTTAGAGGAGCGAGATCCAAACTTTACAGAACCGCAAAATCCGCGGTAATGAAAGCGGGTCAGTGGGCGTATAGAGACAGAAGAGCAAAAAAACGTGATTTCCGCAAACTTTGGATTATCCGTATTAATGCTGCTGCTCGCGAAGCTGGACTTTCTTATTCTCAATTCATGTATGGATTGAAAAAAGCCAATATTTCTTTGGATAGAAAAGCCCTGGCAGAACTTGCATTTAACGACAAAGAAACTTTCAACGCTCTGGTTGAAAAAATCAAGGTAGCGGCGTAATCAATATTCGCCCTTAGGAAGGTCCGGTTTTTCGGATCTTCCCGCCTGAAAAAGCCCGTAATTCTACGGGCTTTCTTTGTTTTTAGAAAAAAAGGTTTTTCTCTTTTTGAGAATGATGAAAAATGGGATGGATTTTGCCAATAGGGCAGGTCGAAAATATTTAGGCGGAATTTCGCTCTAAGTGTAATTTTACAAAATAAACCACTCCAATAGAGGAGAATGAGGTTCGCACTATGTTAACTATGGAGACAATTGAGGAGCTCGAGAGCAAAGTCCTAAAAGCACTCGAACTCATTAGCGACCTTCGGGCGGAAAACGGTCGCCTGGAAACAGAAAACGAATCTCTTCGCGCGGAAAACGACCAGATGAAACTGGCGATGGAAGAGAAAGAAAAAGAACTTTCTTCTCTCCGCGAACAACTCCAAAAAGCAAACGCAGAACTGGAAGGAATTAAAGAAAGAGAACGTGCGCTCGAAGCTAAGATCAATCAGCTTCTGGGACGTTTGGATGGTTTGCCTGCATCCGGTAGCGGATCTTCTTCCTCTTCTTCACCTAAGCCTAGTTCTACTAGCTCATTTGCAACTGGTGCAGTTGCTGGAGCGGCGGCGGCTTCTGCAGCTCCTTCCGTAGTTAGAGATTCTTCCGACGAGGACTTTAACGAAGACGATGAGATCATTCTTTTGGATGATGAGGACGATGATATTTCCGTTCTGACCGAATCTTCCGATTCTTCCGGAGGAGATGATGAGATCATCATCACTGACGAACCTATCGACGACTTCAGTCCTGTTTCTGCTGACGATGACGATATCATTATCGAAGACGATGATGATGCGATCAGTGTATTCGATGCGGACGAGGACGACGACTTCCTAGTCATCGAAGACGATCCTAAGTAATTTTTATGAGTGAGAGAGTCAAAGCTCGTATACAGGGCGACGACTATACCATAGTAGGCGATACCGATCCGGAGTATATCCATAGGCTCGCCGAACTGGTAGACCGAAAGATCCGAGAGTTACAATTGGGAATGCCTAACGCACCTAAATTGAAACTCGCTGTACTCGCTGCTTTAAATTTTGCAGACGAATTGGAACAATCTAAAAACCAGACAGGCGAATCAGGACCTTCTTCTCCCGAGGCGGAAGAAAAGACGAAAAAATTGATCACTCTTTTGGAAGAAGGTTTGATCGGAGATCTTTGATTTGGTTTCTAAATCGGAAGCCAGAAAAAAAATAAAATCTCTTCTCTTAGGAGTTTCTTCTAGGAAAGAAAAAGAAGAAAGTATCCGCGCTAATCTTCTGGAATTTCTGAGACATAGCTCAAGCTCTTCCAATTTAAAAATCATTTCCTACGTTGCGGATGATTATGAAATTTCTCCTTTTCTACCGTTAGGCCCTTCTTTGCAGATAGGAAGTTTCGTTTTAGACATATTTTTTCCAAAAGTAACAAATTCAGGACTGGAATTTAAGTCAGGTTCCGGATTTTCCAAAGGTGCTTTCGGTATTTTGGAACCGAACGGAGAAGGATTGCTTAAACCGGAAGATGCGGATTGGATCTTAGTTCCTGCTTTGGGTTGGAATGGGGAGGGGGCGAGGCTCGGAAGGGGGAAGGGTTTTTACGATCGTTCTCTAAAGGATATAGTTTCCGAAAAAATGATTGGCCTTTCTTTTGAGGACCTATACCCTTGCGATTTTTCCGCGGAACCCCATGATCTAAAAGCAGGTACCGTGATTACGGAGAAAAAAAACCATTGCTTTCCCGGGAAAATGGGAGAAAAATCAGTCGGATAATTTGATGAGGAGTTTCTTTTTCAGGGGGCTCCGTGTCGACAATGTACTAAGCCGGAAACTTGGGCCCAAGGTTTCCGTTTTGAAAGAGTAAGTGGCGGAGAACCGGTGAAAACCATAGATAAAAATAACCACGCGGAACAAAACCAAGAAGAGAAAGAATTGGAATCTCTCCAGGAATTTCTTACATTCGAAGTGGATAAGGAAATTTTCGGGATCGATATTCTTTATATCCACGAGATCCTAAAGCCGGTACCTATCACAAGAATTCCTAACGTGGAAGGTTTTATACTGGGAGTGATCAACTTAAGAGGTGAGATCATTCCGATCATGGATCTAAAGGAACTTTTTGGATTAGGTTTTTGTGATATTCTTCCTTCTACTCGGATCATAGTGGTTGTTACCGGAGAAAAACGGGCAGGGCTTCTCGTCGACTCAGTGAAACAAGTGGTTAAGATCCGCAAAGATAAGGTCAGTCAAGCAGACGAAGACCTGAGCGTAAATTATAGTGAACTCATAGAATCTGTCAGCCAGTTCGAAGAATCTCTAATCCTGAACTTGAATCTTTCCAAGGTCATGGATTATGCGGCGGAGGAAGCGTAAATGGCAGGAGTACTTGGCGAATACACAGAACTCTTTTTGGAAGAATCCGAAGATCAGATAGAAGAATTAAATGCAAATCTTCTAAAACTGGAAAAGGACCAATCTGATCCTCAGACCATCAACGATATTTTTCGGGCGGCTCACTCTTTAAAAAGTTCCGCTGCTTTCGTTGGACTGTATAATCTTTCCGATCTTGCTCACAAAATGGAGAATCTTCTCCAGAGTATCCGGGATGGAAAACTTGCAGTCAATCTCTCCCTGGTAAATCTACTCTTCCAATGTTTTGATCTTATCAAGAACGTGATCGTGAATGTTTCTGCCGGTAAAAAGGTAGATACTCCTTATACGGACATGATCCAAAGACTCGAAGCTTACGAAAAAAATCCGGATGTTGCTGCAGCTTCAAGTGTTTCCGGAAAATCTGTTTCGGGGTCTGCTACTCCAGTTGCTAAACATGAAGAACTTCCTGGGAATGGGATTGATCTGGATGCAGACGATCAAAAAGAAATAGAAGAAATCCTTCGAAACGGTTCCGGAAAACCTTGGCTCTTAAAAGTGGGACTCAAAAAAGATTCTCCGATGAAGGGTTTACGTTATACTCTTATTGTCCAAAATCTAAAAAACTTGGGCCATGTATTTCGTACCAAACCAAGCGGAGAAGAATTGGAGAATGGAACAGAGGCTCCATATCTTTCTATCCTGATCGTAAGTTCCGAATCCCAAGAAGAACTTACCAAGGCTGCTAACGTAGACATGGTGGAAAACCTGATGATCCAAGAATTTAAACTCAGCGGTTATTCGGATTCAGGAGCTTCTTCTTCCTATCAACTCGATGAAGAAGAGAGAAGTAGCGAAGCAAAAATTACTTTAAAAAGTATTAAAGTATCTTCCGACAAATTGGATCAACTCATGAATAATGTGGGCGAGCTTGTGATCACAAACTCAGGCTTCCAGAAAATTTATGACGATCTTCTCCGCACATTCGGGGACGATCAGTTGTTCAATGAACTTAAAGGTCGTATCGATCTTATCAATCGTATCTCCAAAGAACTCCAATCCGGTATCATGAATATCCGGATGGTTCCCATTTCCACAGTCTTCCGTCGTTTCTCTCGTTTAGTTAGAGATCTTTCTTTAGAAACCGGAAAATCGGTGGATCTGGTCTTGAACGGAGAGTCCACCGAGTTGGACAAAAAAGTGATCGATGCTTTAGGGGAGCCGCTTTTACACCTGATCCGAAACTCTGTGGATCACGGGATTGAATCTCCTGAAGATAGAAAAAGGTTAGGCAAACCGGAAACTGGAACCGTCGAGTTGAACGCTTACCAAGGCGGTAGCAATATTATGGTAGAGATCCGTGACGATGGTCGCGGATTGGATCTAGAAAAGATCCGCAAAAAAGCAATAGAGAAGGGACTCGTTTCCGAAACAGACGCAGCTGCTTTAGAAGAAAGTGATATTTATCAATTCATCTTTGCTCCTGGTTTCTCCACTGCAGATAAGATCACCGATATCTCCGGTCGCGGTGTTGGAATGAATGTGGTAAACAGCCTCATCCAAGAATTCAAAGGTAAGATCCTCATCCAATCTCAGAAAGGATCCGGAACTTCTTTTGTTCTATCCTTCCCTCAAGCACTCGCGATCATTCCTTCTATCCTCATCGTAATGGAAGAAGAAGTATACGCTTTCCCACTTTCAGAAGTGAACGAAACTATCAAGGTAAACAACGAACAGATCACTACTCTGGAAGGAAATGAGATCATCAATTTGAGAGGAGAGGTTCTTCCTATCTACAGATTGAATCGTATCTTGGGTCTTCAGGACAAAACTGACAGAGAAGAATTCCCAGTTGTTATCGTTCAATATAAAGGCCGCAAATTAGGCTTCATGGTGGACGAACTAGTTGGAAAACACGAAACAGTTATCAAATCCTTAGAGAAAAATTTCAAAAATATCAAAGGACTTACTGGGGCTTCCATCATGGGAGATGGAACTATTATTATGGTTCTAGATATTCCTGGACTTGTGGAATTTGCCGCCGAGTTGGAAGAGAATGCAAGATATGTGAATTATCATCTGGAAACGATGAAACGTATCAGCACCATCCGCACAATCGAAACGGAAGAAGAGAAATATATCCAAAAAACTTCTAACCCAACTAATGTTTATAATCATAAACTTCATGAGATCACTACTCGGGAAAGAGAACGTCGTAAGAAGAGCGAACGTAAAAAAGCGGACGAGTCCAAAAAGGTAATCGTAGCAAAAGAAGAACTCGAAAGAGAAGTTTCTTCTACTCCGATTAAGACCACTATGGAGATCCGACCTTCCGAAGACAAATTGATCACTTCTACCGATAGTCCTTCTGAACTTTCTTCCAATACCGCGGTTCTGGAAAGACCTGCCGCCAAAAAAGAAGGAATGGAAGAAGCCTACAGATCTCATATCAATGAATTGATCTCCGATTCTCCAGTTTCCGACGAAGAAAGAAAAAGAGCGGATCATATTATAGAAGGTTTCTTAGAGCAGAAAAAACAGAGAATGATGTCTGTTTCTCACTCTAAAGAATTCACAGGAAACTTGAGCAAGGAACAGATCAAGAAGATTGAATCTGTGGTTAATACTGGTATGATGAATGCCGGTATGGTGCTTTCTCAGATCCTGAATAGGAACGTGGATCTGTTTATTCCTGAAATTATCATGAATGACAAGGAAGGTCTGGCTTCTGAGATCCGTTTCTCTGACGATAAATTCTACGGAATGAAAGTCAGAATGACTGGCGATTTGAACGGGAACATGCTTATGATGTTCTCCAGAGAGAATGCCAAAAATTTAGCTAGAGAACTTTTGGATACTACTGCAAGCGGAGATACTTTGGACGATGATACTAAAAGTGTTCTGTCCGAGATCGCAAACATAGTTTGTGCCTCCGTTTTGAACTCCATTTCCAATAAGGCGAAAGTGGGTGTGATGCCGGATGTCCCTGAACTTGTGGAAGGAACCTTCCTGGAAGTTCTGGATGTTGTTAAACCGGAAAGAACTAAGTTCTTAAGTATGCTCACTGAATTTAATCATGAGGGAAACAACCTGTTAGGAGTACTTTTATTCCTTCCGGACTTCGACGAACTCATGAGTTTGCTTCCGAAATTTTAAACACTAGGATTTTGTCGTGGTAGGAACTCCCGCGGACGGGTCGATTCGGGTCGTGATCATAGACGACTCTCTTTTGGTGCGAAATATTATTTCGGATCAGATTAAAAAAGAGAGTAGGATCCAAGTTATAGCCACCGGTAAAACCGGAGTGGATTGTATCGAACTCGCAACAAAACTTAGACCGGATATCGTCATTTTAGATGTAGAGATGCCTGTAATGGACGGGCTCTCCGCATTACAAGAACTTCAGAAACGAAAATTGGGTATTCCGGTAATGATGCTCTCCGTTTTAACTCAACATGGAGCAGAAGCAACTTTCAAGGCTTTAGAATATGGAGCCATTGATTTCGTTCCGAAACCTTCTTCTAGTAATCAATTCAATCCGGAAGAAATCGGTACAGTCCTTAGAAATAGAATACTCGCTTATTTTGAAAGTTTGAGACCAAGTCATGCGGGCCTTGATCCGAAAAAACTCGTAGATGCGGTCAAAAGTAAAATTTTCAAAGATGAAAAAAAAACAGTCGAGGCTGTTTGTATCGGGACATCTACCGGCGGTCCAAAAGCATTACAGACCGTTTTTTCTGATTTTCCGGAGAATTTTCATCTACCAATTTTCGTCGTACAACATATGCCTGTGGGTTTTACGAAAGCCTTTGCTTCTCGTTTAAACGATCACTCCAAAATCAATGTAAAGGAAGCCGAAGACGGAGAAGAAGTTCGTCCCGGAACAGGTTACGTGGCTCCGGGTGATGCACATTTGAAGATCGAATCTAAGGCCGGACGTAAATGGATTGCCTTAGGTAGGGAAGCACTGGTAAATGGACACAGGCCCTCAGTCGAAGTTTTATTCGACAGCGCAATCCGGGAATACGGGAGCGCCTTAGTCGGTGTGATTATGACCGGCATGGGAAAAGATGGAGCGGCGGCGACTCTCAGAATGAGAGAGACTGGAGCTTCTACTGTTGCCCAAGACGAGGACAGCTCCGTGATCTTCGGAATGAATCGCCAAGCCATCGAAATGGGTGGGGTTCAATTCGTAGAACCTGTAAGCGCAATAACATCAAGGATACTTTCCATTCTTAAAGAAAGGGGAAACTAATTATGGCCAGAATTCTCGTAGTAGACGATGCAAAATTCATGAGGACCATGGTGAAGGACGCACTCGTCGCCGGAGGGCATGAGATCGTCGGCGAGGCCGAAAACGGAAACATCGCTGTTGATCAGTACAAAGCGATCAAGCCGGACCTAGTCACCATGGATATCACCATGAGAGAAAAAGACGGGATCGAAGCAGCCCAGGAAATTTTCAAATTGGATCCGAAAGCGCGTATCATCATGGTAACCGCTCTTGGTCAGGAAGAACTTCTTGCGAAAGCAATCAAGATGGGAGTGAAGGATTTTGTAGTAAAACCTTTCTCACCAGAAAGATTGCAACAGGCGGCAGAAAAAGCACTGAATTCCTAAAAAGATGGAAAGAGAAAACGCCACACAATCCTTCGTAGTTCAATGGAATAATTCCGAAGGTGGTATTACGGAGGGACCTTTAAGTCTTCTCTGGTCTCTTATAGAAAGTTATAAGGTGGATATATTTGAAGTATCCCTTTCTCAAATCACCCAAGACTTTCTAAACTTCATTAAGATTTCTGCAAGTATTCATATAGACATGGGAGCGGAATACGCTCTTATGGCCGCTAATTTAGTTTATCTCAAATCCAAAGCTTTATTACCCGATCCAGGTTTCGAGGAAGAAGATTATGATCCTCCTCTTCCCCCTGAGCTCGTCGAAAAACTTTTAGAACATAAAAAATTCCAATTAACCGCCCAGAAAATGGGGGATGTGGACAAGGTCCAGGCTGGAGTATTCTCCAGAGAAACCAATCAGGTTATAGACGAGTCCGAATCCTGGCTGGATCTAAGCCTTTTAGACCTAATTTCCGCATTTAATGAGATCTTGGAAAAACGGGAAGACGAAGCTGAGATTCCCGCTTTACTTACCGCGCCCCACCGGTATTCTGTCGAAGAAAAGATGGGTACCATTTCCGAACTGCTCGTCGAACGTTCGGATATCTCCTTTGAAGAATTGTTTTCTACGGTTAGACCTGAGAAAGCCGAGATAGTAGCCGTCTTTCTGGCAATGTTGGAGCTCTGCAAACAGAGAATTGTATCCATCCGCCAGCATAAAACTTTCGGCGAAATCCGTATATTCTTGGTGGGAGAACCGTGGAACGCGACAAAGCCGGCTTAAAAGGACTGATAGAAGCGCTGCTTTTCCTTTCCGGGGAGCCGCTTAAACTAGCCAGTATCGCAAAATCCATAGACTGTGAAAAACAGGAAGCTCGTGATATTTTGGATGAGCTGATTTTGGATTACCAAGAGAAGGACGGAGGTTTCGTTCTTAGAGAGATTGCTGGCTCTTATCAATTTTCTACGAACGAAAAATATTCTGAAATTTTAGCAAGGCTCTTCAAAGAGAAGAAGAGAGAACAATTATCCCGTTCCAGTTTGGATACTTTGGCGATTATCGCATATAAACAACCGATCACATTATCCGAAATTGATGATATACGTGGAGTATCTTCTAGAGCGATGGTGACTTCTCTTATTTCTAAAAAACTGGTAAAACCTGTAGGTAATAAAGAAGTCCCCGGACGACCGGCGTTGTATGGAACCACTAAGGAATTTTTGATACATTTCGGATTAAATAAACTGACCGATTTACCTGCTCCTGTGGAAGTGAAGGAATTAAAATTCGAAAACCTGGATGATTTAATAGAGAATGGCCAAGAATGACGACAAACTGAGAGAGTTCAGGAACAAGATCGATTCCCTGGACAAAGAAATCGTAAAGGCTATCCAGGCCAGGGCGGAGATTGCCTCCGAGATCGGCGAGATCAAACGAGAGAATAACGAACCTATCTATCGCCCTGATAGAGAGAAGGACGTTTACGAAAAAATCCTTGGACTGAATGGTGGACCACTTCCGGACAAGGTATTGATCGCAATTTATAGAGAGATCATGTCCGGCTCCTTCTCAGTGGAGAAAGGTTTAAAAATCGGTTATCTAGGACCGGAAGGATCTTTTTCTCACCAAGCAGTTCGTGCTAGATTCGGAACTTCTGTCGAAGCCACAGAGTTTCCTTCTATTCCGGAAGTATTCCGTGCTGTAGAAACCGACAAGGCGGATTACGGAGTGGTTCCTGTGGAAAATTCTTCCGAAGGACTTGTGAACTCTACTCTGGATCAGTTTTTAGTTTCAGATCTAAATATTTATTCGGAAATTTATCTTAAGATCCATTTGAATCTTTTAGGATTCGAACATGATCTTTCTAAGATCAAAACTTTATACGGCATCAAGATCGCAAATTCACAATGTAGAAATTGGATCGCTGCAAATCTTCCTCATGTAGAAGTTTCGGAAACTCCTTCTACATCTAGAGCCGCAAGTATTGTTGCGGAGAAGAAGGAGGCCTGCGCTGCAGTGGCTTCTTCCATCGCTGCTGAAATTTACGGCCTAGATCTGGTCCGAGAATCCATCGAAGATATGTCGGACAATACCACCAGATTTTTGATCATAGGTAAAAACCAATGTCCTCCCACTGGGAGTGATAAAACTTCCGTTGTGTTTTCCATCCCGGATAAACCCGGATCTTTGTACAATGTGCTAAAACCGATCTTTGATAAAGGGATCAATATGACCAAGGTGGAGTCCAGGCCTACTCGTAGGACTTCTTGGGAGTATAACTTCTTCATAGATTTTTTAGGTCATAAAACGGATCCTAAGATCGAAGAGGTCTTAAACGTATTAAAAGAAAATACAATCTATCTCAGGATTTTGGGGTCTTATCCGATCTCTCCACCTAACCCGTGAAAACCGAATTTTCTAGAATCCTGATTTACGGCCTGGGAATGATGGGTGCCTCCCTCTCTTTGGCCTTACGTAAAAAGAACTCTTCCGCAGAGATTGTGGGAGTGGTAGGATCTACTTCCAGTAAGGAGAAGGGGATCCGTCTTAAATCAGCTGATCAAATTTTCACATCCGAAGAATTTTCAAAATTTCCCAACTGGGAATCCTATGATCTGATCGTTTTCGGAGTTCCTGTCAATACGACGGTTGAAGTGATCTCTAAACTTCCTTCGGGATTTAAAGGTCTTTTGACTGATATGGGTTCCACTAAACAAGAGATCGTTCATGCAGTGGAGTCAGTTCTTACTGGAGAACATAGATATATTTCTTCTCATCCAATGTGCGGTTCTGAAGAATCAGGTTTAGAATTCGGGAATGCGGATCTTTATGAAAATCGACTTTGTATTTTGACGAGACCTAAAGGTGCAACTGACGAAGCATATTCGGAGATAGAAAAATTTTGGAAATTTTTAGGAATGTCTACTACTGAAATTCCTGCAAAAGACCACGATAAAATTTTGTCTTATGTATCTCATGTTCCTCATTTGATTGCTTCTCTTATGACGAATTGGGTCTGGGAAAACGGGTGTGTGAGAGAATTTACCCAAAATTCTCCTTTGCCTTTGACAGGCGGAGGATTTAGGGATATGACAAGAATTGCGGGTTCTAATCCTAAAATGTGGTCACCGATTTTTTCTTCCAACCAAGAAGAGATCTATAAGGCGCTTTCGGACTATAAGGATCGATTGGATAAACTTCTTTCGGAGTTAAATCCAGAAAAGCCGCTCGACCTAAAACATTGGGAGTCCTTCATGGAAAAATCTCATATCGATAGGGATGCAATTTTAAAGAAACAAAATGATTCCAAGAATCCTTAGTTCAACCGGAAGAGAAATTACAGTTCCGGGAGACAAATCTCTTTCTCATAGAAGCGTATTATTCTCCGTATTATCCAAAGGGACATCTCATGTTTCCGGGTTTTTGGAAGCGGAAGATCCTTTGAACACGATGAAAGCTTTCACTCAGCTTGGATTGAAAGTGGAGAAAATTTCCAAGGGAGAATATGTTTTTACAAGCCCTGGCAAAAACTCTCTCCAATCTCCTAAATCCGTTTTGGATTTTGGGAACGCAGGAACCGGAATCAGATTATCCGCAGGTTTACTCTGTGGGATCTCAGGTGTTAAGGCCACTTTAACTGGAGATCATTCTCTCCAAAAAAGGCCGATGTCGCGTATTATAAAACCTTTAAATTCCATGGGAGCATCCATTTCTGGAAAGGAAGATAAGGCTCCTCTGGAGATCCTAGGAAAAAAATTAGCGGATTTTCATTATAAAAGTCCGATTGCTTCCGCCCAGGTAAAATCCTGTCTGATGTTGGCTGCAATGGCTTCCGAAACTTCTTTGGAATATGAAGAGGATATTCTTTCTAGGGACCATACTGAAAATATGTTCCGGTTTTTGGGAAATAAATTGACTTATCTTTCTCCCACTCATTTTAAAATGGAACCTCCTTATACTTTCGAGGCAAAGGAGTTCAAGGTGCCTGGAGATATTTCTTCCGCAGCATTCTTTTTGGTACTCGGAGTTTTATTAAAAGAAGGTTCCGTTCTCGTGAAAAATGTGGGATTAAATCCTTCTCGTATCGGGATTCTTCACGCGCTCGAAGCGATGGGTGCAAAAATTCTAGTCCATAATCAAAGGATAGAATGTGGAGAACCTGTGGGAGATCTGGAAGCCGTATCTTCTAATTTACGTTTTTCTGAAATTAAGGAAGAATGGATTCCTTCTCTTATTGATGAGATTCCGATTTTGACGATAGCGGGTCTTTTTGCAAAAGGTGGATTTATTATCCGTCATGCGGAAGAACTTCGTGCAAAAGAATCGGATCGAATTTCCGCAATGGTAGAAAATCTCAGGAACTTGGGGATTACAGTGCACGAATATCCGGACGGATATGAGATCCCTGAAATTGGTTCGAGTGTATATTCTTCGGAACTTTCTTCTTGGCTATCCGGGAACGCGGTGAATATTTTTACTAAGATGGATCATAGGATCGCAATGAGTTTTATGATCGTCCAAGCGGTAAGCGGTTTGAAAGTCCATCTGGATGAAACTTCTTGGATAGAAACTTCTTTTCCCGGATTCGAATCTTTGTTGGAAGGTTTTGTGCAATGACGGAAAACGTGATCGCATTAGATGGCCCTGCGGGAACAGGCAAGAGCACGGTAGCTCGAGAACTTTCTAAAAAACTGGGATTTGAATATTTGGATTCCGGAGCATTCTACCGTGCATTAACACTTCATATTTATAAAATTTATAAATCCAAAAATTCTTCGATCTCCTTTGCGGATTGGTTATCCGGCAAGGAGTTCCTTCCATTAACCGTAGGTGTAGAAATTTTCTGCGAATTTTCAGAAGCAGGTGAGAATCATATTTTCTTAAACGGAGAAGATGTTTCTGTAGAGATCAGAACTCCTGAAATTACAAGAGAGATCAAATACATCGCCGACAAAGCTGTATTTAGAGAATTTGTAAATTCTCAATTGAGAAAACTTTCTCTGACCCATCGGCTGGTAATGGACGGTAGAGACATAGGTACCCATGTATTTCCGGACGCTCGTTACAAATTCTTTTTGACGGCATCTTCTAGAGTTCGGGCCGAAAGAAGATATAATCAATTATTAGAGCAAGGTATTCGTTCGGATTTGGAAGAAATCGAAAAGGAAATCGTTATCCGTGACAAATCCGATACGGAAAGAGAAATCGCCCCCCTCCGGAAAGCTGAGGACGCAATCCTCATTGACACAGATAACCTGCCAAAAAATAGTGTAATTAGTAAGATCCTTGGGTGCCTAGAGCCTGGCATTTATAACGATTCGCACTAATCCCAAACAACACCGAGTAATTCAATCCGTATGAGTAGCCAACAAGACAAGTCCACTTTTGCTGAAGTTTTCAAACAGTGGGAAGAAAAGAAAAACGACGAAGCTGAAATCCGCAAAGACCAAGTGGTCGAAGGTAAAGTCGTATCCGTAGACAACGATAACGTCTATGTGGCAATCGAAGGATTGAAACAAGAGGGAAGAATCCCTCGCTCCGAGTTCGATGAAAAACCTGAAATCGGGGCTTTAGTTACTGCACTTGTAAAAAGAAAAGAGTCCACAGACTCTGGATGTATCCTTTCCAAAAAAGAAGCCGACCAAAGAAAAGGTTGGGAAGTTGTTAAAGACGCTTTCAAAAATAATTACCAAGTCAGCGGACGTTTGGTAAATGAGATAAAAGGAAAAGGTTATATCGTTAACGTAGAAGGTTCCGAACTTTTTCTACCTGCGTCTCAACTTAGTTATAAATTCTCCGATGGAGAAAATTACAAAGGTGTGGAACTCGATTTTAAAGTGATCGAGATCAATGAGCGCACCCGCTCCGGAGTTGTTTCCCGTAAAAAACTTCTAGATGAAGTAAATAACGAGAAATGGGACGCACTTGCTGAAAAAATTAAAGTAGGGGACAAGGTTAAAGCAACCGTTTCCAAAATTGCAAGTTTCGGAGTTTTCTGTGATCTGGAAGGAGTTGTAGGACTTCTCAGACAAAGAGATATCTCTTATAAAAAATTCGCACCATTCAAACAATACTTCACCATTGGCCAAGAGATCGAACTTCAAGTCCTGGAAATGGAAAAGGAAAACAATAAACTCGCTCTGGGACTTAAACAGTTATACGAAGATCCTTGGGTTTGGGCAAAACGTTCCTTGGAAAAAGAAATGGTGATCAGAGGAACTGTAACTTCTCTTACCAATTTCGGAGCATTCGTAGAATTAAAAGAAGGTTTGGAAGGTTTAATCCATACTTCCGAATTGACCTGGGCTAAAAAACCTCCTCATCCAAAAGAACTTTTGAAAAAAGGACAAGAAGTAGAAGCACTTATCCTAGATATCGATTTCGAAAGCAGAAGACTTTCTCTAGGACTAAAACAACTTCAACCGAATCCTTGGGACGCTTTAGGCCCTGAAGTTAGAGTAGGCAATGTCCTAACCGGAAAAGTAACCGGTATCACTAAATACGGCGCATTCGTAGAAGTGGAAAATGGGATTGAAGGTCTGATTCACATCAGCGATATCACTTGGGATGAAAAACAAAAGAACCCAACTTCTTTACTGAAAAAAGGAGAAGAGGTTAAATACATTATCCTCGATATCAACTTTGATGCACAAAGAATCTCTTGCGGATTAAAACAACTGCAAGAACACCCTTACGAAGCATTAAGAAATCGTTATCCTATCGGTTCTGTAGTCCAAGGAAAGATCAAAAGTATCGTGGACTTCGGTATGTTCGTAGAAATCGAACCTGGTTTCGAAGGACTTGTTCACATCTCCGAGATCCCTGGTGGAAAAGACACCAATTTGGCTGAGTCTTACAAACCTGGCGATATCGTAAAATGTGCAGTCGTTAAGATCGATTCCAAAAACAAAAAAATCTCTCTGTCTATCAAGGATTTCGACAAGGCCTTAGAAAGAGAAGAGATGGCGAAGTATTTGAAAACTTCCGACACTCCTTCCAGAGAAAGTTTAGGCAGCTTTATCAATTCTTCCTTAAAATAAGGACGACTCTCGGAGTTTTGGATGAAACGATTCGAACCTAAAACCGGTGCCTCTATTCAGGATATAGATCCGTATCCGGGCGTTACAGGAGCAGAAAGATTTTTTGCGATTTTATTCTCCAAGATCGGAGAAAATAAAAAGCAGGTTTTATTCGGGATCGGTGTTTTGTTCGTAACCGTACTAACTGTTGTTAGTTGGAACGAATACAGAGCAGAACAATTCCGCAAAGGAACTCTTGCCATCGAAAAAGTGGAGAAGGAGCTTGCTCTTTCTCCGATGACAGAGATCACCGATAAGATCAAAAAATACGAAAGTATTGCTTCTTCCTATAGTTCCCCTTCTTTAGATATCAGACTTTCCAAAACTTTGGGAGATCTATACGCTAAAAATGGAGAATACCAAAAAGCGGCAGAGAAGTTAGAATATGCAGGTAAAAAAATAGACGAACTTCCTGAAGTGAAGGCCTACTATTTTTATATCGCTGGAAACTACAGAGAAAGTGCAAACCAACTCGCGGAAGCTGAATCAGATTACGGAGTTTCCGTTTCTCTTTTAAGCAGTCGTAAGAATGTTTCTGGATTCTATGCCTGGAGCTTATACCAGGCAGGTCGTTTGAAATTAGAAAACGGCAAAAAAGCAGAAGCAGTCGATCTACTTAAAAAAGTTTTAGACCAAGATATCGCTTCTCCTTCCGAAGAATTTAAATCGGTTAGAGAACTCGCTACTTATCTTCTATTAAAAAGCAGCCAGGGAAACTAATGCTCACTTTGGCCCTTCCGAAAGGACGGCTAGCCGAGGAGAGCATTGAACTCATGCTCGAAAGGGGATGGCTTTCTGGCCGTCCCGATCCTGATTCCAAAGAACTTATCTATAACGACCAAAAAGGGAAGGTCCGGATCTTACTTGTACGTTCCCAGGATGTGGCGACTTACGTGGAACAGAATTCTGCGGATGCCGGTATTGTGGGATGGGACGTATTATTGGAAGGAGGTTACGACCTTCTTCTTCCCTTGGATTTAGGAATCGGAAAGTGCAGACTTTCTGTGGCAGGGCCAAAAGGCTGGAGTCTCAGTTCCGGTGAAAGAAAAGTCCGTGTAGCGACAAAATATCCGAATATCGCAAAAGAATTCTTTCTAAAAAAGGGAATTAACTGCGAGGTGATCAAACTTTACGGAAGTATTGAGCTCGCTCCTTTGGTGGGGTTATCGGATTGTATCGTGGATTTAGTGTCCACAGGCGGAACTCTCAGAGCCAATAATCTGGAAGAGATCGAAGTTATTATGGAATCCACGGCGAGATTGGTGTTCAACCGCTCCGCCTTATACACCAAACGAGCCGAAACGGGTGAATTCTTGGATTCTTTTACTTCTGTTTGAAAAACAGTTGAGAAATCGGCTCATAAAAAAAACATAGTCGTAAATCGACCTTATCTATAGAGAAAAACAATGGCAGTTCCTAAGAGACGAAAATCTAAATCAAAAGTGAGGATGAAACGGGCCCATCATGCGATCGGCAAACCGAATCTAGTTCCTTGCCCGAACTGTAATTCCTTCAGACCTCCTCATAGAATCTGCCCTGTTTGCGGTTTTTACAAAGACCGTGTAGTGGTAGAACCGAAAGTCAGGAAGACTAGCGAAGAGAACTAATCAATATGTGGGTCGCCGTCGATGCAATGAGCGGCGACTACGGTCCTGACCGGATCGTAGAAGGTGCCGTTAACGCGGTAAATCAAGACGGCAGAAACGTCATACTCGTTGGTAAAGAAGAAGATATCAGCGAGACCCTCCTTAAATACGAATACGATACAAATAAGATCAGAATTGTTCACGCTAGCGAAGTAATCGGCATGAATGATTCTCCATCTATTGCAGTGCGTGCAATGGAAGATTCTTCCGTTGTGCAAGCAGCTCAATTGGTTGCAGATAAAACCTGTGTTGGAATGTTCTCTCCCGGAAATACGGGCGCTACTATGGCGGCTGCGTTATTATATCTGGGCAGAATTCCTGGAGTGCTTAGACCCCCGATTGCTGCTCCGATCCCGAGAGAGAAAGGAGCTCCTACACTTCTTCTGGATGCAGGTGCAAATGTGGATTGTAAGCCGGAGTATTTGGCTCAGTTCGCGATCATGGGAGAGATCTATTCCAGACTTATTTTCAATACTCACAAACCGAAGGTCGGGATCTTGTCCAACGGAGAAGAGGATAAGAAGGGAAACTCGATCACGTTAAAGGCATTTGAATATATTAAAAAACTACCGATCGACTTCGTAGGAAATGTAGAAGGTAGAGATCTTTATGGTGGTGGAAGGGACGTTGACGTTGTAGTATGCGACGGCTTCGTCGGGAATATAGTTCTGAAAGCAACCGAAGGTCTTTCCAAATCCATATTCAGCGTCTTAAGAGAAAGTATCGCTCAGTCCAGTCTAGCCCAAACCGGGGCCCTTCTTCTCAAACCTACATTTACAGCGATTAAGAAAAGATTGGATTACGCGGAATATGGCGGAGCACTTCTTCTTGGAGTAGACGGAACCTGTTTAATTGGCCATGGTTCTTCCAATGCGCATGCAGTCCGAAACGCAATCCGAGTAGTGGTAGAATGTGCCGAAAGAGATGTGAACCAGCGCATCAAAGAAGATATCGAAAAGGCAAAGTTTTAACTTCGCTTTCTTTCACAACCCCAGGGTGAACGCTACACCCAGAATCACTTGACCCCCCAGGCCCGGAAAATACGCTAACCGCAGAATCTGGTAAGGAAAAAACCAATGATCGATTTGAAAGGCAAAAACGCCATTATAACCGGGGCTGCCCGCGGAATCGGTAAAGCAACCGCTCTTAAACTCGCGCAAGCAGGCGCAAACGTTGTCATTGCCGACTTAAACGAAGAGGCAAGTAAAGCTACTGCGGATGAGATAGCAAAAGTAACAGGTGTCAAAGCAATCGGAGTTTCTGTAAACGTAGCAAATGCAGAATCTGCGCAAGCGGGTATCCAAGCTGTAGTGGATAATTTCGGTTCAATAGAAATTCTAGTGAATAATGCCGGTATCACTAAAGATACTCTGATGCTTAGAATGAAACAGGAACAATGGGATGCTGTAATTGCAGTGAACCTAACTGGAACTTTCAATTGTATTCAGTCTGCCATAAAATTTATGGCAAAAAATCCGAACGGTGGATCCATCATCAACCTTTCCTCTATCGCTGGAGTGAATGGAAATATCGGACAAACCAACTATTCCGCTTCTAAAGCGGGTGTGATTGGCTTAACCAAAGCAGTCGCTCTGGAAATGGCTGGTCGTAAAATCCGTTGTAACGCGATCGCTCCGGGATTTATCGCAACTGAAATGACAGATGCGATCCCAGAAAAGATCCGTACTGCAATGGTTGCTGCAATTCCTTTAAAAAGAGCAGGTCAGCCGGACGATATCGCGAACACTATCGCTTTTCTAGCTTCCGATATATCCTCTTTTATTACAGGACAAGTAATTGAAGTGAACGGTGGGGGATTCCTTCCAGGAGTCCAAGCCTAAATATTCGGATTTTAATCCGGATCAATCAGGCAGAAAGCCCGGAATTTTCCGGGCTTTTGTTTTTTTGTAGAACCAACAAAACAACCACTCTTAGAAAGGTTCTCATTATATTCTATAAATGATAACTCCGAACGGCGTTCGAATGAATGATCGAGAACTGTCTCAATATCGAATATTAGAAATGTGACTTTTTGATTATTTGAATATGAGGACTGGGCCTGAATTTTCGATACTTTGAGTCGATCGAATTCGTAAGTTATAGAACAGCTTCTTTGAAAAAATATGAAAAAGAAACTTGGATAATATTCTGTTTTTTTCCCGTTTCCAATCCGTTAACGCTTGCCAAAACATTTGAGAAAAAAATGTTTAAAAATCGGTGGATGAATTCATCCCCGATTCTAAACCTAACTAAAACTTACATACCATTTCGATGGTACGGAGGAAACAAATGGCAGATTTCGAAAAGATTAAGTCTATTATCGTTGAGCAACTTGGAGTGGATGAGTCCGAAGTGACTCCTGAAGCACACTTCATTGATGACCTCGGTGCAGACTCTCTTGACACAGTTGAACTCGTTATGGCTCTTGAAGAAGAGTTTGGCGTTGAAATTTCCGATGAGGATGCTGAAAAGATCCAAACCGTCGGAGACGTAATTAAGTTCATCGACACTCTAAAGTCCTAATTGACTGGACCTCCGGGTTCTTTTACGGGAACTCGGAAGTCTTTCCTTCCTTTTATCAAAATCCTTTGATAAAAAAAAAACACATTCAGAATCAAAACAAATCTGATCCTAAGATTAGAAAGGATCCTTCTCTACTTGCGTCCGAGCTTGGTTTAAGATTTAATAAACCTTCTTATTTAGAAATCGCATTCATACATAGTTCTTATCGTAACGAAAATCCTGAATACAAAGAAGACAACGAAAGACTAGAGTTCTTAGGAGATTCAGTTCTCGGACTGGTTGTCGCAAAATATTTATATAGAACAAATCCTTCCGCAAGTGAAGGTGAACTTTCTAGAAAAAAAGCGACCCTGGTTTCTACGGCAATGTTAAACGGGCTTAGTGAAAAATTGGGGTTAACTTCTTACGTTCTATTGGGAAAGGGAGAAGGTCAGGGAAACGCTCAGAAAAAACTCGGAGCTAATTTGTTCGAGTCCTTGGTCGGTGCTGTTTATTTGGACCAAGGAATGGAAGCTGCGGAGAAGTTTATACTCGAACATCTTATAGATTACATTAAAAATTCCGATAAAGTAAAAGAGGCCACGGATTATAAATCCATCCTCCAGGAAATTTGCCAAAAAAAATTCAAACTTCTACCTTCTTACAGATTACTTAAAGAGGTTGGGCCGGATCACGAAAAAACCTTTTTCGTTAGCGTATCCATCCGAGATAAATATTCTGCGGAAGGTAAAGGAAAGAATAAAAAGTTCGCGGAACAAGACGCTGCGAAAGAGTTGCTAAAGGCCTTAAAAATCAAGGTTTAATGAAATCTAATATGGAATTCTTTTTTAAAAAGAAAGGTTTAAGGGTCAGAGTGGCCGCTTTGATTCGAAATCGTAAGGGAGATATCCTTCTTTTGCAGCAGAAAAAGAAGGATGCCTACTACTGGTTATTGCCCGGTGGTGGGATAGAATTCGGAGAAAGCGCGGAAGACGCGTTAAAAAGAGAACTGAAAGAAGAACTTTCTCTCGATATCACCAGCGCTAATTTTTTATTTGTGAACGAGTCCATAGATCCTAAGGGGAATCGTCATCTTCTCCAGTTGGTATTCTTAGCTACCGTTAAAAAACAGGATCCGGCAGTGAACTTGAAAGAGAAAGCGATCACAGGATTCGGCTATTTTCCTTTGGGAGCAGTTTTAGAAATGGATATAAGACCGGATATTAAGGACTTTCTTTCTTCCGGAAAATACAAACCGGCTCCTTTTATACGAAGCCAATGGGTATATGATAAATGAATCCTATCCGGGAAGTACAGATCAAAGCATTTTCAAAAGAATATAAGGTACAGATCCATTCGGACTTCAGAGGTTTGGGTGAAACGATCAAAAAATTTTATCCGATTTCTTCCATATTTATACTCACGGAAAGAAAACTTTCAGGATTGTTTTCCAAGTTTTACGAATCTGAACTTTCCTGTCCTGGAATTCCATACCATGAAATTTACATAAAGGGCGGGGAGAAAAATAAACACATCCTTCGCACC
The DNA here is from genome assembly GCF_002812205.1 of Leptospira neocaledonica. Lineage (NCBI taxonomy): Bacteria > Pseudomonadati > Spirochaetota > Leptospiria > Leptospirales > Leptospiraceae > Leptospira > Leptospira neocaledonica. The sequence continues at coordinate 335,052 of NZ_NPEA01000005.1, forward strand.
GCAGAAGTTTATAATAAACTAATAGAATTGGGAGCGGATCGTAAAAGTTTGATCATCGCTCTGGGCGGTGGAGTGGTAGGCGACTTCGCAGGATTTATAGCATCTACATTCCAAAGAGGGATCCGTTTTGCACAAGTTCCTACGACCTTACTTGCTTCCGTAGATTCTTCCGTTGGTGGAAAAGTAGCGGTAAATGCCGACCTTGGAAAAAACATGATCGGCTCCTTCTACCAACCTGAGTTCGTATATTTACCATTGATTGCATTATCCACTTTGCCCAAAAGAGAATGGAGATGTGGAATGGCAGAGATCGTAAAACACGGTCTTTTATCCGGCGGAGAATATCTGGAGAAGGTCCGTTCGAACGATAAATCCGTCTACGATCATACTTCTCCAGAACTTTTGGAATTAATCGTAGGTTCTATTTTATATAAATCTAATGTAGTGTCTCAAGATGAAAGAGAGGCAGGTTTACGAAAAGTTTTGAACTTGGGGCATACCACCGCTCACGCGATAGAGTCGCTCACAAATTATAGAAGATATTCCCATGGAGAGGCTGTTTCTATAGGACTATTGACTGCGATCATTCTTTCCGCAGAAAAACAAGGTCTGGATCCTTCTTGGATAGAAAGTCTAAGAAAGATATTAAAGGCATATGACCTTCCATATCACGACAAAAGTAAATCTACTCAGGTAGCAAAACATACTCTTCATGATAAGAAGAATGTGGGGAACTCGGTTCGATTTGTCCTTCTTCAGTCTCCAGGAAATCCGATTTGGGATATTCCGATCGAACTGGAAGAGATTGCTTCTGCGTTCCGAAAACAAAAGAAAATGGATTAGGAGACGCAGAGTTTGAAAGAGAGACAGAGTTATTCTCACACAAAGGCACTAAGTCACAGAGAGTTTCTTAAAAGATTTTCATATTAAACTATAAAGAAAGCTAAACTTGGACGCCTTCTAATTCGATAGTTTCCTACCTCTGAGACTCCGCGTCTCTGTGTGCCAAAAATCTTTGCTCCTCTTCTAAACTCTGCGTCTTTACTTCCAAAAACACCTTGATTTCGTCATAGTAATACCTAGTGTAGGTTGTCCCGGTTATGGAAGAAATTCTCCGACTTATAAATCCGATTTCCCTTTTGAACTCTAAAGAAAGGTCTATCACGGAAGAGTTCATTTTGGTCGCGTATTTTATCCTCACCTTAGTAATCGTTTATAAAACTTTCGTTTTGATCTTCGATAGGCTCAGTCCTCCTGCGGACAATTCCGTAAGGTATAATCGTAGGAGAGTGACTCGGATCTTGTTCGTAGTCGTGGGAGCAGTGTCCCTTCTTCCCGTAATTTTTTCCGGGCTTTCTTATCTCCCTACTGTGATGGGGCTTGCTGGAGCAGGTATCGTAATTTCCCTAAAAGATATTACTTTGAATTATGTGGGATGGTTATTGATCCACGGCAGTAACGGTTTTGAAGTAGGGGACAGAATAGAGATCGAAGGCATTAAGGGAGATGTGGTTAATATTGGGATCAATCGTTTTACTTTGATGGAACTGAGTCCCGATCCTAAATCGGAACAATCTACAAATCGTTTGGTGCATCTTCCCAATCACACGATCATTCTTCATAAAGTATATGTAGTAAAAGAAAAAATGGGATTTGTGTGGGATGAATTTAGGATCAAGATTCCTCATAGTTCGGATTGGGAAGCCGCGGAAAAAATTTTGAACGGGATCCTAAAAAACAGCTCTATCATTGACCAACATAAGATAGATTATTCTGTTAGAGAACTTTCCAAAAATTATCTTGTTAGACTCGGAAAGACAACTCCGATCGTATATATGAATGTAGAGGAAGGAGGGGTATTATTCTCTCTTCGGTATCTCACTCATATCAAAGAAAAAAGAAATCAAAAAGCAAGGATCTCTCGAGAGGTTTTAAAAGAGTTCGGCGATTCGGGGATCCAATTATTATAATTGTCCGGAAAGTCCTAAAATGGTATATATGGGAAAGGTAGGTGAAGCTTGAGACAATATATTTCCTTCGTGTGGACAACCCAGGCTAAAGCTGCCCTATATATTATCTTTTTCTTGTGTTTGTTTGTTGGGGAGGTGCTTTCGGAGGAGGTTTCCAAACCGGAATATGAAAAAGCAGACAAGCTGATCGAAAATCAGGATTATAAATCTGCATTAAAGATCCTACTCGAATACGAAAAGAAAAAGCCGGATGATGACGTTTTACTTTTTAAAATCGGTTTCAGTTATTTCCGCCTGGAAGAAGATCAAAAAGCGTTATTATATTTTGAAAAAGCGATCAGAACTAATCCGAAGGTAGCGAAATATTATGATTATTACGGAGCCACTTTTTATTTTTCCGGAAAAATCGACGAGGCAGAAAAACAATTCTTAAAATGTGTAGAATTGGATCCGAAAAACCCAATGGCAACGGGTATGCTCGGTGCTATATATGCCGAAAAAGGGCAATTATCCAAGGCAAAGGATTATTTTTTAAAGGCCTTGGAAATCGACCCTGAAGATCTGAGGGCTAATTATAGTCTTGCAGGTATTTACTTTAGCGAAGGAGATTTGGTCAAGTCTCAGAAATATTTCGAGATCTGTTATAAGTTAGATCCCGAAAATTACGCTACCGTTAGCTATTTAATAGAAAACTTATATAGACAGGAGAAATTCGAAGAAGCGGAAAAATATAAGAGACGCCTACTTCAGATCAGGAATTCTTCCAAAGATCCTCGTATCACTAATCTTAAATATTTTCGTTTCGATACATTTCCGATCAAAGAGTTTGTGATCGTTGCTCAAGAAAGTTTTTCTAAAACCGGCGATCTGTATTATTATTATGTTTTTTCAGTTTTCGATAAAAGTGGAAAACATCTAAAAAATATTAATTTAGAATCCTCGGCAATACTAAAGGAAAACGGGCTGAAATATATTATAGGAATGGATCTTATTGAGGACGGAAATTCCAAACATTCCACCTCGAATATTGCATATCCCGAATTACCTACTTATTTCGAATTAAAATCAGTTTTAACTGAAATATTGGAAGGTAAGGTAAAATTTCCGTATAGTTCTTCTGCCAGTCCTAAATGAGTTAAGAGCGAGCTATTAAAAGTATATTCGATATTAAAGAATTATCGTATTTTATAAATTTGTAAAAAGTCTACGGACTTGGCTTCTCCTCCAGGCGCTCCGGAAAGAATGACCACTATATCTCCGGGAGTAAGCATCCCGTCTTCGGGAAGTCTAGTTTCCATAAAACGGATCATATCGAAAAAAGTTTCCATGAATGGCATAACATAAGGCTGTACACCTCGATACAATTTCATCTTTCTTGCTGTAGCTAAATAAGGAGTAAAAGAAAGGATAGGGACCTTGGGTCTCATCTCCGAAGTGATGAGTGCTGAATATCCGCTTCTTGTAAAATTCACAATTGCTTTTGCGTTGATGCTATGTGCGATTTCTCTTGCGGCGGAACCTAAGGCAGCTCTTTCTATTTCTAATTCGGATTTTTTTAAGTTCCAATGGATCTCATAAATACGATCCAAGTTTTCGGTTTCTCTCAGGATCTTTGCCATCATTTCGGCAGATTCCACAGGGTATTTTCCGCTCGCAGATTCGCCGGATAACATGACTGCATCCGTTCCATCCATGACCGCATTTGCAACATCGCTTGCTTCTGCTCTAGTCGGTCTCGGGTTATCGACCATAGATTCTAACATTTGAGTGGCGGTGATTACCGGTTTCCCTGCGCGATTCGCTTTATAGATGAGTTCTTTTTGTAAAACTGGGACTCTTTCCGTTTCTACTTCTACTCCAAGGTCTCCTCTCGCGATCATAATCCCGTCTGCAGCTTCTAAAATTTCATCTATATTACGGATTGCTTCAGGTCTTTCTATTTTGGCAATGAGTCCTGTTTGGGTTCCTCTCATCATTTCCCTGGCTAGTTCCAAGTCTGAGGCCCTTCTTACAAAACTTAATGCGACGTAATCCACTCCTAAATTGAGTGCAAACTTCAGATCGAGTAGATCTTTTTCGGAAAGTGCAGGTGCAGAGATAGGAGTTCCGGGCAAATTAATTCCTTTGTTGCTTTTTAGAATTCCTCCTATTATAACTTTCAAAACGGCTTCTTTGCTTGATTTGGATTCGACTTCTAGTACGAGTTTACCGTCATCTACTAATAGTTTGTCTCCCGAACGAAGATCTTCTATCATGGCAGGGTAGGTAGTGCCGACCGCCTCGGAATCTCCTAAGTATTCCGCGTCGGGTAAAAGTCTGATCTTGTTTCCCTTTTCTAATTCGATTTGGGGAACCCGGAGTTTTCCGGTTCTGATTTTTGGTCCCTGCAGATCCGCCATGATGCCGAGAGGAACGCCGGACTCGGATTCGCATTTTCGCAAAGTTTCAAAAACTTTTTTGTGAACTTCGTGAGTGCCGTGAGAGAAATTCATTCTCGCGATGTCCATTCCGGCTCGGAGAAGTGCGGTGATAGTATTTTCATCTGAGGAAGAAGGACCAATGGTACAGACCATTTTGGTTTTTTTTTCCGGGCTAAACATGAATGGGAACCTCCGAAAATTTGGACGTATTTAAGAATGCTATTTCGTTCTTTACGGGGCGAAACGGAAGGGTAAGCTTGGGAAAAAAAAGGCACACCCAATTGCGCCAACTGTTAGAACGGCTCGCCCTAGTTTATCATCCGGAATACAATATGGACCTGGGTCCCCACGTATTCCCCGCACGTAAATACGCAATGATATACAATCAAGTCAAGGAAGATCCTAAACTTTCTTCTTTGCCTGCCCTCCAACCGGCCCCGGTCGGAGAGGAAGAATTAAGCCTAGTCCATACTCCAGAATTCATTTCCGATTTTATGAATTTGAGATATACGGATCGGACCATGTATTCAGAACTTCCTCTCAACCAAACCATGGTCAGAAGTTTTTGCCTAGGAGTGGGAGGGACCATTCTCGCAACCGAGATGACCGAAAATTATAAATATGTGTATCATATTGGCGGCGGATTCCATCATAGTATGCCGGACCGAGCAGAAGGTTTCTGCTATCTGAACGACGCTGCCATCGCGACGAAACTTTATCTGCAAAAATATCCGGAACGAAAGGTTTTATTTATAGATCTGGATCTTCACCAAGGAAACGGGAACGCCAGAATTTTCCAAGGAGATCCTTCCGTTTGGACTTTTTCTATGCACCAAGAAGAGTTATATCCTAAAAAAGAGAAGTCCAATTTGGATATACCTTTGGACAACGGAACGGGCGATAAAATGTATCTTTCTTGTTTGGGGGAAGGTTTGGAAAAGATCCGAAAAGAATTTAAACCGGATCTGATCTATTATTTTGCGGGCGCAGATCCTTTCGAGGATGATTCTCTCGGGGATTTGAAACTTACTTTCGATGGGTTGAAGGCAAGGGATAAAATGGTAAAAACTTTCGCGGATTCTTTGGATATTCCTGTGGTAATCATGCCCGCAGGAGGTTATGCCAGGAATTTCCACGATACTGTACGTATTCATTTTAATACGATCAGGGTTTTCGCCTCCTTAATTTAATTACATGAGTATATTTTCCGGTTCAGATAAATCCACTTCGGGGCAGAGTTATATCGACCCTGAAGCATTAGGCCTCATAGACGTAAACAGGGAATTCAAAACACATCTAGGGATAGAAGATACACTATTCAATCGATTCTCTAGTAAAGAAGTGCACGAACTTTTGGAACAATCCGGAATGTTCGAAATGTTGCAATTTAGGGGATTCCAAAAAACTAAATTAGAGATCCATGGAATTTCCGAAGTGGATAATCGGATCTATATCAAGACCGAAGAAAACGAAATTTTAGTCCATATGCGTTTGAAATTCTCCGACTTTCTTTTCAAAAAGATAGGAGAATCCTTTCCGATGATCTATATCGATTGGCTTTTAAGCCAAAACGTAAGGCTCGGAAAATTGGGAGAAAAGAAAAAATTATTCGAAGGCCAGGAATATCCCGGCCTGAATATTATGAACGAGATCACTTCTTTTATCCGTTTACTTTCCGGAAAAATTGGAGCAGCGGGCGCTTTTAATATTCCCGAATATTTTCATGACGCGGTCCTATTTCATAAAAATTTCAGATATTTAGCTCCAGAAAAAGAAGGAGAATTTCGGGCACTACTCAGATGTTTTAAAAAAGAAAATCTGAGATCTCTTTCTGGAGCCATTCACTCCGGAAAAATTTTAGATCGCCAGACCTCTGCAGTATACTCCTGGAGTTACGGAGAAATGGTCTCCGCAACCAATCCGTATCTCGAAAAATCCTTGTTTGACGAACAGTATGATTCTATCGTTGCCAGAATTTCCGAGACCAGGGAATTTTCTAGGATCGATTAGATGACATCAATTACGATTAAGCCTGAAATTCTGATCATAGACGACGATCGGGACGTAGGAGAGGCCTTGGAAATTCTTCTCTCCAAATTAGGTTATAATTCTACTTTTTTCGATTCAGTGGAGAAGGGTAAGGAATATTTCGAAAAAGAATCCAACCCGATCGTCTTTTTGGACATCCATATGCCGAAAACCAGCGGGTTGGACGTCCTACCTTATTTCAAAAATTTGAATCCTGCGACCCAAGTCATTATGATGACTGGCGAAAGGGATATCAATAATGTGGTGACTTCTCTTACCTATAAGGCTTCCGATTTTCTTTTAAAACCATTCTCTCTCCAGACAGTACGTATCGCAGTCCAAAGAGCATTGGATTATTATACTTTACTAAAGGAGAAGGAAGCGAGAGACGAAAATATCCTCCGAGATCTGAGACTTGCCTCTAAGATCCAAAAAAAGATCCTTTCGGTCCCGGTAATTTCTCCTTTAGAAGTGATAGTGGACAATACTCCGGCGTCTTTCGTGAGTGGGGATTTTTACGTTCTTTCTAAAATAGAGAACAAGGTAATGGTCCTACTCGGAGATATCGAAGATCATGGAGTGACTTCCGGACTTATCGGGCTTCTCATGACAAGCATTGCAAGAGAGGTGTATAAAGAAGACCAGAACCCTTCTAATGTTCTGAAAAGAATGAACCTGGAACTTGCTCAAGAGATAGGAACTCATAGTTTGACTGCTGCGGTTGCCGTGATCGATCTGGAAAAAAAGACGATCTGTTATGCAAGGGGAGGTCATCCTTTCCCGGTTTTATACCAGGCAGCCGGACAAAAACTTTTGAATGAAAAATCGGGCCAGTTACTTGGGATTATGGACAATCTGGAATTCGAATCTCATGAGATCTCTTATGAGACTGGGGATGTTTTGTTCTTATACAGCGACGGATTATTAAATAGTCTATCCAGTCCACTATTCAAAGAGCTGGAAGATGTCCGCAAAAAAGATTTAGGGATAGAAGAATACCAAGAAGCGATCCGAACTTTTAGTAAGGTAAGTTTGCCTACTAGAGAATTTCGAGACGATTCCAGTTATCTATTATTAAGGCTCTAATTTTCTTTCGGGTGCTCCGGTTTGGCATTCGGAAAAGTTCCTTTTCGAATATTAAAAAATAGTAATTCAGGTAAGGAGAAGAGTGCAGACTGCAATCCATCTTTGGCTCTTTTACCTTTGTCGAATGGACTGGTAAATATTCCCAAGGTGAAATTTCCAATTCCCCAACCTAAATTTACGATCCCATAAACAGGGCGGAGTAGGATTGTATCATCCGTAAAAAATACGAACGAAGAATCATCCGGATTTGGTTGATAGATGCTGGAGCTGAAAACATTAGATTCTTTTAGATAAGTTTTCCATTTAGGATTCGATTTGTATAATTTTTCCAAAGCGAATTTTCGATGAGAAAGTTCCAAGGTTTCTTCTTTTATATTCCATTTTTCGGTTATGGAATCGTAAGCAATAAATGGAATAAATGTGAGAGAAGAATGAGGATCGATTCTTTTTCCCAGAACGGTCTCATATTCTTTTTGATTCAGGATAAACTCTAAAGAATCAAAAATTTCAGAAGTGCAGTTCTTGGTAATCAGTTTGAAAGTATAAAAATGTTTTAGGTTCTCATAATATGTTTCTTCTTCCTTTTCGGAAAGAAGTAATCTTTTGGATATGAACTCTTGCTCCGGGGTTGGAAAAGAAAATACAAAATTGCCGGAAAGATCGGGAGAAAGTTTATCAAAAGTATTTCGGATAGAAATACCTCTGCTCAAACCGGTTCTTAATTCCCAGTCCCTGTTTTCTAAGTCTTCCCAAATGAGATAATTTTCTTCGTTTAGATTTTCGGTTTTTAGTCTTTCTTCTCTGAATGTTTTAGATGCTTCTAATAATAATGTAGAACTTGCCTCGACACCCTTCTTGTCTTTGGACCAGGTGGTGGGAGTGATCTGGGAAACGGATTCTGGAAAGGTAACTAAAAAATAAAGTCTTCCTTCTTCTATACTCTTTTCTAAAACTAAATATCTTGCTAGATTCACTAAAACACTGTGTCCCCAGTTTGAATTTTCTTCTTTTATCAATTCGATTATGGAAAGTTTGATAGAGTCTCGTAGTGAGATTAGTTTTGATCTTTCTTCTTCGTTCAAAAATTTACCGGAAGATAGAAAAATCGTCTCGGAATCCAAAGAATATCCTGAATCTAAGATCTCTAACACGGAAAGTTTTTCTAGTCTGGGTAAAAACCAGGAAGAAATTCCTTCTTTATAAAATGGATAGATTCCGTTTTGCACAGGAGGAGCCTCGGAGAAGATTGCGAATTTTCCACCTGAGAATGCGGAATTTAATTCTGCTTTGATCTGGGTCCTCAATTTCCCAAGCCAACCTTTGCCGAGGGTGGAGTTTAGTTCTTCTCTTAGGGAAACTGTAGATTTGGATCCTTCTTCTTTTTTAAAATAACCAAAAGTCCTGATTCTGATATTTTTTTCAGGTTGTTGTAATTCTTTTAAAAATTGTACATCTGCACGGATAGATTCTAAATTTTTAAGATGTTTGAATTGTATGAGAGCTAATTTTTCGAAACCAGTTCTGATTTTATCCAGATCCTTTTCCGAGATCCCGACACGTGCGATCTTACTTGTTCGATTGGAATAAGTATTATAAGAATAGGAAAATCTTTCATAAGATTCCCGGACGACTCTGAATATTTCGTCTGGATAATATTGGAAATGGATGACCGTATCATCAAATCTAAGTGCGGAATGTCCTCCGCTTGATTGACCAATATTTGCATCCACATAGATGAAATCCAGATAGGTTTCTTGAGAATAGATGGTAGAGTAAGGAAGAAATAAAAAAAGAAGAAGAAGTAAGCGACCTTTTAGAAAAGGCCGCTTATATACACTTGATCTCAAATTAGAGGGAAAGATAGCCTCTTTCCAAAGCTTTTACGATCTCAGGTTTAGAATTTACGTTTGCTGCAAAATGTTTAAAACCTTCCGAATCCACTCCTGCTTTTTTGAGTCCTCTTCCGATGGAAACATAAGTGCTGTTTGAATTTTTCCAATTAGTCACTCCGTTTTTAGAAGCGAGTTCTGCCAGATCCGATTCGAATTCTAAAGAACGAGTGGATCCTGTTTGTAAATAGAAAGCGGTTAGGTTTTCCACATCTCTATAAAATCCTTTCTTTTCTGCTGCTTCGTCTTTGGAAGAAGAGGAAACAGAAGAAACTACGGAGACAATAGCATTGGAAAGACTTTGTAGTGAGTCCGAAGATTTAGAAATGGAATTTGATATAGTATCTAAAAAACAATTTTGGGAGAGTAGGATCCCGAATATTAGAAAACCTATTCCCAGAATTTTGTGAAAAAATTTCATCTATGTACCTCGCCTTTGATCTTCCGAATTTTGGAAGAAAGTTTCTGACACGTTCGTGTCTATTCTCACCCTGATTTAAGCAAGAGTCAACTTAGTTTTCCAGAATGTAAGACCACCGTGGACCAAGGTTCCATTTCAATTTTGAGAATTTTTTTACGGGAATCTATTTCCAAGGAGTCCGGCTTTTTTCCTGTCCAATAATCTATGGAATTCTTTTTGTCCCAAGGGAAGAATAAGGAGAGCGAGATCTCTTTCTTTTCGTCGCTTGGATTCCAAATCCCTAAATAACCGGAAGGATTGTAGAGAGCGCTCGGGAAAAATTCAGTCCCAAGTCCCACTGGTAGAGGAGTTTTACTTCTACATTTGGATTGGAGCGCTAAACTTTTTTGTAATAATTCCAAACGATCTTCGTTCACCAAAGAAAGATCGTCGGAAACGAATAACATTCCTCCGGAAACGGACATGATACTTGCCATAATCTTTGTTTGGGCTTCCGTCATGCTGTTTTTCTTTTTTCGAACTAGAAGACAATCCGGATCATTCAGCCAAAGTGTTCTGTGCATAGAGGCTCTGGTAATATCGTTGATCAACGCTCTTTCCGTACAGAGTCCGTTTCTATCTTTTACTAAGATCCTGGATTTTTCTCTGTACCAAAAAGGTGCCACATCGCAGGAAATTCTCATTGCATCAAATAATCCGATAGAAGGAAGCATGGGAGCTCCGCAACCTAAGATGAAGATATCTTTTCCGACAACTTTTCGGATGAACTTAATTGCATCCGCATAACGAGTATGAGGTGATACGCTTCGATCATAAGTCCAACCGGGTAATAATGCGGAATATAAAAAATCCAATTTTAAGTATTTGTATCCGTACTCTTTTACGATGGTTTTGAAAACTGTGGCTAAAAATTCTTTAGAAGCAGGGTGGGTAACATCCAAACTATAAGTATAATCCACTCCCCAGTTCGGATTCCAAAGCGCAGGGACTGGATTTCCGTCTCTGTCTTTCAAAACTGCTTCCGGGAATTTTTGGAAAAATTTGGATTTTTTACGCACTAAGAAAGGAGCAAGCCAGATCCCAGGCATTAATTTTTCGGAACGGATCGCTTCTGCCAGAAGTCCCATTCCACCCGGAAAACGATCGTTTGTTTCCAACCAATCTCCTATTTCTGCTTGGTAACCGTCATCTATTTGAAAAACTTTTAAGCCTAAGTTTTTGGATCTGAGTTCTTTTAGATTTTGGAGAATAATTTTCTCCGAAATTTTGGTATAATAATGATACCAAGAACACCAACCTGTTGGAACCTGCGTTTCGGGAAGTTTGACCTTTAGATTTTTTGCAAGTTCTGCAAAAAAGTTTTTTATAAAAATCGCTTCGTCGCCTGTGAATTTGGAGACACGGATCTGAGTAAGAGGAAGTTTGTTCCCCTTAAAATCTTCGAAGCGGTGAAAATCATACACCACTCGAATATCTCCGTCAAAAAAATGTTCAACAGTCTTTTTGGAAGAAGGTGAAGTAAGAATTTTGAACTTAACTCCTTCTTCTCCTTTAGAGACTGCGCCTGCAAAAAATTTGGAGTCTTCGTTTTTAGGCAGAAGGATAACGTAGGCTTCTGAGATCCAGTTACCTTCTTCTCCAGCATGTTCCGAATAGATATTTTCTTGGGAGAATTGTAAAAATCCTAACTTGGGAGAAATATCCGAGTCTTGTAAATTTTCGGAAGCGGAGAGACTCCAGGATTGGTATCCATGTCGGAAGATCCTTCCTTCTTTGATTCCATGAGAAGGAAGTTCCCATTCCAGGGTCAAAAGTTCTAAACCTGCAGGAGGCCTTCTTTCTGCTATCCATTCTAAAACGGGAGCGTAAGTGGATTTCCCCTGAGATTTGACTAATTTAAAGGAAAACTTATAATTCCCGCAATCGCTCTTGGTCTCGGCTTTTCCCACCGGGAACTCAAACTGAGATTTTTGTTCTTCTTCATAGATACGGGTTCGCAAAACTGCTTTCATTCTGGGACGATGGTTTACTGATTCGAAAGATAGAAAAGGAAAAAAACCGGCGGAGGGGCCGGACTTTTCTTGCGGACCTGAGATCCGGTTCGATTATTTTGGCTTTATGGCATCTAACCGCGCGAACAATAAACCCGATCTGTTTCCGGGGGATCTTTCCGAAGAAAGACTGAAGGAATATTTAGAAGACGATCATTTGGCAGTAGATTGTGAAATGATGGGTTTAAATCCCAGAAGAGATCGTCTTTGCGTGGTCCAGATCTGTGATTCCAAAAATCGCGTGAGCCTGGTTCAAATTTTACCGAACCAAACAGAGGCACCTCGGCTTAAAAAATTATTCGAAAATCCTGATATTATCAAGGTATTCCATTTTGCCAGGATGGATACTCTGTTCTTAAGATACAGACTTGGGATTTTGACCAAAGGGATTTTCTGTACAAAGATCGGATCTAAACTTGCACGCACTTATACGGATAGACATGGTCTGAAAGATATTATTAGAGAATTTTTCGACGAGACTTTGGACAAAAAGAATCAATCTTCCGATTGGGGTGCCCAAACTCTTACTAAGGATCAGATTGATTATGCATCGGGAGATGTTTTGTTTCTAATTTCTCTCTCCCAAAAACTCACTCAGATACTCATCAGAGAAGGAAGATATGAACTCGCCCAAGAGGCGTTCCACTGTCTTCCGGTATTCAATCAGATCGATTGGCTTCAAATGGAGAATTTATTCGAACATTGAAAAAGAAAATTTCCAAAACCTTTCTTTGCCAATCCTGCGGACAGGAATTTTCCCGTTGGGCAGGTAAATGTGAATCCTGCGGTAAATGGAATACGATCGTAGAAGAATCGGGAGGGGATCGTTTTTCTTCTTCTCCCAGTTATAAAAAATCGGCGGTTTATAAGGAACCCGTTCCTATAGATTCGATTCCTTCCGACGATACAAAACGTCTGAGTTCGGGGCTTGCCGAATTGGATTTGGTTTTAGGCGGGGGACTCGTTCCTGGAAGTTTGATTTTGGTAGGTGGAGAACCTGGGGTAGGTAAGTCCACTCTCATCTTAGAGATTAGCAGAAGTATGATCTCTCAAGGTAAAAAGATTTTATATATATCCGGTGAGGAGTCTGCGGCACAAGTCGGACTCAGGGCCGCAAGGATGAATGTTCTATCAGAGAACCTTCTTCTTTCCTCCGAAACGTACGCGGAGAATATTTCCGCAATGGTCGAGGATGTTTCTCCTGATCTGGTATTCGTGGATTCAATCCAAACGCTTACAAGAGAAGCACTTCCGAACCAAGCGGGAACAGTCACACAACTACGAGAATGTACACAGGTGCTTTTGGAAACCGCAAAGCGGACCGGAATTCCAATCCTAATGACAGGTCATATCACTAAAGATGGTGCGATCGCAGGTCCTAAGGTATTGGAACATTTAGTCGATACGGTACTATATTTCGAAGGGGACAAACTGAATTATTTCAGACTTCTTCGTGCCGTAAAAAACAGATTCGGCGCGGTAGGAGACCTTGCAGTTTTCGAAATGTTGGAATCCGGACTCAAAGAAGTAAAAGACAGACAAAGAGTATTTATCAGTTCACTTACGGAAGGAAAAAGTGGATCGGTCATAAGTTCGGTATTAGAAGGAAGCCGCGCTCTGAGTGTAGAAGTCCAAGCCTTGGTGAGTAGAACCAATTATTCCCAGGCAAGAAGAATGGCAGAAGGTCCCGACACCCGAAGACTCATTCTGCTTGCTGCGGTCATCGAAAAATACTTAGGTCATACATTATCAGAATGTGATATATTTGGAAACTTGGCGGGTGGACTACAAGTCGACGAACCTGCACTCGATCTTGCAATCTGTGCTTCTATACTTTCCAGTTATACGGAAAGACCGGTCCAGCCCGGATTTGCTGTCATTGGAGAAGTAGGACTTTCCGGAGAAGTTCGTTCTGTCGGGCAGGTCTCCCTTCGTTTAAAAGAATTAAAAGGTGTAGGCATCGAAACAGTGTTTCTTCCCAAAGGAAATCTGGCCGAACTCGAAAAAATTCCCGGAATGGAAATTGTAGGAATTAGCGCTCTAAGAGAATTAGAAGGTTTGTTTAAGTGAAAACCCGGATAATAGGCAATCCGTCTGTGCGCGTTTCGTATATTATAAAATTATTATATATAATTCTTTTAACTGCGCTCCCGGCACTCGCCTCGCCTACATTCGCCCAAGATGTGGATCCGCTACTTCGCCAGCCTTGGTTTGGAGATCAGGAAAAAAAGGAAGAACTACTTTTTAACAGACTACAAACTGCGTTTCGTTTAAGCGCTCATTATGTTTGGAAAACGGATTCAAGATCCCGAAATTATCGTTTTTACAAAGACGGAAGAGTGGAGATGATACTGGATCGGAATTATAAGGAAGTATTTCCGAACCGACAAGAATTGGATCTACATTATAGCGAAGCAGAAAGTTTACAAAAACATGCAAATCCTTATTCTGCAATTCGACTCTTAAAAGGTTCCATGTACTGTTATCGATTGAGATACGGAAAATTGGTACCGGAAGGTTATGAAAGAACCGCAAAACTTTTGGGAAAATTTTTGGACCAATATTCTCATAAAGAAAAGGAACTACAGAGATTTACCGATCCATTCGGTTGTTGGACACCGGAAGTTTTAAAGATCAGAAGTTCTGACTTTGCCTATTCATTGGATCTTCCTCCGGAATTAACTTATCTATTTCCGGATGAGGATAGAGAGTTTTCTGGAGAAGATTCGGATTATCTTTGGCAGGTGCATAGATTCTACCAAAACTTTCCTGTGGAAGGAGGACCTTCTACTTGGGAAAAAGAATATAGAAAGAGTAGTGAAGGGATCTTATTTTTTCGACCGGATCGGATCGTATTCACGATAGGCACTACACTTCATTTTCATCCTTCTATATTTAACGCACAAAATTACTATCTTATATGGGATTCACTTCGAGGGATCAACACAAGGACGATGAGAGAATGGAATTATCTTCGCAAAAAAGAAGGAGACCTATATAGAACAAGTTTCGATTTTGTAGGAGAAGACGGACGTAAGAGCCAGATTATCGTTTTGGAAAAATTTTATTTAAGAGGAACCAGGGGGATACTATTCTCTTTGGCTTATCCTAGCAAATTAGAAGCCCTGGGCACCAAAATCTGGAGTGGATTTTCTTCCTCTATCGTCGTAGAATAGGAGGAAATGTTTGCCTTAGTCAAAAACTGGGAAAACCAAAAACCTAAAAAGCCGGAACCTCCTTGGAGATTATTGGGTTTGGGCCTTCTGTTCGTAAATGGAATGGCCGCACTCTTCCTGCCGATCGGCCTTTTCGGGACCTTGATCTCTACGATCGCCTGCCTCGGTTTCTTATTTCTTCCTCTGTTTTTTATAACCTTAAGGCTGACCAAGTTTTACGGAAATAGTATATTCTTTGCCTTGTTCCTTGGTTTTATCTCTGCACCTGTTTCCGCTCTATATTTAAGTCATGCATTCGGTTTTTTTCTAGGACTAAAATCCCCGGAACAAACCATCTTCCAAAAAGATAGTGGTGTTTCTAATTCTCATATTTATAGATTTACCGATTCCAAGTTTTTATACAAATACCAGATAACTAAGACCACTCCAGGTTCTATTAAGAAAACATTGTATTTTCATGTGGCACCTTGGGTTTCTTCCGATTGGAAAGAAGGGGATGAGGTCCTAACCTGGGCGGTTTGCCCCCAATTTTCCGAAAAAGTATGTGATTGGGACAAACAAAACACTCGAGTAGGGCAGTCTTTATCCCATTCGAATATAGCTGGATTGAACTCGTATTATACGGAAGCAATCCAGGAAGCCTGCAAAAAATTCGGATTCGATCCACCCAAAAACCCCCGGATCCTATTGCCGATCTCCAATCCGGAAGAAGTTTTGTTCAATATGGGAGTCCTGGGGCTTGCGGGCCTTCTCGCCCTGAACTATATATGGATCATTGGGATCCTTGTTTGGAATAAGAAACGCGGAGTTTAGGAGACACTGAGTCTTTGGCACACAGAGACACTAAGTCACAGAGAGATTTTTAAGTTTGTAGGAATTTCCAACAAAACCAAACCTCCGCGGCTCTGCGCCTCTGTGTGAAATAACCCCTGTGTCTCTTAAAATCTCTATGCTCTCTGTGCGAAAAAAAGAAAAGCCGGAAAATTATGTCTCTTAAGAAAGGCCTGGTATGAGAGGAGTTCCTTCACCTGGGGGAGTCTTTTCGGTCTCGTGGTCCGTTTTTTTCGATTTTTTCTTCTGAATGGCAAAAAACTTTTTACTTGGCTAATTTTGGAACTTAGGCTACCGATATTTATACACAGAGACGGGAAGGAGAAATCTATTTGGACCCCGAAATCCTAACGGAGAAGGTCGCAA
The DNA here is from genome assembly GCF_002812205.1 of Leptospira neocaledonica. Lineage (NCBI taxonomy): Bacteria > Pseudomonadati > Spirochaetota > Leptospiria > Leptospirales > Leptospiraceae > Leptospira > Leptospira neocaledonica. Next base: position 351,290 of record NZ_NPEA01000005.1, read on the forward strand.
CCCAGAACAAAAAGTTTCTGGTAGATCTAAAACGGAACGAGAACGGATACTATTTAAAAGTTTCCGAATGGTCCAATAGTAAAAAATCTTCCATATTCATTCCGGCAGAAGGTGTCGGAAAGATGATTGAGGTATTGCGTAAATTCCAAGACCTGATACAGGATGGAGATATTACGGACATCCCTCCCTCTCGGAATTAGATTGGATTGCACTAAATCTTTAGGAGATGTTCTCATGGGGAAAAAGACGTACTTATTAGCTAGCGTTCTCTTTTTCTTGGCGATTACCGGAACTTCCGGTCAGCAGCCTGCGGGAGGGAACCAAGGCGGCCAAGGCGGCCAAGCACCGGATCCCCTCGAGAAAATTATACTCGAAAACTTCGAGGAGTCCGAAGACTGGAGAGCTAAGTCTACTACTCCCCTGGGAGAGACTAAAACTCTTAAGATGGTTCAAAGAGGTCTGATCCGAGACGTATTCGATGAGAATACTGTACCGGATAATGGTGGAGACCAATTAGAAAAGAATCATATCCTCGGAATCAAAACGTATTATACCGATAGAGGATTCGATCGTGTAGAAGTTTTCCCTCCTCACGAATATATCGTAAAAGGAAAAGCTCGCCAGGTTTCTATTTGGGCTCTGGGAAGAAAATTCCGTCACACTCTGTTCGTTAAACTGAGAGACTATAGAGGAAAAACCCATAATATCAGAATGGGCCGCTTGGATTATTTCGGTTGGAGAAAATTAACTGCAACCGTTCCGGGATTCGTTCCTCAAAGTACCAGATTTGCATTATTGGATAAGAACCTAAGATTCGTTTCCATTTTCGTGACCTCGGATGTTCATGAAGTGGGAGGAAGCTTCTACTTTTATGTGGATGATTTGGAAGTTCGTGCCGATAAATCTGATACAAAGTATCCTGGTTCTGAAATTAAGGACAATTGGTGATCTTTCGGTAGGACATGTATGAAAAACCTCAGCAAAAAAATTAAAATCACCGCGGCACTAACAGTAGGTATTTCTTCCATCCTTCTACTTGGGACCGTGAGCGCACAATTTATCAAAAAGAAAAAAGGTGGGATCGAATCTCCTACCGGTATCGACGTAAGTGGAATGGAGCTACGCTCCATCACTGTAGAATCCTGGGATAATCCTCCGGGTTCTGCTCCTTTCGGTTGGGAAGTTACTACCGATAAGGACACCTTAGTTCCTCAAGGACAACAGGGCCAGTACCAGCCTACCGCTTCCAACGCGCAAGCATTGAGAGAAGTTAAACTGCTACCTGGAAAACCTGGAGACATTAAGAACGTAGACGCTGGAACCGGAAAAGTTCTGGGTATCAAGTTTGCATTCACTTTCCCGGGCGATAACTCTGTTAGTATCCGTCCTCCTCGCACTCCTGAATACGAGATCGTTCGTAAGATGGCTTACTTGGACGCGAACAACAAGAGAAAAGAATTCAAGATCTATGGTGTTGAATTCCCAGGGATCGTAAAAGCGGTTTCTGTTTGGGTTTGCGGTCGTGGTAACGAGTATAACTTAGAAGGTTGGTTAGAAGATTGGAAAGGTGATTCTCATATCTTCCAATTCGGAGACCTGGACTTTATCGGTTGGAGACCTCTAACTTTTGAAATTCCTCCGGGAGTTCCACAAGACGTAAACTCTTTCCCACAAGTAAAGACACTTGTATTCAAACAATTTAAAATTCGTTCTCGTAACGATACGAGCGGAGAAACCGTATATCTCTTCTTTGATGAGCTAAGAGTTCTTTCCGACGTATTCGAAGTTCACTTCGACGGAGCTTCTATCGACTTCGATGCGGATGATTGCCGCTCTAAACGTAAGTTGGATAAGATGTTAAAAGTGAAAGCAGAGAAAGAATGTGAAGGTGGTGGAAACGGCAAGTAAGCCTTTCTCACAATCCGACTCTAATGAAACGCGGGAAATCTCCCGCGTTTTTTATTTTTAGTGACAGAGACACAAAGTTTTTTTCACACAGAGACACAGAGCCACGGAGGGGTCTGAGTATCTTAAAAAATTCTCTCTTTGCCTTAGTGTCTCTGTGCGCCATAAACTCTATGCCTCTATATTCTTCGTGCCTCCGTACGTGAAAATAAAAGCCAAAATGACTCCCTGAGTGATAAGTAAAAGCACTCTGAGCCTCGTTCCCTCAAATTCTAGTTTACGTATAAGCCTAAGCTGCTATAATTGATCTGAAAGGGCTCTTAAGAGACAAAAAAACCGCCCATCCGAACCTATTTTTGAATGCCGACCCCGTCGGCGGAGTAATTCCTATGTCTAACGAAACTGCGACAACCGCGGAAACTAAGCCTGCCAGCGAACTGGACAAGCTGACTTCTCTTTTTAACGAGGAGATTTATGTACGCTCGGACGCAAATTCCATTCCAGCATCTAAATTTAAAATTTACGACGATCTTATAGAATCCTTTCAATCATCCGGTCTTTTAGATTCAGCCAAAACAAAATTGGAAGAACATCTTGCGGATCATCCTGAAAGTATTTCTGCAAGATACATGCTTGGATTACTCGGACTCCAAAAAGGAAGTATAGACGCAGCTGCTTACTTCAAAACCCTACTGGATTCTTTCAAACAAGCCAGCAAATGGGTCATCATAGAACATATCACTGACAATATCTTAAAATTCGGAGAGGACCGTTACGCTCTTCGATTCAAAGCAGAAGCTCTTGAAAAACTAAAGAAGAATAAAGAGCTCAAGCCTATCCTGGAAAAACTTGCAAAACAAGATCGCAAGAACCCGGAGATCGCTAAAAAATACGCATTAGCAATTCTTGATGAAAACAAGGAAAAAGCGGTCGCTTACCTGAAACAAGCGATAGAAACTTTTGCAAAGACCAAAGAATACGTACAGTTCGAAGAGATCTGGCCGATTTTCGTAACGAATAGTTACGACGATATCCAGTTCGTAGAAAAGATAGAACGTATCCTTTTAGGTCATCGTGAAAAGACCCGTCTTGCTGGTTATCTTTATCCTTTAGTTGAACCATTCAAAATTACCGAAGATTGGGATAGAGTGATCTATCTTTTGAAAAAGATCCTGGATCATGAACCTGTTTCCAACAAAGCAAGAAACGAACTGATCAGAGTTTATAAACTGAAATATGCCAACCACAGCTTGTTGGAAGATTTCTTAAAAATGTCCGAGTTAGGAAATAATAGAAAACCCGTTAAGGTTTGTATTTCCAACTTCGAAAGAAACATCGTATTCGATACCGGTAACTACGTTCTTCATAGGAACTGGGGAGTAGGTAAAATCGTTTCTATTTCGCCTAACGGGGATTCTATCTTTGTGGATTTCAAAGATAAGAAGAATCATAAACTTTCCATACAAATGGCGATCACCAGTTTGAAACCTCTAAAAGGAGATCATATCTGGGTAAGATTCTATGAAGACAAGGCATCTGTTGTTTCTCTATTCGAGACTGATGTTCCAGGGTTCTTTAAAGAATTATTAACTTCTTTCGAAAACCATATGTTGGTTGCTGAAATGAAGGCTGAGATCGCAGGAAAATTTATTCCTGCAGTTGATTGGTCTAAATGGTGGAACAAAGCTAAGAATGTTATCAAAAAAGAAGATAACCTAGGTTTTAATCCTAAGAAAAAAGACGAACTTTGGTATAGAGAAAAACCGATCACTTACGCAGAAGAATTGACCGAAAAATTCAACGCGAATTCCGATCCTGCCAAACGTTTGGACATCGCGATCGAAGCTCTTCGAAACAAAGAAGAAGCAGAATCTGCGATCGATACTTTCGCTCATCATTATTTCGAAGAAGAACAAACCCACGATTCTTTCCGCAAGATTGTAGCTTATCTGTATCTGGACGAGGTCGCTTCTACTATGGAAGGAGATGACGGAAGTCCTTACGATTTCCAAAGATACCAAAAGCTGGATGATGTTTCCAAGATCGTTAAGTCTCTGAAAAGAGAAGAGGTCCTGGAATATTCTTCTAAGATTAGTAACTTGGATATCAAAAAGTCTTTCGTAGACTTAGTTAAAAAATCCCATTCCGATTGGGTCAATATTCTGGTCGGTCTACTCTTCGAAGTTCCGGTTAAGAATAATAAATACGTTGTTTCCGTTCTGGAAGCTGACGGAAAGTTCGCTGAACTGAATTTATTCATCGAAACCTCATCCAGCCGAGCTAAAGAGAACCCGGAAGTATTCCTCTGGGTGGCAAAATCAATTCTTCTCAAAACTTGGGAAGAAGACTGGATGAACGTTTCTAGACAGGATCTGATCCTGAGAGTTCTTCGTTTATTAAAACCTCTAAACAAAATTGAGGAAAAAGGAACTAAGCTTAAGAACACCTGCCAAGAAATCCTTTTCGGGAATGATGCAGCTGTAATCAGCGAAGCAATCCAAAACGGAGATTCTGAGTATATTCGCAAAGTTTACGCTCTTTATAGAGAAGTTCCTTATATCGAAGAGACTGAAAAAGACAAATTGATGACTTTGATCCGTGCTCTGAAACCTGATTTGATCTGGGAAGAAGAGGATGATGATGAAGAGGAAGAAGACGTTCTGGCAAGAATTCCAGAAAACGCAGTTCTTGTTACTCGTCGCGCTCTGAATGCAAAAAAAGCAGAGTTTGATCATTTGGTCAACGTAGAGATGCCTGAAAACTCCAGAGATATTGGGGAAGCTCAGGAAAGAGGGGACTTACGAGAAAATGCGGAATACAAGGCCGCTATGGAAAAACAGGTCCAACTCCAGGCTCAGATCAAAAAACTGGAAGCGGAACTGAAAGCAGCTATCGTTCTGGATCTTTCCAACGTAAAAACGGATCGTATCAATATCGGAACCACCGTAAAACTCAAAAACGAGTCCAGCGGAGAAGACCAAACTTATTCTATCTTGGGAGCTTGGGATGCGGATACGGAAAGAAATATTATTTCTTACCAGTCACCGCTTGCTAAGTCACTCTTGGGTAAAAAAGTAGGGGATAATGCTTCTTTAAACCTTGGTGGAGCAGAAACCAAGTTTAAGGTTCTGCAGATCAGCAGATACTCTCTCCAAAACCAAGATTAAGAAAGAAAAACTTTCGAGTTTTGTTAGAAGGGCCCCGCGAATTTCGCGGGGTTTTTTATTTTATTTCAATATCAGAAATAAGTGCCCCAGTAATTTGGCCATCGTTTAGGATATGATTGGCAGTGGCCTGAATTTCATCTCTTAGGTCTATTTGAGAAGGAATACTTTGAAAATCTTCCGAAGATTTGGACGCAACAACCATATTTACTAAGGAGCGGATCTGGGGCGATCTATCTGCTAATTCTTTTTCTAGTTTAGGTTGGTTTGGTTCATAAGAAAAGGCCAACTTGAATTTTATAGATTTTGAATCTTTGGAGTTGATCCTAAAAGAGTCTTTAAACTTATAATACGCCTGATTTTTTAAATCCGGATTTAAATCTTGTTTGTATTGATTGGAAGCGATAAAACTCGCCAAATAATAAGCACCTGTTAACAGAATATTGCGTCCACCAATTAGTAATAAAAGAACAATACCTACGATAAGAAATACTAATCTCAATTTTCGATTCATAAAAACCCCTCTGCGACTCCGTGACTCTGTGTGGAAAACCTTTGTGACTCTCCCAAACTCTGAATCTCTAAACCTAAAACCGTACTAAATCGGTAAACCAATCCGAAGAATTACCGGCTCTGTCTTTGATCCGGATTTGTAGTAGCATATACTTTTTCCAAGCTGCGAAAGTTTTTGGGAATTTGACAATCAACATCTTACGGTCAGCATCGAACTCACTTGGATAAACTTCTCCTTCCAGTAAAACTTCTGCGCCGCCTGCATAACCTGAGCCTGTGTCGGAAACGGAATATAATCTTTCTTCGACTCCTTCTTCTTCCTGGCCCTTGATCCTTCTATGTCTTGTGATTAAGTATGGATAATTGACTGCTGGTTTTGCGTCATCGGTAAGAATTGCTAAAGCTCCAAGTTTGGTGAGTAAACCAACTGAGCCTTTTTGTTTTAAAGCGGACCATTTTTTAGAAGCTTTATCATAGATATAGATCCCATCTTTTTTGCCAAGAGCAGCGCCTCTCCAGGTCAGTTCCGCTTCTCCCACCCAGGAAAGGTCAGAAGATTCCAATTCGTAAATTGAAGTCTTGGATTTGAGTCCTTCTGGAAGTTTTAGATCTTCTTCCAATTTTTCTATTTTTTTGAAAATCAAAGACCCCTGGCCGTAAGTTGTTTTTGCAGGAGTTTTGATCTTTAAAACTCCATCTGTGGAAGTGAATTCAGTTTTTGTAATAGAAGTTTTTTTGGAATTTACGGATCCCACTTCTATTTCTAAAGGAAGAATGGAATGATTTCCGGCATGATCGGACGCCTTGAGAATCAGTTTAACCGTGCTACCTGTTTCAAAATTTCTAAGATCTATGCTTGGTCCTTTTGCCGGGAATAGATTGTAAACATAAACGGGAGGATTTAAAGAAGAACGATTCGAATCGAATATATCATGATGGATTCTTGCCTCTTCGTAAGTCATTCCCCTAAAAGATCTTTCGTATAGAGGAGCCTCGTCCTTGTAGATGCCTGCAAAGAATAAATTGTTTTTGTTTCGAGAAGTCATTAGGTCGTAGGCACCTAATCTAAAACGAACTCCGCCGGCAAGATTTAGTTTTTGGTTTCCTGGAAGTGAAAATTTACCTTCTCCCTTTTTTTCCAAAGTTAATCTGGCCTGGACCCCGTCTTCCGTATCCACATATAAGAGCAAAAGTTCCGGAGAATATCTGTCTTTTCCTCTCAAAGGTAAATAGGGAAGAGGATTTAAGGTTCCATTAGGTAAATGTAATTCAAAATGTAAATGACTGACTCCTGTACCCGATTCTCCTAGCCTTGCAATATTTTCTCCTTTGGGAAGAAGATAGGAGCCTGGAGAAAGTTTGACCTGAAATTCTCCACCACTGAGTAATGCTAACGCTTCTCGGAGGAGGTCCAAGTCTTTTCTGACTCCTTTGAAGTCCAGTAGGTGAGCAAACTTTGCCTTTAAATTGGAACCGGAAGATTTTAAGATAATATTGGAGCCGTATCCTTTTGTGGATTGGCCTATCGATTCTACATATCCTTGAAAAGGTGAAATGGCTGCGATCCCATTCGTATGAAATGTCTTAAAATCGCAGCCCATATGAAGATGATGTACTCTATATTCCGCATAGGAACCTGAGATGGGAGTTTCCATTTCCATAGGAAAACCCAAGTTCCCCAGGTCCGCTAAAACCTCAGGTGTGAGATCGTCCCAAATATTTTTTTGAACTGTCGGATTTGTTTTTAGATTGGGAGAAACAGCAGAAACTTTGGAACCGGTCTCACCTGCTTTAGCTTCTTCCCCGGCTAGGAATACTAAAAGAAATAGGAGTCCGAATCGAAGCGGGATTTGCTGAAAAAGTTCCAGGAAATTTTTTCCCATTTGCGAATTCAGATCCGGTTCCTTTAAATTGTAAAGCCTGAAATCTGAGAAATTTTCTTGCCGCCTCGTACTTGGAGAAAAGCCTGATGTTATGAGGCTCTTAGCTCCGATTTTTCTGGTACTTTGCCTAAGTAATTGCACCTATCTTACTCGGGAGCCCGGCAATCCTCCTAAAATTGATGGGATCCCAATCCCGGATTCCAAACGTACCGTGTATGTGCAGAATTTTCGGAATAATTCCTATGGGATTGGAATGCATACCGCTCTCTCCGACCTAGTCAAACAAGAGATCAATTATCGAGGCAGATTTATCCAAACCAGGGAAAAGTCTCAAGCTGCATATCGTATCTATGGAGAGATCAGTCATTACCAACAGGTAGGAGCTCTTTTGGACCAAGGTGGGCAACAGCTGAGTAAAGAGATGTTTGTGGTCTGCAAAGTGGAACTTCAAAAAGCGGGTGGAGAAAAAATTCCATTAGAAAGAACGGAGATCCCTGCTCGGATTATTTACTCAGACCAAGTTGGTTTTCTGGAAACAGAGGGTCAGGCCCAGACCAGATTACTCAAAATTCTTGCGGTCCGTATTGCAGAAGAAATGGAAAGAGCCTGGTATTATTCTATCTCGGGCAAAATAGAAGGTGAGGAAGAGTAAGTATTTCATTTCCTAAAAATGAAATTCCACTTGATAATTCTCATAACCGGATCTTAAATTGTGGAAAAAGAATGTGAACATCCCAGATTCCTTGATCCGAAAGGAAAGTTCTGCATCAGTTCCATATCTTTCTCCTGAAAAATGAACAAAGACCGAGAAACAGAAATTCTGAAAACCGTAGACGATTCCATCCGTATGGAGATGAAAACTTTTTCTGATTACTTACAGAAGAAGGGCCTAAAAATCACCAACCAAAGGATGTTAGTCGCAGAACGTATTTTCTCCCTGCATAATCACTTTACTGCGGAAAGTCTCTTGGAAGAATTCAAGGACCAGCGAGATAAAATTTCCAAGGCTACCATTTACAGAATACTTTCCATTATGGTAGAAGCGAAGTTATTGCAAGAGCATAATTTCGGCCAAGATTATAAGTACTACGAACATATTATAGGTCATACTCATCACGATCATATCATCTGTGGAGACTGCGGCAGGATTGTAGAATTCATCGACGAAAGGATCGAGCAATTGCAAGAGCAAGCTGCTGCAAACAACGGATTTAAGATCACAGGTCATAGCCTAAATATTTACGGCTCTTGTTTGGATCCGAATTGTCCGAACAAAAAATGATCTTTAGATCCAGGGCTTCAGATCCAAATTCTTTCGCTCGCACCGGAACCTTATCGCTCAACGGAATAGAAATTCCAACTCCAGTATTCATGCCTGTGGGCACAAGAGGTGCTATAAAGTCTCTGGACTCTGACGATATAGATGAGTTAGGTTATGAACTGATCTTAGGAAATACCTATCATCTCTATCTTCGCCCAGGTACCGAGGTTCTGGAGAAGTTCGGTGGGCTCAAAAACTTTGTTTCATACAAAAAAGCTCTACTCACTGACAGCGGTGGTTTCCAAGTTTTCAGTCTGAATTCTCTCGTAAAATTCAAGCGAGAAGGAGTCGAATTCCGTTCTCATATCGACGGTAGTCCTCATTTTTTCACTCCTGAGAAAGTGATCGATATCCAGAGAGCGATCGGCTCCGACATTATGATGGTTTTGGATGATTGTCCTCCTGGAGACGGAACCGTTTCTCGGATCAAAGATGCTCTTGATCGGACTCATCGTTGGGCAGAAGAAGCTGTGAATTATTGGGAGAAAGACAAACGTAATCAATTTCTTTTCGGAATTTTCCAAGGTGGGACCAATTTGGATCTGAGATTGGAGAGTTTGGAGAAGATTCGCTCACTTCCGTTCTCTGGAATTGCGATCGGTGGTCTTTCCGTAGGCGAACCCAGACCGGATTTTATCAGAACTATGGAAGGAATTTCCTCCTACACCGACAGGAATAGGCCATTATATCTGATGGGAGTAGGAACTGTTCCGGATATTTTGGAAGGAGTTCGAAACGGAGTCGACATGTTTGACTGTGTTCTTCCCACCCGCAATGCTAGAAACGGCCAAGTATTCACTTCTCAAGGAAAAGTGAATCTCAGAAATGAAAAATGGAAGTTCTCCGATGCGCCGATGGACCCGGAATGCGAATGTAAAGTGTGCAAAAGATACAGTATTGGGTATATTCGACACCTACATCACGTGAAAGAGCTAAGCGCGTTTTCCTTGAGCACGTACCATAATCTCTATTTTATGAAAAAGTTCATGAAGGAACTCAGACATTCTATCGAAGTTGGAAATTTCAGTGAGTTTTTCGTTAAATGGAAAAATTTGTACGAAAGAGCGGAAATTTCTCGTTGACTATATAGAGAATGACCCCCCTATTGTAGGATGGTTCAAACAGATAAAGAAAGGAGTTGCTGATTTTTTATGGAAATCACCAGAAGGGAAAGCGGTAACATCGTAATTCTGGACATCAATGGGGAGATAGATTTATATAATGCCCCTGAGATTAAGGATGTGATCGCAAAGCTCATCGAAGAGCAGAAATACTACACGATTATCAATCTGGAAAAGGTCTCTTATATCGACTCATCCGGAATCGGTGCTTTGATTTCCAGCCTCTCTAACTTAAAAAAATACCAGGGTGGACTTAAAATTATCAACGTTGCGGGTTCCGTACGAAAGGTATTCGAATTAACTAAATTAACGTCATTCTTCGAGATCTTTGATAACGAAGCTGATGCCGTCGCTGCCTTCAAATAAGTAAGGCACTTTTTTAAACGATTCCTCTGGCTGGTGCAAAACAAATGAAAACTTTTCGAGTTATATCGGTTCCATCATTGGTACTGGGAGTTTTAGGATTCCTAGTAGCCTGTGGTTCGGAACTACCTGTAAAAGAATTGGCGGAAGCAAAAACCGCTATCACTCGCGCTAAAGACGCAGGCGCAGAAAGATACGCTTCCGGAGAATTCGAGGAAGCTCGCAAAAGTCTTTTGACTGCTCATGAAAAAGCTTCCAACGAAGACTTAGGCGAGACCAAAAAAAGCGCCGAATACGCAAAAAGCAAAGCGTATGATGCATTAGAAAAATCTTATCCTCAATTGACCGAGGAGTCTAAGACTGCAGCTAATACCGCTATCAATGAGGCGGATGAGGCTTATGCTTCTCAACTTGCGGCAGAACCTTATAATAATGCAGTAGAACTGAAGAAAGAAGGGGACACTTTAAGAGACAATGCGGATCGCACTTTAGAATCCTATCCTAAGGAATCTGGCGACGACGCAAAACTTAAAACCCGTCTGGCTGCTTTCGATCAGTACGAGCAAAGTAATAAAAAATATCTGGAGTCCAAAAAGGCGGCAACTGACGCCAAGTCTTTGGCTCTTTCTCAAAAACAGCAGCTAATCGATTCTCTTGCAGATATCGAAAAAAACCTGGATGATGCGGACAGATATGCCGGCGGTGGGGATCCTGAAGTAGCTCAGACAAGAGAACGTTTGAATGCTGCTAAGGCTAAGATCGACGAAGGAAAGATCAAAGAAGGTTATTCCGAAGTTGACGATATCCGTAAAAAATCGGCAGAACTTGTAGCAAAAAACATTCAGTCTTATGCACTTAAGAAAAAGGCAGAAGCAAAGGATTCTATCGGAAAAGCTAAGGATAAATTGGCTACGATAGACCAATCCAAACTGAAATCCAGCAAGGATCTCCAAACTTCTTACCAAAGAGCTGATGAGAACCTGAAAGCAGCGGATGAATCTTTAGCTTCCGCAGAAGAGTTATATTCTTCCGAAAAATACGAAGATTCTATCGGTAGAGCCGAAGAAGCGATCAGACTTTCTCGCATTGTAGTAGATCAGTCTGATGATATCGCAGAAAGATTACGCACTGGATCTTCCGTTGTAGGTCGCAAAGGTGATGGAGGAGATTCTACTTCTTCTACCAGAAAAGGAGAAGATACATCTACAACTTCTTCTTCCGGAGAACTTCCTGAAGGTTGGAAAAAATACGTAGTTCGTAAGAAAATTCCTGCAGATTGCCTCTGGAGAATTTCCGCTTACAAACAACATTACGGTACTTCTAAACTTTGGAAACGTATCTATGAAGCGAACCGCAGCAAGATCAAAAATGCGAACTTGATCTATCCAAAACAAGTATTGCTAATTCCACCTGCTAAAGGGTCGACTAAGTTTGATCCTAAAAAAGCTCCTAAGAAGCAGACTGGAAGTGATAAAGTAGAAGCATCTACACCAGAAGAGAAGAAGGAGGAGACTACAACTCCTCCGCCAGCTTCTACTTCTGAGTCCGAACCGGAAGAAGAAGAGCCTTCAACTCCGGCACCTTCTACAGAAAATGAGCAACCTTCTGATTCTGGTGAGCAAGAAAGCGACGAAGAAGCTCGTTAAGACGGTCTAACATTTTAGCAACTCATACATGCAAGGCTCGGAATTTTCCGGGCCTTTCTTTTTTGTAGATATTGAAATTTTCGAATTCCGCTTGATCCTCATTTATAATTCGAAACTGTTTTACTTAGCGGTGAATTCCAAGTGAAGAGGGCTTATACTAAGCCTATATCAGAGACGAATGAGGCGGATTATTTCCCCCTGGCTAAAATGGCATGGGACGAGGATTGTCCTGACCAAGATATAACGTCTGTTTCCTTATTCTCTCCGGATCAAAAAGCGATCGCTTACTTGAACGCAAGGGAAGAAGGTATTCTCTGCGGTAGTGGTGTTTCTTCCGTTCTTTCTAAACTTTCCAACGGAGATTTGCAGTTTCATTTCTTCTTTAAAGACGGAGAAAAATTCGTCAAAGGAGACAAGATTGCAGAGATCCGAGGCAGCCTTCTCTCCATGTTGCGTGTAGAAAGAATCCTTCTAAACTTCTTACAATATCTTTCCGGTATTTCTACTTCGACTAGAAAGATCGTAGATCAGTATGGGTCTAAGGGTATAATGATCTTGGATACAAGAAAGACACTTCCTGGATACAGAAAACTTGCGAAGTATGCTGTGTATTGCGGGGGAGGTTCTAATCATAGATTGGATCTTTCTGAGATGGCGATGATCAAAGACAATCATTTGGCTTTATTCGGATCCGCAAAAATTCCCGTGGGAAAAATCAGATCCAATTTTCCAGGAAGAATGGTGGAATTGGAAATAGATTCCTTGGATCAATTGGAAGACGCACTCGAAGCGGAACCAGATGTTTTAATGTTAGATAATTTTAATATACCTGATACACGCGAAGCTTTCCATAGGGCAAAAGAAAAAAATCCTAAAATTCTGATCGAATGTTCCGGAGGGATCACTCCTGAAAAATTGGAAGCATTGTCCGAATTTCCCGGGGTAGGAGTGAGTATGGGATACCTGACTCATACTACCAGATTTTTGGATCTTGGTTTGGATATAAGGACCTAAAAGAACATGGGATTTATTAAGGCTCCTGCCACCAAAGAAATGTTACTCGAAGGGGTTCGAGAAACCATGGGCCCCGAGGCCTTGGAAATGATCGAAAAGGCTTATAAGGTTTCGGATGATTCTCACCAGGGTCAGTTTCGCCTTTCGGGGGAACCTTATATAGTTCACCCTCTTCAGGTAGGTTTTATTTTATACGAGTTGGGTCTGGATGAGAAGGTAATCTCTGCGGGAATCCTTCATGACGTGATCGAAGACACAAAATACACAAGAGAAGATATGGTCCGTGATTTCGGAACGGAGATCACTCAGCTTGTGGAAGGTGTGACTAAAATTTCCCAGATCAAAAGTCAGTCCAAAGAAACGGAAGCCGCGGAGAATATCCGCAAGATTATCATTGCAACCATTCAGGATATTCGGGTCATTCTGATCAAACTTGCGGACAAGACCCATAATATGAGGACTCTTTCTTTCCAACCTCCTGAAAAGCAGAGAAGGATCGCAAACGAAACTCTTTCTTTATACGCACCTATTGCCGGAAGATTAGGTATCTATTCCGTAAAATCGGAACTAGAAGATCTCGCATTCCAAGTTATTTTTCCGGAAGAATACCAGGACATTAAAAAAAGGATCAGCGCCAAAAAGTCCGAAAGAGAAGATTATATAGAAAAATTACAGCTGATCCTGAAACAAAGGCTCGCTGAGATTCAGATCAACGCGAATGTAGAAGGAAGGGCAAAACATTTTTTCTCCATCTATCGCAAGATGAAAACGAAAGAAAAAACCTTCGATGAAATTTTCGATCTAAGAGCTATTCGTATCGTTACGGACGAGATTAAAGATTGTTACGGAGTATTAGGAATTGTGCATACACTTTGGTCTCCCGTTCCCGGAAGATTTAAGGATTATATTGCGACTCCTAAGACGAATATGTATCAATCGCTTCATACCACAGTGATCGGTCCTGACGGAAAACCTTTGGAAGTTCAGATCCGTACTGCAGAGATGAATGCCATCGCAGAATTCGGAATCGCAGCTCACTGGGTGTACAAAGAAGGTAAGACTCATGCCAATGAAAGACATCTAACCGTCAAGTGGTTGGAAGTCCTACAAACTTGGCAGGATTCTTCTTTGGATCCTAAAGAATTTTTAGAAGAATTAAAATACGATCTTCATGAGGACGAAGTATTCGTTTTCACTCCTAAGGGAGAAATTATACAACTTCCTAAAGGTGCGACTGTTCTAGATTTCGCATTTAGGATTCATACCGATGTAGGTTTACATTGTAAGGGAGCCAAGATCAACGGTAGAATGATCCCTCTTCGTACGGAATTACGTAGTGGGGATCAAGTAGAAGTTGTCGTGGACAAAAGATCTAAACCTTCTCCCATCTGGCTTCGTATCGTTAAAACTCCTTCTGCCAGACAAAAGTTACGCGCTTATTTCAGAAAACTCAGAGAAGAGACCAGCAAGGATCTGGAGCAAGGTGCAGAGAGTGCAGCAGAACTGACTTTGAATGCGGAAGTATTAGAAGAACTTAAACGTAAACCTTCCGAAAAAGTTTCTAAACAGACTCAGGCCCAAGGTCAAGTTGCCGGTGGAAAAATTTTGGTTGCGGGACTCCGAGATATTCCTGTCCGTCTTTCAGGTTGTTGTTCTCCTCTCCCTGGGGACCAGATCATTGGTTTCGTAACTCGAGGGAGAGGTGTTTCTGTTCACAAAAAGAATTGTAGTGTTGCATTAAAACAAAGAGAAGAAGAGCAACTCAGACAGATCACGGTGGATTGGGACTATGGACAGACGGAACCGGTACCAGTTCGAGTGGAAGTGAAGGCAAAGGATCGTCAGGGGATTTACTTGGAGATGGTAAAAAGTATTTCCGGAACCCAGACAAATATCCTGGAGGCTGGAGCTTCCACAGTACAAAAGGATACTTTGATGGCACGATTCATGATAGAAGTGGAACATTTGGACCAATTGAAGGAGATCCTAGGCAATTTAAAACGGATCCCGGATGTTGTCTTTGCTCATAGGGTTAAATAAAAATTAGCTGTAAGGCTCGTCCTCTTATCTTTTCATCAAAAATTTTACATTTAAGTTTGCCTGAAATCGGGTTTTCCCGGAAGCTTTCGAACACGAACATTCCTAAGAGGTGTGCTTTGAACGTTGCCCTAAGAAATTCCAAATTCCTAAAAATTTGCTATTTTACACTTTTATTATCCGTAATCACGTTCGCATCGAACGGCTGTAAAGAGAAAGAAGAAGTCCAGATTTCCGTAGCGACTGAAGATCTTCCTTGGGAAGGGGATCCGAATAGTATTCCGGAAGCATTGAGAAAACCAAACCCTTCTGCTTCTCCTAATGCTAAAAGGGGAGGGATCTTCAGGATCTATAGCCACCAATATCCGAAATCCTTGAACTGGTATTTGGAAAACTTTTCCACCACTGCGGAAATTTTCACTCAGATGTTCGAGCCACTTTTGGAAAGACATCCTATCACATTGGAGCCTCTTCCTAAACTTGCTTCTTCTTGGAAAATTTCCTCCGATAAGAAAACTTTTACATTCAACCTGGATAAAAACGCCAAATGGAGTGATGGAAAACCGATAACCGCTAAAGACGTCTTATTCACTTATGAAATCATCATGAATAAGAAGAATAATACAGCTCTTCATAGGATTGATCTTTCCCGCTTCGAAGCTCCGAAGTTAGTCAATGAATACGAAGTGGAATTTACTCAAAAAGAAATTCACTGGAAGAACTTTGAATTTATTGCTTATGACTTCTTTATTCTTCCGGAACATTATTATAATGGAAAGGATTTTAATAAGGAAAATTTCGAGTTTCCTGTGATTTCCGGGCCTTACGAATTACAATCCGCTAAAAAAGGGATCTACGTGAAAATGAAACGTAGGAACGATTATTGGATGAGGGCCTATCCTTTCTATCGAGGATCTGACAACTTCGATACTCTTATTTTTAAAGTATTTAACGACGACGCGGTCGCATTCCAAGCATTCAAAAAAGGTGATATAGACCTATATCCCGTATATAAGGCAGCTACCTGGGTTCAAGATACAACCGGAGAACCTTTCGATAAAAATTATATCGTTAAACAAAAGATCTATAATGATAAAAAGTCGGGCTTCCAGGGCTGGGCGTTCAATATGAGAAGAAAACCTTTCGACGATGTTCGTATCAGAAAGGCAATCGCTCATTTAGTGAACCGAAAACTTATGGTGGATAAACTTGCATTCGGAGAATACCAACTCACTGATTCCTATTACGGTTCCGTATGGGAAGAAGGACAGTTGCCAAATCCTGCGATAGACTATGATCCCGAAGCTGCCAAAAAATTATTTGCTGATGCAGGATGGAAACCGAATGCAAAAGGATTCTTGGAAAAAGACGGACAACAGTTTGTGATCCATATCCTGGAAAGAGATAGAAGTGTAGAAAAATATTTTACTCTATTCATGGAAAGAGTAAAAGAACTGGGAATCCAAGTTACGATAGAAAGTACCGATCTTGCCAATTGGTCTGAAAGAATGGATAAGTACGATTTTGACGTTACCTGGGCCGCTTGGGGAGCAGGTAGTTCTTTCCCTGATCCTGAACATCATTGGGATTCTAAATATGCAAACGAGAATGGACAAAACAATTATAACGGTTTTAAAAATCCGGAAGTGGACAAACTTATAGAGCAGCAAAAAACTGAATTCGATATCAAAAAGAGAACGGAAATCTTGAAGAAAATAGATAAGATCTTAACCAAAGAGGTTCCATACGTTCTTCTTTGGGGAATTAAATCCACAAGAGTTCTTTACTGGAATAGATTCGGAACTCCCGAAAATCCTCTTTCTAGATATTCGGGAGAGGGCGCTGCCAAGTCTTTATGGTGGATCGACGAAGAGAAAGATAAGGCATTGGAAAATTCTAAGAAGAATAAAACCGCTCTTCCTACTTACAAAAGAGACTTGTACTACCTTTCCAAATAAGGTTTGGGATTTTAATGGCGAAAAAGGGAAGATTCAGCGAATTCGGAGAGGCAATCCGGAATTTTTGGAACTCTCCCGGAATTCCTAGCTTTATCGAGATTCTTGAAAAGGGCCTGGATAAGGAATTATTCTTCGATCCGGACAGGGCGGATTCTCAGATCCCAAAAGAGGATCTGCCCATCGACTTCCGTCTTAGGCAATCCGGTTTTGCCCGAAAATTTTACGAAAAACTTTTTCCTGTATCTCATGTGTTTCGCATAACGCATAGATATGGTCGAGAGTTTTTAGATAATTTTATGCCTCTCGCCGCAGAGAACTATATAGGAAGAGGCTCTTATAAATTCGTATACACACTTCCTTGGAACCAAGTAGTTAAAATCGGGAAATCCAAACTACCTTCTGATCCTATTTTCGGTTCTTTGTATAAAGAGGTGCAGAATAACCTGGAACGTTATCTGAAAACCGAAGAGATCGGTCTCATGCATCATTTGCAAAAATCAGCATGGGGAGAATCCAAAAGAGACGAGATCCGTTTTAAATTCGCTCGTTTAGGATTAGAAAGATTACACTATTGGAAATTAAAAAGTCTGATTCCTGATCTTGTACTTCCCACTCGATTTTTTATGGGTTTGCGGTTTAGGAGAAGTCCTTTCGGCGTTCCTGTGGTCACTCTTACTCCCTGCGATAATCAAAATTTATTACCTGGAAAACATTTAAAAGAATTCATTCGATTGAACGAGAAGGTGAGGCAGAACCCGATCCAAGACGCACTTTTTCCTAAATGGAAATTGAACTTTGACACTCATAGATTCGGGATCATCAGCAAATCCAAACTCAAAAAGATCGCCTTGGATTTTCATAGAGTAATAGAAGTAACCCGTTATCTTGCGAACGAAGAAAAATTGATCTTTGATATCCATTCCGAAAATATTATTATCACTATTCCCGACTTCGAATTGAAAATTTTCGATTACCATGTTTTTGATGAACATCTATATGAGCCAAGCAAGGAGAATCCTTCTCCGGAAGTTGATCATATCAATCTAATTAAGGAATTCGTGAGTTCTTTTGAATTAGGTTAGTGGGGAGGAGGGGCCGCACAGAGATCTCCGAGTCTCGCAGGAACTCCTGAAGTCCGTTTTCCTATTTGTTCTCCGTGAGTCTTGTGGGAAAACATCTTGTTAATGAGAAATTTAAAATCTCTATTTGATTTTCTTTTTAGAGGACTTGGAGAGATCGATTAGGGCTTTTAACCTGAGTCTGAATATTTCCTGGCATTCTTTAAGAACCGCCTTTCCTTCCTCCGTTTCGATTTCTCCTGCAAAACGAACGATCGTACCCATTGTATGGCTAAGAAAGAGCGCGAAAGGTTTTAGATCGTTTTCTTTTAATCCGGGTAAACAACGTAATGCAGTCTTTATTATCAGTTCTGCATTTCTATATGTATCTAAAATATCTTCCGAAACTAATTCTGGGACGGCTCTTGCGCCTGCCCAAAGATTTGCGAGTGCCGTGTCTTTTTGGAAGAATTCCGCGAATTGTATGAGTGCGTTTTCTCCGGCCGATTCCAATTCTTCCGCATTATTGACCTGATCTAAAAGGGATTTGGTTCCGGCGTAAATTCTGTCGTAATAATCTCTCATAATCGTGAGTAAGAGAGAGTTTTTCCCGGGAAAGTATTGGTATAAGGATCCTATCTGTATCCCTGCAGATTGAGCGATTTCTCTCATACTTACCGCATCTATCCCTCTTTCTCCGATCAATTCTTTTGCAGTTCTTAGGATCAAATCTACTCTTTCTTTACTTCGGGATTGTACCGGGGTGCGCTGGCCCTGCTTCATAGGAGATACAGTTATATTTCCTCTTCTTCTCGGACTACTTTTTTCTTTTACGGCTGATTTTTGTTTGACTTATTTCCAAAAAATGAGCATTGATCATAAATAAAAAGAGCAATGTTCATTTTTTTGGAAGAGGATATATGAAAGAACAGACTACAATTTCTAATTCAAACGAGGCTCGTGATTATTCGGGCCACTACTGTATAGTGGGAGCCGGCCCTGCAGGATTGTCTATGGCAAGATCTTTAAAGTCGAAGGGGATTCCTTTTCATGTAATCGAAAGATATAAGGATGTAGGAGGAATTTGGGATATAGAAAATCCGGGATCTCCTATGTATAAGAGCGCCCATTTTATCTCCTCTAAATATCTTTCCAATTATGCGGACTATCCAATGCCTGAAGAATATCCTGATTATCCTTCTAACCGTCAGATACTTGCATATCATAGAACGTTTGCCAGGGAATATGATCTATATCGTCATATAAAATTCAATTCGTCTGTCCAGTCCATCCAACAGAAAGGATCCAAATGGTTGGTAACACTTGAGAACGGAGAGTCTGGACTTTATGAAGGAGTTATTTGTGCCAGCGGAATAACTTGGTCTCCGAACATTCCAAAGTTACAAGGTATCGAAACGTTCCGCGGAGAAGTGATACATAGCGTTAAGTATAAGGATATTTCTTCCTTTCGTGGAAAGAGAGTCCTTGTTGTAGGCGCAGGTAACTCAGGATGCGATATTGCTTGCGACGCAGGGGTTGCGGCAGAACAAGCATTCATCAGTGTGAGAAGAGGTTATTATTTTATTCCAAAACATATTTTCGGTATGCCTGCAGATGTATTTGGAGACGGGGCACATTGGATTCCGAATTGGTTTTCCCAATGGGTTTTCGGTATTATATTAAAATTTTTAGTAGGAGATTTGACTAAGATCGGTCTCCAAGCTCCCGACCATAAAATTTTCGAAACTCATCCGATCATCAATGACCAACTTCTGCATAATCTTCGCCATGGAGATGTGATTGCGAAGGGAGACGTTTCTAGATTAAACGGGGAATTTGTGGAATTTAAGGATGGTTCCAAAGAAAGAATCGATTTGGTCGTGCTTGCTACCGGATATCATTGGGCAATTCCCTATATGGAGGAAAAATATTTCGAATGGAAAAACGGGCGCCCGGAACTTTATCTTACTCTTTTTAACCGTAATTATGAAAATCTTTACGCTCTAGGTTATATGGAAACCGACGGAGGAGCGTATAAGATGTTTGATGAGATGGCTAATTTAATTTCTTCTTATATAGATGCGAAACGAAACGGAGATCCTTCCGCAAAAAAATTCGGATCTCTAATTTGGAATGATAGACCTTTGTTAAACGGAGGAATCCATTATCTGAATACTGGACGGCATTCCGTCTACGTGAACCAGGTCGCGTATAAGAAATATCGATCTAAAATCCAACGTAAAATGGGATGGCCGGAGCTGAAATCTGGACAATTCGATATTTTGAAGACAGATGATAATTCTAATGCCGCATCTACAGAGCTTGCAAGGGCAGTTAGATGAGTTCCGGGACAAAAGAACTTTCTGGATCTAAAATCGCTTTGATTACAGGTGCGGGAGGTGGGATCGGAGAAGCAATCGCATTACGTTTAGATAAAGCCGGATATCGTTTGATCCTTTGTGACATTCAGGAAGAAAAGATGAAGTCGATTGCAAGTCGGCTTTCTAAAACTCCAGAATTGATCGCCTGCGATTTAACAAAGTCGGAAGAGTTGGAAGCGATGGTTTCTGTCGTTAAATCTAAATTTCCAAATCTAGAAGTTTTAGTAAATAACGCAGGGTATGCGAAGGAAGGTCCCTTTCTGGAACAAAATACTCTGGAAATAGATCGTCATGCCGGCATCAATTTACTCGGTCCGATTAGATTAATACGCGCCATTGTTCCTATGATGCTGGAAAGAGGAAGAGGATCGGTAGCAAATATAGTATCGATAGGAGGGATCATCTCTCTCGCAGATTCAGCACTATATTCTGCTACTAAGTTCGGGCTCCGAGGTTTTTTAACTGCAATTCATGAAGAGTTGAAAGGTAGTTGTGTTAAAATTTCCGGCATCTATCCCGCCGCTGTGGATACTCCGATGCTCATGCATGAGGCTATGAACGGAGGGACCGTTTTGAATTGGTTGAATGCAGTAAAATCTCCGGATGATGTTGCGAAGGCGGTTCTTAAGGGGATCCAAACCGGTAAACTAGAGATCTATGTTCCTTATAGTGACGGGCTTACTTCTAGATTGGCTGCTGTGTTTCCTTGGTTAGTCGGCTCACTTTCACCCATATTAAAATGGTTTGGAGAAAAGGGGCGTCGTAAATGGCTCCGTAAAAAAGGAATTGATCCTGATAGGAAGGCATAAAGTTAAGAGAGGTTCTACGAAATTCTCTTACAAAGGCGCAGGAGGCCGGATAGATTGGGCTTGTAGGAACTCCAACATCGCCCTTTTTCCTTCTTGTTTTCCTTAAGGCTCGGTTTGCCCAGTGCGAACCAAAAACGTTTTACGGATCGGCACCCGATAAAAATCCTATCAATGGGGGTATTTCCCCAAGGAAACTGGAATGATTGATCGGTATTCGAATCCGGAGATTTCTAAAATTTGGGAGTTGGAGAACAAATTCGATATTTGGAAAGAAATCGAAATATTGGCCACTGAAGCCCGGATGAAAAAAGGGGAGGTCCCTAAAGAAGACTTCGAAGAGATCCGTTCCAAAGCAAGATTCAAAGTGGACGAAATCCTGGAGATTGAATCCAAGGTCCACCACGATGTAATCGCATTCTTAACTAATATGAATTCTTATATCGGGCCTGCAGGTCGCCATGTACATTACGGCCTCACTTCTTCCGATATCGGTGACACCGCACTTTGTGTGCAGATGGTCCAAGCAATGGATCTGATTCTGAAAAAAACGGACCAACTTATCGAGGCGATCAAGGAGAAGGCAATCCAATACAGAGACCTTCCTTGTATTGGTAGATCTCACGGGATCCATGCGGAACCGATGACTCTCGGTCTAAAGTTTGCATTATTTTACGAAGAAATGAAAAGAAACAGGGCGCGTATGGCCCTGGCGAAAGAAGAAATAGCTGTAGGAAAATTATCGGGTGCAGTCGGAACTTATTCCAATATAGAGCCTGATATCGAAGAATACGTCTGTGAGAAGTTGGGGCTCAAGCCTGATCCGATCGCGACCCAAGTTGTTTCTCGAGATAGACATGCGGCTTATATGTCCGCGTTAGGCGTAACTGCAGCGAGCTTGGATCGTTTTGCGACCGAAGTTCGTCTTCTTCAAAAAACGGAAGGCAGAGAAATTGAAGAACCTTTTTCTCCGGGACAAAAGGGATCTTCTGCAATGCCTCATAAAAGAAATCCCGTGATCTGTGAGAGGATCTCCGGTATTTCTAGAGTGATCCGTTCCAATGTTTCTACCGCTTTACAAAATGTGGCCTTATGGCATGAAAGAGATATTTCTCATTCTTCTGCAGAAAGGATAGTTGTTCCGGATTCTACGATTGCTCTTGAGTATATTCTGGATAAAATGTTATTCGTAGTAAAAAATCTACATGTGTATCCAGATGCGATCGAAAGAACATTAGGAACCACAAGAGGTTTGATCTTCTCTCAAAAAGTACTTCTTCATTTGATCGAAAAAGGCGGGATTACTCGAGAAGATGCTTATGCAATTGTACAAGGTCATGCGATGGCTGTTTGGGCGGATATTTCCCAAAACCTGAAGACAAGACTTGCAGAAGACCCTAAGGTGCAGAAGGTACTTAAGCCCGGAGATCTGGATTCTATCTTCCAAATTTCACCTTACTTGGATAAGGTGGGACTGATCTACAAAAGACTCGGTTTGGAGTAATGCCTAAGTTCGCGATATTCGGGCTGGGATATACCGGCTTACGTATTCTACGTACATTACAAAAAGAAAATGTTGTTTTAGGAGTTTCTAGGGAAACAAAAGTAGAAGGTTCCATTTTGCTGGACCTGTCCGATACCGTTTCCTTGGAAAATTTCCTCAAAGAATACGAGGGTTCGAAGTTTGATGCAAGCCTCATCACATTCCCCGCTCAGAAACTCGAGAATAGAGAGCAAGTTTTCGACACTATATTTTCCATTTCCAAAACTGTTTGGATGTTCGGATCAACTAGCATTTACCAGAGAATTACTTCTGATATCACTGAAAAAACACCTTTAGATCCGGAACATGATCGTTACAAAACAGAGTTACAATTTTTGGAGAAGGGCGGTAAGATCCTCCGACTTTCAGGGATCTATGGACCGGGAAGAAATCCGGCAAATTGGGCGAGAAAAGGTTCGGTCAAAAAGACAAAACGTCAACTAAATCTGATCCATGCGGACGATATTTCGGAAGTGGTACGTTTACTTCTATCTTATCCTGGAAATGATCTGCCTTCCGAGTTAATTTTATCCGATGGGCAATGGCATACCTGGTTGGAGATCTTCCGATTCTTAGAAGATCATGGTAAGATTCAGGTTGTTCCCGAAGAAAAGATGGATAGAGAAGACAGTTTTATCGACAGCAGCTTGATTCGGAAATTTCTTCCTGGTTTACAAACAAAGGACTTTTGGGGAGAATTGGAAAAACTGGAAGAACTCATTTGATCTCACAGATCACGGACATATTACATTTATTCTGTCTTTCGAATTTAATCTTTATCATCGGGCTTCTCGGGTGGAGATACTTTTATGATCTGAGGATACGTATCGCGGGAGGTTTTTCATTCGGGATTGTATGTTATATTCTCCTATCCTTGGATCCTGATCTTAAGATCCCTTACGCTGTTCGTACGTTTCTATTCGCAGGCTTGATCAGTTTACCTTTTTTCTTTTGGATGATCAGCCTTGCTATCTTCGAGGATCATTTCGAGGTCAAATATTGGCATTGGTTTTTACTTATCTGCAAGGTCGGGGTTTCAGCTTGGTCTGTCTATCCAGTATTAGATCTGATCAATATGAGAGGACCTATCGTTTCGGAAACTGTTCTTGCTCATATCATCATTCCGACTCTTCTATCTTTGGGCTTTGTTGTAGCTGCCATTATCCGGATCTATTCAGGTAGAAAGGATGACTTGATTGAGACAAGAAGAAGGTTACGTGAAGTTCATATTCTGATGACCGGAAGTGTAATCACCTTTAATATGTTCTCTCACTTGATCTTAAGAGGACGGGTATTATCCGAAATTTTGGATTTAGCAAATGTGATTTTCGCTTGGGGCCTTATACTTGCATTCATGTATTTGGTCTTCGAATTGAAAGAAGGTTTGGTAGATCCAAGGCCTGAAGAAATTGAGGATACAGAGGAAAAAGCGGTATATGCAGATCCCGCTTTGAAGAAAAAATTAGTCTCTGCGTTTGAAGAAACAAAACTATATCGAAAAGAAGGACTGACAATCGGGCAGCTGGCAGAAGATTTAGAAGTGCAGGAATATAAACTCAGAAGGCTGATCA
This sequence comes from Leptospira neocaledonica, assembly GCF_002812205.1. Taxonomy (NCBI): domain Bacteria; kingdom Pseudomonadati; phylum Spirochaetota; class Leptospiria; order Leptospirales; family Leptospiraceae; genus Leptospira; species Leptospira neocaledonica. The sequence continues at coordinate 375,574 of NZ_NPEA01000005.1, forward strand.
ATCAGGCCATGGGTTTTCGGAATTTTCCGGATTTCCTAAATCGTTACAGAATCCAAGAAGCCTGTGAGATCCTTTTAGATTCCGGAAAAGATGAGGTTCCTATTATCAGGGTGGCTATGGATCTAGGCTACCAATCCTTGGGACCCTTTAATCGTGCATTTAAAGAACTGACTGGAGTTACTCCAACCGAATTCCGCCGTAACCGTGGTAGGGACGAATCTTTAAAAAGTACTGCAGATTTCGAAATCAGCTAGAGGTTTTTTAAAATCGGATAGGCTGATTGTTGTCCTATCGTGTAAACTGTGTATACACGGAGAGAATGGGATGAACGAAATCGTGGATCAATTAGGTTATACCGCTTATTATTTTTTGACCTTAGGCATGTTATGGTTCCGCTATATTTTAATGGCGGGGATCGCCTATGTTTTTATTTGGGTGATCTATAAAGAAAGGCTTAAACATAAAATCATCCAGAATAAACTTCCGGAAAAAGATAAAATTTCTCACGAACTAAAATATTCGGCAATCTCTCTCGCGATCTTTGCTGCTTCCGGAATTCTGGTCGTTTTAATGAAGAATGCCGGCTGGACTTTTATCTACGATAAGGTTGAGGATTACGGGGTTCCGTATCTTCTATTCAGCATCGTTGCCTTGATATTTTTGCACGATACCTACTTTTATTGGACCCATCGTTTGATGCATCATCCTCTTCTTTTTAAAAGAATGCATCTAGTCCATCATAAGTCTACGAACCCTTCTCCATGGGCAGCGTTTTCATTTCATCCGTACGAAGCTGTGGTAGAAGCTGGTATCGTTCCATTGGTAATCCTTTTCTTACCGGTGCATACGACTGCTCTTATTGTTTTTTTCTTTTACAGTAATTTTTTAAATGTGTTGGGGCATCTTTCTTTCGAACTTTTTCCGAAATGGTTTATGGAAAATAAAATATTAAGACTTCATAATTCTACTACTCATCATAATATGCACCATAAATATTTTAACTGTAATTACAGTTTGTACTTTAATATTTGGGATAGGCTTATGGGAACTAATCACGAGAAGTATTTTGATACTTTTAGGGAAGTTGCGAACCGAGAACCTGAGCCTATAGGAGATGTTAGGACTCCAACATCGGTGGTAACTTCAGGAGTTTAGAAATATCGAGCGCGAATGTGCCGAGTATGTTGGAATTCCAACATAGAGAGTTACAAAATTTGGTTGTTGAGATCTTAATTCTGTGATATGCGGAAAGGGCTCTCCCACGAGCCACTCCCCCCACCCAAAGTTTAGGGCGGGGCGCCCTTAACCCATGTAGGAATTCCTACAGACGAATTTCCAAATCTCTAATAAGAAGCTGGGAACCGTATCCTTGTAACAGTTCCTTGCTCGGAAGAAAGATCCATCACCGAGCCCTTTAGCTGTTTTGTCAAAAGATCCACAAGTTCTAAACCCATGGAATCCTCTGATTTAGAGCTCGAAGATTTCCCTTTTCCATTATCTGTAACGTCCAAATGGATCCAATTTTCATCTTTGTAAAAAGAGATTTTGATGATCTTTTCTTCGGAACGTTTTTTAAAAGAAAATGCATGTTTTAGAACGTTAGTTACTAATTCATTCAGGATCAAACCGATCGGGATCGCAGAATTTTGTTTGATCGGAAGAGATTCACAATTTAGGAAAATTTGAATCTCTTCTTTTTTATGACCGAAAGATTTGAGAAGGCTGTCTACAAGCCGGCTTACAAACTCCGGGAAAAATTCGTCGCTGATCCTATGTTTTCCATACAAGGATTCGTGCACATATGCCATAGATAAAATTCTATTTTGGGATTCGGTCAAAACCTGGGTTGGATTACTTACTTCTACTTCTCCTTGCTCAAGCTGGATCGAAAGTAAACTGGATAGAACTTGCAGATAGTTTTTAACCCTATGGTGCACTTCTTTGAGTAGAATATCTTTTTCCTGGAGAGCATTCGCCATAATTTCTTCCGCAAGTTTAACTTGAGTGAAGTCTGTGATAAAACCTTCGAGCGCGATCAATTCTCCATTATCGCCTTTGACCGCTGAACCTTGTTCGAACGCCCAGCGCATTTCCCCACTTCTCTGATAGATTCGATAGAGAAGTCGATACGGAACATTCTTGCCAATTGCTTCCGTAACTTCATGAAATACTCTTTCAGTGTCTTCCGGATGCATGATCTCTCCATAAGTAATTGTACGGTTAGAGACGAAGTCGGATGGAGAGTAACCTGTAAGTTCGAAACAACCTTCGCTAATAAACTCCATGGTCCAATCGTGATCGTATGCACAGCGATATGCGATGCCTGGAAGATTTCGTATCAAAGTGGAAAGTTGTCTTTCACTTTCTTTTAATGCGGTTTCCGTTTTTTTATAGTAGGTAATATCAGTGCACATAGCAAGCGCACCTTCATAATTTCCTTGCGAGTCGAAGACTGGATTTGTAGACATCAATAACCAGACTGCTTCTCCATCGGGTCGTTTGAAAAAGAAATCATGAACTTCTGCTTGTCCTTGTTTTCTTTCTTCCAGTCTTCTATTTACAAGATCAGTATTATCCATTGCTATAAAATCAAATAAACTTTTACCTATCAGTTCTTTTTCGCTCATTCCTAAAAATTCGGCCATTTTAGAATTTACGAATTTAGTTTTGGCATCCTTATCAATCAGCCAAATCCCTTCTAAGGTTGTATCTACTATCTTCTTATAATTTCCTTCCGTTTTGAAAAGAGCCGCTTTTGTTTCTTCAAAGAATACGAGTAGTATTACGATTGCGGAGGCGAATCTAAAAAGACCTGCGATAAAAAAACCTATAAAGCCGAATTCAGGATGAAATCGAAGAAACGGATAATTAAGTACATGAATTCCCCAGATAATAAAGATCCAACCTGCGATCATCTTTCCTAAACTTGGGATTAAATTTTTAGTTCTTAGAAAAATGATCCCCGTATAAATTTGGGATCCGCCAATCAATATATAAATGGGCCAGATCATATAAGCGTCTTTGATCTTCTCTAAGTCTAAAAACAAAGCCCATAGGCCAGTTAACGAAAATAAGACCTGAAAAGGTCTGGAGAATGATTTATTTAAAAAATATAAACATCCTAAGAATTGGAAAAGTGCTCTAATGAAGTCAATGGAGAAGGTGGGAAAATATTTGTAAGAGTCCGCGCCTCCTACATTCATGATATTTCCAATGTATCCTAAAAGATGAAATGCCCAGCAGATGGACCAGGCAAGCAATGCTTTCTGTCCTTCTTTTTTATATAAATATAAATAGATAAAAAATAGAAAAAAGGCGGAAGGCGTAGCCGCGATAATGGTGGGTAATAACCATGGATGAGTCACGATGCCTTGAGCCGTTTACCGAAAACGGGTTTCGGTTTAGTCCGATTATTTTCTAATAAGACGAAATTCTTTGAAACAATAATCTCCGTTTGGATGTTTAATTTCTTTGATAGGATCCAGGGTAATACCTAAACTTTCCGCTCTGGTAAGAACCTTAGGAGGTAATTCGCAAGAAGGTCCTACATACACAGCTTTGTCAAACTCGTCCCAAGATTTCCATTTATATTTGCTATCGTTGCGATATTTCCCTTTTTCGACCGTTTTTTGTCTGAATAAAAGATCGAATTCTGAGGCGAGAATTCTTCCGGGTGTTTGGAAGTTCTCCTCATCGTGAAATGTATTAAATGCGACGTATTTCCCTTGAGGATCTATCTCTTTCGCAAATTCTCTCGCCGGTTCGAATGCCTCCGTGTCGAAACCTTTTAAACAAAATTGGTTTTTGGAAAGATACGTTTGGCTGAATAGTCCACCTTCTCTCACAAATAGGCTAGAAGCCCATAGAAAGAAGAATAGAAAAATTCCGGAGAAGAGTAATATTCTACTTTTTTCAGAAATTTGAACCAATCTGAAAGACCAGAGACTTAAGATCGTAAGTAATGCAGGCAAAGGATAGAATACATGTCTAAGTTGTTTGTTACCGGTGGTCGCATCTATAACAATATATTGTAAGAATACGATTACAGTGATTGCGAATAACGGATCTTTTAGAAATTTCGGCCAACTGATATTCTGCAACTTAGAAAGTAGAAAATCTATTTTTCCTTCGGACTTTGTTTGCGGAGAAGCAGTTTTTTCTTTTCTGTTTTGATAGAGCCAGTATCCGATTGCTCCTAAGGAGAATAAGAAGAAGGTCCTAAAAATCCAAGGCTCGCTGAACACATGGCTCGCCGGAAATTTATCCTCCGGAGATTCGAATAAACTTAAGATAAAACTACGAACGAATTTGTTCACGATCATTTGAGCGTTTACTAAACTCATTACCCTGTCTAGGTTCGTGAATAACCAAATGAAACAAGGAAGGATCGCATACAGATAGAGTATTTTGATAGAAGGAGGAGAAATTTCCCCTAAATCCTTTCTGTTCCTATATAAGAAATAATTGAAATCCAAAAAAAGAAGAACAGTCAGGAAATATAATACTTTTTTAAAAGACCTTTGGTCCAGATTCCAATCTGTCACTACTCTTAAGACAGGCAATGAAAGCACAAGAAGGACAACTACGATCAGAAATAAAAGCCTGATCCCTTTATAATGGACCTTTACAGAGAATCGAATGAACCCGATCCATTCCGGAAATCTGGAAAGTAACTCGAACAAAAAGATGGAAATGAATAATAAAAGTCCGTAAGGATACTTGGTAAAGAATAGAAGGATCAAAACTACAGAGACCAAGGCGGCTATCTTGGAGCCTGCAGGTAAACTTTCTCCCGGCTTCAGGTCTTTTACAGAATCATAAAGTTTGTATAATCCCCAATACACCCAAAGAAGAATAAACATTCCTTGGGTTTCCAACATAGAAGAAAGACTATAAGCAGGAGTTTCAGAAGTATGAAGGCTCAAAGCCAATACAAAAATAGAGACCAAACTCGCGAAAAGAAAAGATCCTGAAATCCTGGAAACGATATAGATGATAGAAGGAAAACAAAGAGCATAAAATGCCAAGCCAAGAAAGGAATCCTTCCAAGTGATGGGCCATTCTCCTGGACTTGCCAAAAGTATAAGAGAGAATATTGGACGTAACGGTGGCCAGGTCGCTGCCTCTAAAAAGGGAAGTGTTGCCCTCCAGATCTTGCCGTCTCTATAGTCCTGGAACTGGTCATATACAGCATTTAGTCGGATATTCTCGTCCCAGGTCAGAAGGTCTGTGATCGGACAGATCTCTAAGAATGCCTGCCAGTTCTTGGAGATCATAACTCCGGTGGCAACCAAGGCAAGGACGCCGAATAAGATTCCTAATATTCTATCCCAGGTACGGTTCATTTTTTACTTTTTGGTCTTACCGAGTAGATCTTTTCGATCACATAGAGAGGACGGTTCTTGGATTGATCGTTTACTCTGCTTAAATATTCACCTATCATACCTAATGCGATAAGCTGGATCCCGCCTAATACCAGAACAACGATCATGACCGAGGTCCAGCCTTGGATGGTATTATCAGTAAACAGTTTTAAATAAAGAATATAAACCGTGTACAATGCACCGAAAAACGCGGAAGCAAATCCTAAATAAGAGGAAAATTTGAGCGGAGCAGAAGAGAAGGAAGTGATCCCGTCCAATGCAAACTTTAACATTTTGCTGACGGAAAACTTGGTTTCTCCGTCAAAACGTTCGTCGCGATCATATTCCAAACCTGTTTGTTTGAAACCGATCCAAGCGATGAGTCCTCGGATATAACGATGTTGTTCTCTCATGGATACTAGAACATCAGTCACCCTTCTGCTCATGATCCTGAAATCTCCGGTATCGATCGGGATATCGAATCGAGTGATTTTTTTTAGAATCCTATAAAATACGTGAGCTGTGATGAGCTTGAAAAAAGACTCACCCTCTCTTTTCTTTCTTCTCGCATAAACGACATCGTAACCTTCCGACATTTTTGCGTAGAGATCGGCGACGAACTCCGGGGGATCTTGTAAGTCTCCGTCCATAACGGCGACAGTTTCACCTCTTGCAGTATCGATCCCTGCAGTAATCGCCAATTGGTGTCCGTAATTTCTGGATAAGTTCAGAAGAAAAAAACCTGGCTCTCTTTCGCAGAATTTTTTTAATACATCGAAGGTCCCGTCTCTTGAACCGTCGTTTACAAAAAGAATTTCTGCATCTTCTTTTCCGAAGCGTTGTTTTTCTTTTAAGATACTGAGTAGGCCCCGGAGTCTTTTCACGAGTTCGGGGATGGTTTTTTCCTCGTTATAAACGGGAATGACTAGGGATAAAAGAGGGGGCTTAGCGGGCATTGCTGACCTTGGTACGATGTTTGTATTCGGCCAAAATGTCGACAATATTTCCTGTAATTTCTGTCAGAGTCAAAACCTAGTTTCTCTTTGATTTTTGGGAGCTTTCGAGGGATTCGACAGGCCAATTCTGCAAAAAAGGGCTTTACAAGGAGGCCGGAATGCAGATCTTATATAAGCACAAAAATCCAAGAAAGGGTTATGAAAATCAAAGTCACCACTAAAAACGACGTTCACATCATCAAGATCGAAGGCCCGATTAAAGCGGGTAATGAATTCGAACTTGGTCAAAAAATCGAGGAGTATATCTCGAAAGGTGACGTTCCAAAGTTTATCATCGACCTGAAAAAAGTTCCTTTCATCAACTCAGCCGGTTTGGGGATGTTTCTTAACATCTACAAGCATATCGACGGCTTGAAGGGTCGCATGGTATTTACCAATTTGAATAATGATATCGAAAATTTAATGGAGATTACAAAGTTAGCTAGCATTTTCGAGATCTACAAAACGCTGGAAGAGGCTATCGAATCCTTCGAGTACTAGCCTAAACATTTCGGTTGGCTTCCGAGTTTCTACAGTATTTGAAAAAGAAAAAGCTCCGCCTTGGGATCATTGCGGGGATTTTTCTCTTCTATCATCTCCTTTTCAACTCAATCACAGGACAGATTCTATTCGATAAAATTGCCTCATCCGTTTTTGCGGGGAAGTTCGAGGCGAATGTCCGAAGTTTTTCTCCCATCTACGGATTCAGGTTCACTGACCTAAAATTATATCCCACAACCGACTGGGACGAGAAGCCTGTAATGACCGCTAAAGAACTCGGGATCTCTTATAATCTTCCTCTTATTATCTTAGGAAGATTAAAAATTTCCAAAATTTCCATCCACGGATTGGAGTTGGACCTCCAACAAAGAGGAAACCTTTGGAATATCTCCTCCGTTTTTCCTCCTAGCGAAAAGGAAGAAATACCTGTGGAAAAAAGTGAACCTCTTACTGAGATCCGCACCTATTTTCCAGTGAGTGCATTCTTAGAATTGGACCTAAAAGACATCAATGTTCGAGTGAATTCAGAAAACGGTTCCAAGTCTTACTCTGCAGGGTTGGAAGGATTAGAACTTGGATTTCTTTTGGATACGAATCGTTTTACTCGGATCCCATTCGATCTGAAAATTTTGGATCTTATAGACGAGTTCCAAGTGAAATTGAATCCGGAGAATCAGATAAAACTTAGATTTCAAGATTCTTCCGGAGGACTAGACCATCCATTTAGATGTACATGGATTTGGGAAAGGGAAGAAGGTTCTAAATCAGGATTTCATTCCAAGCTCGACCTCGGCTCAGAAAAAATACCGATACGAATTGCTAATAGGGTCAGTGCTCCTTTCGGCTTTTCATTAAAATACGATATAGATGTTTCTCCTGAGAAGAAGGAACTCCTACTTAAAAATTTAGAATGGAAAGTGGGAGAAGATACCTGGTTAGAAGGAAGTGGAAAAATTTCCGACTTCGCTTCGGATTCAGGAAAAGTGAATCTTGCCATCCAAAAATCCAGGATAAGGCTCGCACCTTTATCAGATTTTTTGCATAGTCTTGGGTTTGATTTTTTTTCCATGAGTGGAGAGGCAAGTCTTGCTCCGATCTTGGCGGAAGGCAGTTGGGACAATCTAAGAGTTCTAGGAGAAGTTAGAGGAAACGGATTAGATTTCAGGATCGGTAAAAAAAGACATTCTGTTCCCATGTTCAATTTGGATTGGGATGTTCGGATCGATCCACAAAATGAAAAAGATTCCGGACCCAAGGTCCCACTTCCTTGGATGAGATCTTTTACATTCAAAAATTTAAAAGTAATATATAATGAAATTCTGTTGGAAGGAAATCTGAATTATTCTCAGGCCGAAGGCCCGAATTTAAATCTGAAATTGGATAATTTTGGGCTCGGGGATTATCTAAAAGGTTATTCCGGAAAATTCTCCGCTGAACTTTCAGCCCTAGGAAAAGATTTTTCTCAACTGGATGCCGGCTTAAAATTAAAAGCCAAAGGTTTTAGATTCCCGATGGATAGGGGTAGCTCCGGAAATATCTATCTGGAGGGAGGCCTAAAAGCTATATTCAATTTTCCTAAAAAAGCCTGGGGGCTGGAGGAAATTTTAGTATCCAATCTAGGCCTACGGGCCTTCTCCGCTGAAGGAGATTCCGCGGCAAAATTGGAAACAGGTGGAAGGATCGGACTTGGAGAACCTTTCGTCTTGGATCTGAAAAAAGCGAGATTGGATTTGGACTTAGAACAGCTCGTCCCACTTCTTCCTTTGTCTCTACGAGAAACATTAATCCCAGTCAGAAACCAAGTAGGTAAGAAGATAGGACTAGACGGAGACTTTTATTATTCACTAGGGAATCACGGACAAAATATCCAAGGAAGTCTTGGAGTAGACTTGCCTGGAATGAATCTCCGAGACGGAAAACTTTCTTTAGATCTAAAGATGATCGGAAGTCCAAGTTCTAAAATTAAAATAGATAAACTCGAGTTAAGTGCATTCTCCCAAAAATTACGTTTGGGGATGAATGGAGAATTAAACAAAGCCGGCAAGAACGGACCTTCGCCTTCTATGGGAGAGTTTGTTCCGAATTTAAAAGGAGAATTTAAACTTTTATCTCCTAAAGAAAGTGGGTTGGTTAAGGGATTGTTTTTCCAGGGGGAGGCTTCGATCGGGTTTAATTGGTATGGAAGTATTATTCAGGGAAATTTAATATCTAAAAATTCTAATGTACTTCTGCAAAGTGGGGTCTGCCCCGGTTACGATTGTAAACTATATCGGATCGATGGATGGAATGCAAATGTTCCTTTTACCCATGATCTCTCCGTAAAAGAGACCAAAAATCTGATCGAGGGTAACAAAAGAAAGTTCGTAATGAATTACGGCCGCACCCCGGCTCCCAATTTTACGATCCGACAGATCATAGGAAATCATCCTTCTTTAAAAGGAACACCTTTCGAATACAGTAGACCTAAAGCGGATTCTCCAGGTCTTTCTGCTAACCTGGAATATTCGGAAAATTATTTACGAATGGATTATCTCAAAGTATATACTCTGGACGGAGAAATTTGGGGTAAGGATATGATCGTTAACGTGGGCTCCGGCGACCCTGAGAAAATGGAATATTCGGTTTCCTTGAGAGTTAAGGATATAGATCTAAAACAATTGCTCCCGGCAAAAACTCAGGCCAAGATAGATGATGGAAAAGTGAAAGCGGATCTCAATCTTTGGGGAAGGAATCTGGGAGATCCCGTGCCCAACTTAAATTTATTTTTTAGTATCTATCAGATCGGGAACGATTTCGGAAAAAGTGCGATCAATATTTTTGCACCTTCCAATATACTCACTGATTTTATCTACGGAAGTTATGCAGTGGATAAGATAGAATTGGAATTGTCAAAAGGTTTGGTATACGCGGTTATCTTATTCAAACGTTCCATTTTAGGAACGATCATCCAGTTGGAAAATAACCAGGTATCCCAGCAAAGAATGCCTTTGGCAAACTTTCTCAAACGTGCCCAAAACGAGATCGAAACTTTTAATCAGTAAAACTTATGAAGAATATTCCAAAATCCATTATTATTCTTTTTGCAATCTTTCCCTTATTCGTGTATTGCCCGATCAAGGCTCCACCCATCACGTTCACTCAAACTCAAACTGCTGCAGAAAAGCAAATGTTAGGAGAGGATCGAAATCTAGAAAAAGACGGATGGCTCATCGCATCTATCAAAACTTCTTCTTCCGGTTCCGAAATCTGGGAAAGGGATCTGATCAAAGAAGAATTCGGGAATGCCAGTGATAACCAATTTTATATGGCACTTCGTATTCTAGCATATTTAGCAAGAGAGTTAAGAGAATATAGAAGTCTCGGAGTATTGGCAGAAGGGCTGGACGGAAAAGTCAGATGGAATCCTAAGATCAGAGAAGCAGGCGTGGATAAGATTTCCCAAGATCCAAAACAAAAATCTCGTATAGATGATATTGTTAAACTAACGAATGAAAATAGAGAGATCGTAATTAAGGAAAAGCTAAAGAAGGCGTTTGGCGATCCGAATCGCAACTTGGCTGAAAAAGAAAAAGTTTCGATCAAGGAAAGTATCCAAACCACCTGGCTTCGTTCAGTAGATATAGGAGAATATTACGAGGCTTCCGTCGGGAATTGGAAAAAGAAGGAATAAGGAAAATGAAACGGAGTATTTTCCTTTTACCATTTTTCTTCTTTTATTGCACCGCTTTTAAATCCTTAGAAAGGGTGAGGCCGATTGAATTTGATTATGGCCCTATTTCTAAAAACTATTTCAATCCGGAAAATGATAAACCGTTTCCTTTGACCGTACAAAGGGGAAATAACTTATATAATTCCACCACCGAGGATGGAAGATATCTTTTTTATACGACGGGACAAAAAGGAAACTATGATATTTGGTTTAGAGATCTTAAGAGTTCTATTGTGGTCCCTGTTACGGAACATCCTTCTTCTGAATACAAACCTGCGATCAGTCCGGACGGTAAAAAGTTGGCATTCGTATCGGAACAATATGACACAGCAGGAGACATCGTACTTTTGGAAATCGAGCCTGAGGTTTGGGCTAAAAAGATCCTAGAGGGAAAAAGGTTCTTAAGTGACGACTTTGAGTTTATCACAAATCCGGAATATTCTGATATTTCTAAGTCGGATAAATTTTCGGACTCCGATCCTATTTGGGGAAAGGATAGTAGAGTATTATTATTTTCTTCAGATAGGTTGACCCCGGGAACTCCGAATTTGATCTTATGGGATACAGAAGGAAAAGAGAAGCCGATCTTACTCACCCAATCCGGAGCGGTAAATCCATATTGGTCCCAAGATGGAAAGTCGATCGTATATCTTTCTTATGCCGATTCCAGAGAGGGTGAGATCTATTCCTTGGATCTTTCCACTAGAAAAACTAAAAGACTGACTAACGATTCTTATTTAGATTTCTCTCCCAGCCTGTCATCCGACGGAAGATATCTGTTCTATACATCCATTCGTTCCGATTCGGATGGAAACCGAAAATTAGACGAGAGAGATAATAGTCTGATCATTCGATTGGATCTTTCTGATATGAAAGAAAGAAGACTGACCTCTGGAAATTTTTCCTTATTCGATACGAGGTATTCTTCCTTTAATGGAGGAAGTATTCTATTCACTGCAGCCTATTACGGAACTTTGAATATTTACTTTCTTCCTTTGAGCGGATCTATTCCTAAGGCTTCCAATATTTCTGCACAATTTGAGCTCGCAAAAGAATACGGTAAAAAACAATCAATAGATGATTATCTATTGGCTTTGGATTCCTTGGAATTATATTATAAGGAAGATTCACTTTATCCTATTTTTCGGGCCAAAGTCCTAAACGAAAAATATTTACTCCATAAAAAGTCGGGCAAAACCTCTGAGATCAAAAAGGAGATGGGAGCTTCTCGTTTGGATCCTAAATGGGGCTTCGCATATGTATTCTATTTAGAATCAGAGAACAAGGGGATCTCGGAGATAAAAGAATATTTTTCTAATATTCGAGCTCAAGCGGATGCCCAGGTAGCGGGAGCGATCTTAGAAGAGATTGGAAATTTAGAAGAAAGATCCGGCAAAATAGAAGCAGCACTGAATTCAAAACAAGAGTTGGCTGCTCGATTTCCAGCTTATTATAATATTCACGAAATATTAAGAAATATAGGCTCACTACAACTTAAAGAAGCAAAAAAGAAGGACTGGACCATTCCTTCTACACTTCTGCAGGCAGCAAATGAGGCCGAAGCTCAGACAACGGAGCTTAGGAATTTATACGGACTTTTTGAAGAGCAGATCTTGGCGGGAAAATCCGACTCTGAAAAGATATCTCTCTCTGAGAAGATAGAATCTTCCAATAAGATCAAAGAACGTTCTTCTGTATTGTATAGATTTTTGATATATACTAAGGCAGCGGGGATTTCCGGGCAGGGAGGGTTTGCCGAGAGTAATTCTTTGCTGGAACCTTTATTGAAAGATATCACTCCTAAAGATCCGCTTTTTCTGAAAATCCATTTATTAAGATCTTCTAATTTTAAGGGTTTAGGAAGTGTACGTTATTCTTTGGAATCTCTACGCACATTTTTGGAGAATTACGATCATGATTCCGGGGTAGAGATCTCCGACAAAGAGATGGAAAGGTTCTTTATTTATTTTGAAAACCTAGCTCGGAACTATGAGAACAGATCTGATTTTTTCCAAGCTTCTCTCCATTATTTTTATAATACCGAGAATATGTTTCTGGCTAAAAGTAAAAGCCTCTTTCAGGACACCGTTTATAAGGACTATGCCATCTATTACCAGAAACTGATGGTAGATACTTCTTTCAAATTGGCGAGATCCGTGAGTGAAAAAAACGCCTCCAGTATTTTAGGAAATTTGAATCCTCTCGAATTTGATCCGTTGGATAAAAAAGACGGGCTTGTATATATAGACCAATATTTCGAGAAGGAAAAGATTTTGCCTAGAGCTAGAGCTTTTTTGGATCTTGCGACATTATACGGATACGCGTATTATCTTATCAATCGTTCAGTAATCCGAGAAACCTATTATTATAATTCCGGAACAATGGATCGGATTAAAAAAGAGGCGGCTCTTAGGGATTATAAACAGGCAGAATACGAACTTAGATGGATCATATTTGCAGAACCTACCTATCATGATGCCTACCAGCTTTTAGGCTGGTTATACCAATATGTGGACATTATGAAATCCAGAAAACCGAGTGATAAGGAGCCGGCGGATGAGGATAAATATAGGGATGAATATTCTAAATATTTTCCTGAAAAGAATTTTGAAGAGAATATAGAACTATATAGTCAGATTTTGGAATTACTCGGAGAAAATTTCCAAAACAAAAAAGCTCTTTCCGATCTGAGATTGAATTTAGGTAATAATTATTTTTTACTCAAGAACTATCCTAAGGCGGATGAACAATATTCGTTAGTAGAATCCTATTCTAATTATATAATATCGAAAGCACAATTCGAAGACTACAGGCAAAAGGCAGTCTTCTTATTTAACTCTGCGCGCGCCTCCATGTATATGTCCAAGTATGGAGATGCTGTCCGAAAATTAAAAAACGCCTCGGACATTTATTCTAAAAACGAATTTCTTCAATTATATTCCGGGACGGATTACGCAAAAAACCTACAAAGTTATAGAGAGAAACTAACGTTACTTAGGACTTTGACGGGTCTGTCTCACATGGAATTGGGGGAGTATGCACAAGCTCTTCCGTATCTGTCGGAAGCATTGGAATTAAACGAACCGTCTCGTTTGGTGGACCCGATCAATATCAGAAATGCATTGGCGATTTCTTATCAAAAATTAGGTTATATTTCCAAGTCGGAAGAAAATTTAAAAGAAGCGGAGAAGGAGGCGTATTCCCGCAAAACTCTTTGGCTGCCTAAAAAGGTGAGCCCTAAATTTTGGGAATCCGTCTGGGATTCCATGTGGGATTTCGTTTTTGAAACCGTACTCCCTGACTCAGTTCGTATTTCCGGTTCTGGTAGATTTCCGGAGGCTATCCCTCCCGTATTCCAACCGTTATTATCTTCAGGGATACGAGTAAATAATCTTATCTTAGAACAAAACTATCGTTTGGCTGCGGAAGAAACGGACAAACGATTGGAATATGTAAATAGGAAGGGTTTAAGTAAAACATTAGCAGGACAATTGATCGAGTCCCAATCTTATGCCGACCTTGGATTTTTTCAGTATAAAAGAAATGAATTCGAAAAAGCTAAACTAGCATTTTTAGAAGAGAATGAGTTTCTGAAAGACTCGACAAATCTTTCCGGAAGATCTATAGGCAGTTTTAAAAGATATTTATATTCCTTGTTCGCTTCTATAGAAGCCTCGGCTAAAAAAGATAGAAACGAATACTCTGAAGAATTAAATAACGCTCTGAAAGAACTGGACAGTTTCAAAAGAGAATCCATGGAAAACTGCCTATCTTCCTGGCCAGAAGACCTGTTAGAGGGAAATTACGTATGTTCAGAGGCGTTTTATAAACAATATTACGATTTTGATATATTAAAGGCAACAGTGCTTTATTATTCCGGAGAGGAGGATTTTAAAAAAGGAGAATGGTCGGAAGGTTTTGAAAAATTGGGAATTTCGTCCTCATTACTTGAAACTCCTTCCGGATTGCCAAAAGAGATCGTAGGACTCTCCAAAGACCCATTCCCAAGAAAAGAAAGGGTATTGCATTTTTTAAGCAGAGCCAGTGTTTTTTATAGACTGGGAGATTTAGAAAAAGCGGAAGAATGTTTAAAATCTGCGGAAGAAATGGCCAATGTATTTTATTTCGGCGCTGAACTCATACAAACTTGGGTTTTGCAGGCAAGACTAGATTTAATGTCTAAAAGGCCGGATCAGGCAAAAATAAAATTATCCAAGGCGGAAGAACTTCTTAGAAAACAATTCCATTTGATTTCTGATAATAAAAGTTTTCTGCTAAGAGACTTGTATGAGACTAAAATCAGAGCAGAGCTCGATTCAGGAAATACGAATGTTGCATTTAATGATTGGGCCAGACTTCAGAGGTTATTAAATTTTCGTAATTTTCAAAAAGGAAATTGGGAGTTTAGAGAAGCCCGAGCGGAATATGTAAAATTCGAGTCCGATTGGAAAAATTATAGAAATACTTATTTTAAATATCAAATCGCTTTGGAGACCAGGGGGGATATCAAAAAAGAAGAACTCACACTTGCACAAGCTGCTTCTCAAGTTTCCAAATCTTTGGAAGTTTTAAGATCCAAATTTCCTCAAAAGGCAAGTTTCTTGGACCCTTTTGGCGCAGTTGGAGAGGCGACTTTAAAACAGAATGAAACTGAAATTCGTTTATTAGAATCCAGAGGAGCAGTATTTGCTCGGATTAAAAATACTTCTTCTTTAAAATTTCTCAAATTCGAGAGCGAATCTAAGACGGAGAGTTGGATCAAATCCAATTTCGAAAATTCTGGTCGAAATCTTGTTTTGGACCCTGGAAACACTTCCGTAGGTGAGACATTACATTCTCAGGTTTCCGGGATTAGTTTTAAACTTTTTTCTTCCGCTTCAAGCGGAGAAGATAGAACTCCGAAAGTAATTTCTTCTTTTTCTCCGATTAACGGCTGGAATTATAGAAAGGTAAATTCTGATTCTTGGACGGATATATTAGAAGATACTGATATTATTGTGAGCCCTTTTCCTGAGATTAAAGGAGATTCGACTTTTGGAGAAAGAAAGAAAGATACTTTAGAGCTCAGAGAGATTTTTTCCAGAGAACATAGATTAGGTGCAATAATATTTACGTATTCTGAGAAGCCGAGCTGGCAACAAATCTTAAAGGTATATACGGGACTCGCTGGTTCTGGAGTAAATCTAATGTATGTATGCCCTGGAGAATCTTGCGTAGAGGAATCTCTGGAAGAAATTTTTACAGGAAAAGTATCTAATACCCCCATTCGTTTTGGAAGACCTTTCGAAAAAGCCGGAAATAAAAATATAGAGGCTGAAAAACTTTTCGCTAAGTCCAGGAAGAATGAAAGAATTTCAGACTCTTCGGAAGTGTTTTCTGATCTACATAGAGCTCGTTCTTATGCAGAACCGAATTCTAATTTAGCCCTGAAAATTGAATCGGATTTGTTAAGAGCGTACCAAAGATTAAAACCAAATTTTTCTTTGAGTAAAATTTTCGCCTTACGTTATGAAAATCGTGATCTGAATTCTCAGAAAGAATTGGGGTTGAACCTCTGTGTGTCGAGATTGCTGGAAACCGAGTATAAGGATTGTGACGAAATTTCTTTGCCGGAAGCTAAGAATGAAATTTTAAATGGAATATTTGCATTAAAAGAAGGGAAATATCCAGGTAATTCTATCAGTTCTAATATATCTGCAGACAGGTATGATCCATTTTTATTTAGATTAAAACTTTCTAATTTAGCTTTGGAAGCATATTATCCTGATCTAGCTTCTTCTCAACTGGGGTTAGCAAGACAATTTATCTCTTCAGGATCGGATCTGGAGACTTGGAAAAAAATGGAGACTCGGATTCGAAAAGAAAAAGCTCTTTTGGAAGAAGATGAAGATTGGTCTGAAGACACAAATCAAATCGAATTGGATCCCCAGGATAGAAATTATCCAAGGCATTTAGCATTTTTAGAAAACCGTAAAAAACTCGGGCATCGGATTTCTCCTCTTTCTTTGTATTCGGAGATTCATAGCTCTTCTAAGATATTATTCCAGACATTAGATGCGGAATCCAGATCATCCGTGTTGGATCTACTGCGTTATTCGCTTCCGGAAGAAACCGGAAAGGAGATGGAGGAATTTTTGAATTCTTTCGTGGACCTGGAGAAACTTAAGAAAAATTTTCCAAGACAAGCAAGAATCGCACTAGAATTCGGGAAAGCTTATCTTTCCCGGGGGGACTACGATAAAGCAAAGTATTGGATCTCCAGATCAAAAGGAGTCTCCGACGATTTTTATTCTTCAGAGATAGAATTTATTAATTCTAAAATTGCCTATTTGGAAAGTAGAAAGCCAAATGAAATACCCGAATCCGGTTTTTCTGAATATCTATTCGAATATAAAAATGCCGCTTCTAAAAAGTCTTCCGAGTTTGTAGATTTAGCGAATCGTTTTGTTAAACATAGAAAAAAGAAAAAGTTTAGTCCGGCAGAAAGAAGAGAGCTTAACGATTTTATAACATATTTGCAGACACTTTCTTTTCAACAAAACGATTCCGAGACATTCTTTGATTTAGGATTGATCAAGGACAAAATTTCGGCAGTTCGTTCCGCTTTGTATGGACGTCCCGTTTTTTATTCTGATCTTCCTAATTTTAATAAGGTCTCCTTTTTATTGGAAGAAAAGATCCCGGAGAACCAGGAGTTTTTAGCTTTGATGGATCTGGGGTTAAAAACTTTCTATATCAAATTTACGAAAGGTAAATCTAAAGGTGATCTTGCTTTCAAGGATAATCGTAAGGTAAGAGCTTCTATCTATAAATACAATGAAGAAGCTGATAAGGGCGGAGCTGAAGTTTTATTGAGGGAGGCTTTGGAAACAGAGATTCGTCAGAATATTCGTCCCTCTAAAAATAAGACCACGTATTTGTATCTTTCTTCTTATCATTTTTTAGCTCCAATTTTGCCTAAGTCGGAAGAGGAGATCTATTATGTTGCAGATCCGGAAACCTTACTTAAAAATCCGATCCATAAAGAGAAGGATGAATTCTGGGATGGGTTCGGGATTATCACTAAGGATGATCCGAATTCTCCGGATTGGTATTCTCAATTGGCAAAACTAGAGAACTTGGAACTTTCTCCTAAGGGGAATCCTGGAATTACTCCTTTTCATGTGATTCGAGTTCCTTTGGTAGAAGATAAAGAGAAAGGTATCTTGTTTGGAAATCGATTGGTTGCTGAAGTGGAGCCAGGCACTTTACAAGGTGTTTGGATATTAGCTTCTTCTTTTTTGGAAGGTTTTGGGAATGCTTCTTTGAGTTTAAGAGATTCGTTATATTATTTGGGAAAATTCTGGAAGGGACCGGGGATAGTAAATCTTGGATTTCAAACAGATACTCATAATTCAAAATTCTTAAAGGAGATTACTTCTAGAAAAGAAGATTCTAAAACTTCTCTTCGAAATCGTTTTTTGAAAACCATGGATACTATGAGAGAAGTGTATCCGGTTGATAAATATTGGAACGGATATCGATTGTTTACTACTTCTTTTATTTCGAAGGAGTAGGGATTACCTGCAAGGGATCGAGCCGGGGTCATAAAAATCGCGAATGCGGTTTTTTGACCGGAGGTGAGAGCCCGACCTGAGCGTAAGCGAGGGATGCGGCCATCATTCCTTGTTGGAGGTCCAACACTGGGATTGAGATCGCCCCCGCCCAGCTTCGGGTGGGGGGAGTGGCTTGTGGGAGAGCGCTTACGCGTATATCACAAAATTCGCATCTTTACAACTAAATTTCGCAGTATAATCTTGTTGGAGGTCCAACATTTATTCTCGCGAAAAATCATTTCTCTTCCAGCAATACCTTTCGCTCTTCGATTGTTTTCTCTTTTAGTTTCCTCATCTCTTCGTGAAATTTAGAAAAATCTTTTCCAACTTCCAGAAACCTTTTTCTAAAATACGGAGTCCCCGAATTGTATCGAAGCATCCCGATGAAGTCTTCGTTATTCCAGTCTCTTTCCGAAAGTTTTTTGGAATTGATCTTGGCCCATTTCGTTTGGAGAATTTTTTTGCGGAAGTCGCCGATGATCTCCGTTTTTTTCTTTAGTAATAGATCTTCTGTGCCGCCTTCTGAGTATGCGGCCTTAAGTAAATTTGCAGTTTCTATAATTAGATTTTTATAAAGTTTAGTTTCTTCTTCCGATTTTTTTCTTTCCGCAAGCAATTTCGGACCGCCGATTTTCAGGACATACTCGTCCGAGCCTTCGTCTTCTACAAAACTCGCATAACTTTCGTTAAATAAAGAGTCTCCTGGAAAATAGACTGTCGCATGTGCCATTTCGTGAATGACTATGGAGGCTAGATCACCAGGATCTTCGTAAAGTTGGGATGAGAATAACGGATCTTCGAACCAT
Source organism: Leptospira neocaledonica (assembly GCF_002812205.1). Classification (NCBI taxonomy): domain Bacteria; kingdom Pseudomonadati; phylum Spirochaetota; class Leptospiria; order Leptospirales; family Leptospiraceae; genus Leptospira; species Leptospira neocaledonica. Next base: position 394,543 of record NZ_NPEA01000005.1, read on the forward strand.
CCCAATGTAGAATATCCGGCTGTGATCCGTATTCTTGTATCGAAACCTTGTTTTTTCAGGGATTGTTCTTCTTCTTTCGCTTTCTCTAATGAAAAGTATCCTTTGTATGGAACCGTGCCCGCGATCGGGAACCACCAAGTATAGGATTCGAATCGTAATGGATGGCAAGCACTTACATGCCAACCGATTGCAGGTCGATCCAGTTGCACAAAACTTTTAAATCCACCTTCAGGTGAAAGTGCTAATTCTTGGATGCCGAATTCTCTGATCTTCTCCACCTCTTTCAATTTTGATTTGGTGGTCTCCGGTATTTCAGGATCGGCTAAAACTTCGGAGATCGCTTTTCTTTGCAGTAGGATCTTTGCCTGTTCTTTTCCCAGATGATATAGATAAGGAATACATCCTTGGCCGGAAAAGAATAGAAAAAACAAAACGGGTATTCCGGAAAAGAATCCGAGTCGACGATTCTTTCCGTTAGGTAGAAGGTGGGTTGAGTCTGATTGCATGAATATTAGCCTTCCTAAAATCGTTTGGATCAATATCGGACTTTTGGTTTTATTCCTATTCGTCCTCATTCTTCCGGGAGAAGGAGGTTTGTCCTCCTTTTTCCGTGGTGGAAAACCTCTCGGTTATTCCGACCAAAGAGCCGGGATCCAATTGCAGAATGCTTTTCGAAATGTTTATAATTCTGCAAAGGATTCTGTAGTTTCCATTCGGACTAAAAAAACGGAAGCGATTACAAGTCCGTACCAATATTTTGATTACCGGACTGAAAAACTTTCCTCTTTCGGAAGCGGATTTCTGATCCATGAAAAAGGATATGTTGTCACAAATTTTCACGTTATCTTAGATGCGGAAAGTATAGAAGTAATCGCTTCCGATGGTAGTGTTTTTCCGGCTAAATTTGTAGGAAGCCATGAAAGAGCGGATATTGCTCTTCTGAAAATTAAAGAAGGAAGCGGACTTAAGCCTGTTTCTTTTGGTGATTCTGACAAAATTGAAGTAGGGGATTGGGCGATTGCAATCGGCTCTCCTTTCGGTTTGGAAAGATCTTTTTCAGTGGGTGTGGTTTCCGCAAAATATAGGGAAGATCTGGATGAAACCGGTCAAACCCATATCCAAACAGATAGTATGATCAATCCAGGTTCCAGTGGTGGCCCACTTCTCAATATTTATGGAGAAGTGATCGGGATCAATCGTCTGATCCGAAGTGACTCTGGTAGGAACACCGGCATCGGTTTTGCGATCCCGATGAACTATGCCAAAAAGATCATCCAGCTGATCGAAGAGAATAAAGGACGGATTATCCGTCCTGCCACCCTGGGAGTGATGGCGACTGTCCCGCTTCCGGATCATAGAAAGGCTCTCGGAATTCCTGCGGATTGGAATGGGGTCTTAGTATATGATATGGATTCAGGTTCTTCCGCAGAAAGTTCCGGTTTAAAACGATATGACTTCATTATGGAAGCAAACGGAGTCCAGGTCAAAAATATTAATGATCTGAGGGAACAGGTCGGAATAGTAGGATTAGGCGGCAGGTTAAAACTTAGGATCTACAGGGAAAAATCCCTGCAAGAACTGACCGTTAGATTGATACAGAAATAATTTTTCTAAAATCATAAGGCTAGACATGAGAAGAAATATCGTTCACAGCGGTGCTGATGCTCTCATTTACGAGATCCGTCAGATCGTAGGAGTCGCTAAAAAGTTAGAAGCTCTCGGAGTTCCGATTACTTACGAGAATATCGGAGACCCCATCCAAAAAGGAGAGAAGGTCGCCCCATGGATGAAAAAAATCGTTTCGGATCTGATCCTCGAAGATAAGTCATGGGCCTATACGGCTACCCAAGGATTTGAGAAGACCAGAAATTTTTTAGCAGATAAAGTGAACGAAAGAGGTGGAGCCCAAATTACCGCCGACGATATTTTATTTTTTAACGGACTTGGTGACGCAGTCGCTAAAATTTTCGGCTTCCTAAGAAGAGAAGCTCGAGTCATTGGGCCAAGTCCTGCATACTCTACACTTTCTTCTGCGGAAGCGGCTCATTCTGGTTATGAGCATATGACTTATAATTTAAATCCGGAACAGGGTTGGATGCCTGATCTGGAAGATATAGAGAATAAGGTCAAATACAACGATTCTATCGCGGGGATACTTCTTATCAATCCGGATAATCCTACCGGCGCAGTGTATGATAAAAACGTAATGCGGGAAATCGTAAAAATCGCGGAAAAATACGATGTAATGCTTATCTGCGACGAGACTTACGCTCATGTGAATTATTCCGAAACGGGGACCATTCATCTTTCAGAAGTAATCGGAAATAAGGTGCCTGGAATGGCTCTACGTTCCGTATCCAAAGAATTTCCTTGGCCTGGTGGAAGATGTGGTTGGTTGGAGATATTCAATAAGGATAAAGATCCTGTTTTTGCACGTTATGCAAAATCTCTCTTGGATGCTAAGATGCTGGAAGTATGTTCTACCACTCTTCCTCAGATGGCAATTCCAGAAGTATATTCACATCCTCAGTTTCTTCCCCACTTAAAGGAAAGAAATGAGAAGTTTAAGAAGAAGGCAAAACTTGCCACCGATTCCTTTAAAGGACTCAAAGGTGTTACCGTAGTAGAACCGAAGGGTGCTTTTTATCTCACTGTTGCATTTGATAAGGGAATACTCGGAGATAAGATGACTCTTCCTATCTCTAATCCAAAGGCGGAAGAATTTATCCGCCCTCTTCTCGGGAATTGTGCTCCGGATCGTAGATTTGTTTATTATCTTCTGGCTTCTACAGGGATTTGTGTGGTTCCACTTTCTTCTTTCTGTACGGATAGAGACGGTTTCAGGGTCACTCTTTTGGAAGAAGATGAGGAAAAATTCCGTTGGATCTATAATACTTTGAGAAAGAGTATAGAGGATTATACTACTTCCGTTTAGGATATGATAAACAATAAAGAAAGAGTTCCTAAGATCGGGGTAATGGATTCCGGAATGGGAGGACTTTCCGTTCTAAGGGAACTCTTGGATCTTCCGTATTCTGCGAATTTTCTTTATTATGGAGATCTTGCGCATGCTCCTTATGGGGAGAAGAAGACCTCCGAAGTTTTTGAACTAACTCATAATGTGTGTAATGTCTTCTTAAAAGAAGAAGTGGATGCGATCCTTCTCGCATGTAATACCGCAACTTCCGCTTCCGCTTCCAAACTTAGGGAAGAATTATCCGTACCTGTATTCGGTATGGAGCCTGCGATCAAACCTGCCCTTCTCGCACATCCGGGCGAAAAAATTGCGTTACTCGCCACTTCTGTTACTCATAGGGAAGAAAAATTGCAGGAATTAAAATCGGAATTAGGTGCATCCGAAAGAGTAATTCACCTAAATTGTGATGGTCTTGCAACGCTCGTGGATCATGGAAAATGGGAAGAAGCCAAACTTCTTCTTAAAAACATATTAAAAATCCCGCAAGGACAAGGAATTCGTGCTCTTGTGTTGGGATGCACACATTACGTATTCCTGAAAAACGAAATCAAGGACCTATATCCCGAGGCAATTCTTCATGATGGGAACCAGGGGACTGTCCGCCATTTAGTCAGATCGCTTCATTTGGATGAAAAAGAAGGGCAGCCGAACTACACTCTGTTCTTTTCTTCCGATACAAATCGGGAAAAAGCAGAAGACCTTGCCTCCCTATTATTGCAAAAGGGCTCCGGATCTCATCCCCATAATAAGTAGAAATTTTTTTCCTAAAGAGTATTTTTTTGGTTCCCGGTCTAGACGCTTTGTATTAGCTTTATGAATCCGTATGAACCCTAAATCCCTATCAAAGCTAGTTATTATCTTATTAGTTCCGAGCCTTTTGTTCTTCTGCAAACCTAAAGAAGAAGAAACTACGGATGCAATTGTCTCTTTTCTCGTAGGAAAAGCGACCGCGGAAAAAGCAGGCTCGGTTCTGAAAGCAAACGATCGTATTGTGGAATCTGAAATCGTAAAAACGGACAAAGATGCCACTCTGGATTTAACCACTACTTTAGGGACAGTTCGACTCTTGGGTGGTTCCGAGGCTTCTATCGCAGCCTTAAGAGCCGATCAGAATTATATTAAGATTAACTCAGGCAATATTTTGGTAAAAGTCGCCAAACTGAAAAAGAACGAATCTATCTCCATTGATACTCCTACAGTGGTGGCTGCTGTCAGAGGCACCCAATTCTGGGGCCAAGTAAATCCCGCCAATGAAACGGGAACATTCGCAGTTCGCGAAGGTAGTGTCCAGATCACCAGAAAAGACGATGAGGCCCGAGTTTTGGTAAAAGCGGGAGAAGCTGTGGACTTGGGACCTGGGATCAAGGCATTAAAAGTTCGCCCAGCTGCTGCTGGAGAGCTTTCTGCAATGGAACAAATCGACCAAATGAAATAGCTTTTTTTCTGGGCATTAGACCCGATTCCGGAATTCTGTTCTGGAGCGGGTCCATGCAAGAAGATATTAGTTATAAATCCGCCGGAGTCGATACGGAAGCCGGCCAAGAATTCGTTAAAAAGATCAAACAAAACGTGGAATCCACCCATGGCCCCAGAGTTCTCGGCGGGCTTGGAGGATTTTCAGGCGCCTTCGACGTTTCTTTTCTCAAAAATTATAAAAACCCTATATTGCTCAGCGGTACCGATGGAGTCGGGACTAAGGTAGAACTCGCTCGCCTATTCAATATTCATGATACGATCGGTATCGACCTGGTCGCTATGTGTGTGAATGATATTCTTGTCTCGGGTGGAGAGCCTTTATTCTTTTTAGATTATATTGCCTGCGGTAAATTGATCCCGGAAAGAATGGAAAGAATTGTCGCAGGAATCGTAAAAGGTTGTAAACTTTCCGGAGCGGCACTTCTCGGTGGAGAAACTGCAGAACATCCCGGTACCATGGACCCGGACGAATACGATATAGGCGGATTCGTTGTGGGTGCCGTGGAGAAGGATGACTTAATCGACGGATCCAAGGTCAAAGCCGGCGATATCGTTTTAGGTTTGGAATCTTCCGGACCTCATAGCAACGGATTTTCTCTCATTCGTAAATTGTATTTAGAGGGAGGAAGAAAACTTCCCGCAGATCCGGAGTTAGTCGGCTTCTTAAAAGAATTCGCACTTCGTCCTACAAGGATCTATGTCCAAAGTATACTGAACCTAACAAAGAAAGTTGAAGTGAAAGGAATGGTACATATCACCGGAGGGGGTTTTTATGAAAACATTCCTAGAGTGTTGTCTGATTCCTTAGCGGTGGAGATCCAAAGAGAAAAACTTCCTGAGAATCCGTTCTTTGCTCGAGTTCAAAAAGATTTTCCTTCTTTATCCGAAAAGGAATTGTATTCCACTTTTAATATGGGAATCGGATACATAGTCATTGTTTCTCCAGAGTCTGAATCCGACGCGATCTCTGCCTTGGAAGAAAAAGGAGAACTGGTTCACAAAATCGGAGTAGTTACTTCGAAAAATAAAGAGTCTGTTCTTTTTGTCTGAAATTTTCTGACCGGCATAAATATGGATCGGATCCAATCTTTTTTTAAAAATCCAATTTTTATCTTATCTAAAAAGAATCCGTTTATGCTTTCCAGATGGAGTATTTTATACGTACTCCTCGGATTATTTGCTGGGGTATTCTCCGCGGTATTTTGGAAAGTTTTGGAATTTCTCACCAAACTTTTAGCAGGTTTCCAAGGGCATTATATCATTTTGATCATGACCTTGTCCGGTCTTGGTATCGGCCTTCTTATTTATTTCCTGGGGGAACCGGGAGAAATTTCATTAGTAATCGATAATATTCGTTTTAGGGGAGGGAAACTCGACCCTAAGAATAATCCTTCTATGAGTTTGTCTTCCTTGCTTAGTATTTCTTCGGGCGGAAGCGCAGGTCCAGAAGCACCACTTGTCCAGATTACCGGTTCTTTCGGAAGTTGGTTTGCAGAAAAGATAGGCTTAGAGGGAGAAGAATTGAGATCCATGACAATCGCCGGAATGGCGGCTGGATTTACTTCTTTATTCGGTTCTCCTTTAGGCGGGGCATTATTTGCGTTGGAAATCCTACAACATAGACATGTGGTAGAATATTATGAAGCGTTATTACCTGCCTTTCTTTCAAGTTGTAGCGCCTATTTCGTATTTTTATTTATGACAGATATGGGGATCGGACCTACTTGGGAATTCCCTCAATATGTTCCCGGTGGAATAGAAGATTTTCAATATGCGATCGGTTTCGGAATGGCCGGGGCAGCAGTTGGTTGGATATTTTATGGAATATTCAAAATTACTAAATTTTCTTTTTCTAAAATGGCCCTTCCTATTTTCGTAAAGACTACGATCGGCGGATTATTATTAGGTTGTATCGCATATTACGAACCATTGACTCGATATTTCGGACATGACCAGTTGAATGAGATTGTAGTTACTAAAGGTAACTGGATCTTTTTCGGGACATTGGCCTTATTAAAAATATTGGCAATCAATATCACAGTTTCCAGTGGTTGGAGAGGTGGTATTATCATACCGTTATTCTTCGTTGGAGCAGTAGCCGGTAGATTTTTTATGGACTTCTTCCCATCCGAGAATGAATCCTTTTTGCTTATCTGTCTTATGGCATCCGTAAATGCCTCGGTGACCAAAACACCTATCAGCACCACTATATTACTCACAGGACTAACTGGGGTTTCCAATTTTACTCCTGTATTATTCGCCTCATTGAGCGGATATTTCTTGTCTCCTAAGGCTCCGTTTATCAGTTCTCAGGCGGATTCAGTTTAATTTTTAGATCGGACTATCACATCGATTTTGTCCTGGACGATTTCCGGTAAATCGATAAAAGATAGCCAACTCTATGAGAATTTTTTCCAAAAAGGATCCGTTCTTTCTCATCGCGGCATTCTTATTTTTCGCATATTGTACACCTTCTCCCAAAAAAGCTCTATTAGAGAATGGTGTTATAGATTGGGAAAAATCTCTTAACCAGGGAAAATGTTTTCGAATGACCGGGGACTGGAAGTTTGCCTGGCTGGGTGCTACTCCGGATACAAGCCTTCCCAATGAGCCTGAAAAATTTTCGACAGCTGTAATTCCGGGTAGTTGGACTAAACATGATTGGCCGGGTTCCGACGAGGGAGAATTTCCTAAATACGGAAAAGCATTGTATAGAGTAGATCTGATTTCTTCGGCCCCTGTGGAAAATTTACATCTGGTTTCCTATGACCAAGGAACAAATTATAGGATCTTATTTAACGGAAAAGTAATCAATGAAGTTGGGAAGGTTGGAGATCCTACCGAAGATGGACTAGAGCTAATGACCAGTTATTCCATTCTTCCTGCATGGCAAGGCACCGCTCATCTTGATTTCGAAATTTCCAATTACCAATATAGAAAAGGAGGACTTTGGAAACCTCCCGTTTTGGGAACGGCGGACTGTGTGAGCCGTTATTATATGGATAGAAGGGACTTAGAAGGAATACTCTGCGGAGGTCTTTTTTTCTTAGGACTATTCCATATTTTTGTATCTGTTTTTTATAAAAAAGATTCTTCCGCTTTGATACTCGGGATTTTTTCCATCACAGTAGGCTTAAGATTATACTCCACTGGAGTGAGATTATTCCCTGAACATTTTTTAGTGGGGCCTGAAATATATCTTAGAACAGAATTTATCGCTTGGTTTATGGGAATGCCTTTGGCCCAACATTTCTTGTTGGAAGTATTCCCGGTAAACTTCGGAAGAAAATTTCTGAAATTAGGATATATCTTTGCGGGAATATTTACACTCATCACTTTATTTACGGGACCTGCGATCTATTCATATCTGATCAATCCTTCTTATCTACTTTTCGTATTCAACGGCGCTTGCTCTTTGGTAGTTTTAGCAAAAGCAGTTTCTCTTAGGATGGTGGGCGCTTATATCTATCTTACTAGTTTTATCTTCCTTCTATTCTTCATGGTAAGTGAGATATTATTCCATGCAGAAGTTTTGGATTCTTGGGAGTTGAGCGGGATCGGAGTCGGAATATTTGTGCTCGGAAATTCTCTTTCTTTATCCAGCAAAATGTTAAGCGGATTCAGAGAAAGGGAGAAGGCCCAAGAAATACTGAATACAAATTTGGAAGAGCTGGTCCGGAAAAGAACCAGAGAATTAGAATTTGCAAGAGACGAGGCAGAAGCTGCCAATAAAGCAAAAAGTGAATTTTTGATCAACGTAGATCACGAAGTCCGCACTCCTATGAACGGGATCGTCGGGATCACTCAGATGTTACTGGATTCCGATCTTAAACCGGAACATAAGGAAATGTTGGAGTTATTAAAAAGAAGTGGGGATGCGATGATGGTAATCCTCGGCTCCATGTTGGACGCTTCCAGTTTAGAAAAGGGTACATTATATCTTTTGAATAAACGATTCAGTCTCAAGGCCTCCATCTACGAAGCAGCAATGAGGGTAGAGGATAAGATCCGACGGAAAAACCTGGATTTCAGCGTAACTCTTTCAGACAACCTTCCTGAAACGGTAGAAGGAGACGAAGAAAGATTTAAAACAATGCTCTTAGTCCTTCTGGAAAATGCGGAGAAGTTCACAGTAAAAGGATTCATCAAACTCATCGGAGAAAAAGTCCAGGAAACCAATCTGGAATATAGGCTTAGGTTTAGGGTCCAAGACTCAGGAATAGGAATCCCGGAAGATAAACTCGGTTCTATATTCAATCCATTCCAACAGGTGGATTCAGGAGTTACTAAACCTTTCCAAGGAGCAGGGCTTGGTCTCGCACTCTGTAAGGCTCTTGCCCAGAAAATGGACGGGGATATTTCCGTCCAAAGTGTGCCAGGCACAGGTTCGGAGTTTATTCTGGAAATCGCTCTCTCTAAACCGGAAATCCAATCTTGACATAAGATTTCCACCTTCCAAGCTGGGTCCAAACTATATGGGCAGGATCCAAGAACTCAGTCCGGAACTAATCAACCAAATCGCCGCCGGGGAAGTGATCGAATCTGCTCACTCCGTTTTGAAAGAAATGATGGAGAACTCCGTAGACGCAGGAGCAGACACGATCGAAGTTGAATCCAGAGACGGAGGATTGACCTCCTTACTTCTTTCGGATAACGGATCCGGAATAGTAGAAGAGGATATCCCGCTCGCAATCCAAAGACACGCCACAAGTAAGATCCGTACATTAAAAGACCTTGAATTAGTTTCTTCTTATGGATTCAGGGGGGAAGCATTAGCATCCATTGCCTCCGTTTCCAAACTTACAATCGAAACAGGAACAGGACTTCCCACAGCTTGGAAAGTAAGGGCAGAAAAAGGACAAATCCTTTCCAAAGAAGCCATCCCTGGTTTTCAAGGAACAAAGATCCTGGTAGAGGATCTATTCTATAATACTCCTGTTAGAAGAAAATTTTTAAAATCGGTCCGCTCCGAAGATAAGAAGATACGCGATAAGGTAACCGTCCAGGCACTCGCCCGAGAAGATATCCGTTTTAGATTTGTCCAAGATCATAAAGAAGTCTACAGACTTCCTCCCAAGAGTAAAAAAGAAAGGATCATCGATCTATTTGGAGAAAATTTCAGAGACCATTTGTTGGAGGTCCAACTGGAAAGAAAGGGTTGGAAAGCGAATGGTTTTATCAGCGATCCTGATTTTTATAAATCCAATCGTACAGGCCAATTCATATTCGTGAATGGAAGACCTGTAGAAATCAAATACTCCTCTCATCTATTAAAAAAATGTTATGATGAACTTCTTCCTCCTAACGCTCACCCATACTGCTTTTTATTTTTTGAAGTAGATCCTGAATCCATAGACGTAAACGTTCATCCCGCTAAAAAAGAGATCCGCTTTCTGGACGAAGAAGGATTTAATACATTCTTCTTGCAGCTGATCCAAAAAGAACTCAGATCCAGCACTCCTGTCAGTTTTTTAGAATTGAAAAACAGACTTTTAAGACCCGAACCCAAGAAGATGGAATCTACATTGTATTCCTTTTCTTCTCCTTCTGCCGGAACGGAGCAGCAACTTTTAGGAGGAGCGCTTTATGAAGAAGTAAAACATTCTCCTTCTTTTCCAGTAGAAGCAGTAGGTCCAGGTTCCAGGTTAGACGATCTGACCGATATTCCGATCAAACATTCAGAATTCATTCCTAAAAAACATTTCGGATTATTATTCGAAACATTCATCTTAGCGGAAGGAGAAGACGGTTTTTATATCATAGACCAACATACCGCTCATGAAAGGATCCGTTACGAAGAAGTATTAAGGAAACTGAAAAAGAAAAATTATGGGATCCAGCCTCTTCTCACTCCAATTCGTATTCCTGTTTCCAAACAAGAAGCGGAAGATATCAAAGATAGACTTGGAGAATACCAAGAAGTAGGTTTAAAACTAGACTCACTCGGAGAAGATACTATGGTCCTCCGAGAAGTTCCTGGTTACTTTCTGCCCGGACATGAAAAAGAGATCGTTCTGGATTTTTTAAATCGAACCGGAGGTAAGGAAGTTCCTGAGCCTGAGTTATACGACCTTATGGCAAAATGCGTGGCTTGTAGATCCGCCGTTAAAAAAGGGGACCAACTTTCGGACCATCTAATCGCAGAAATGCTCAATCGTTTGAGTTATTGCGAGAATCCATCCCGTTGTCCTCATGGAAGACCCACCTTGGTCAAATTAACCAGAGAAGATCTGGAAAGAATGTTTCATCGTAGGTAAAATTTGAAAACCGAATCCCAGGAACTCAAAAATTCCACGGAGAATGTAATCTCCTCCTTGGTTCGACAAACTTTGATCGCAAGTGTGATCCTATTGCTGATCGTCTTAGTGCTCGCAAGATTTTTTAACGAACGAGTCACTCAGATTGCAGGAATCTTTTTAGATTACACTGGAGTATGGGGAGTAGGTCTTTCTATATTCGTTGCTGATTCAGTGCATGTGTTCTTTCCTCCGGATACGTTTTTGATCCTGGCAGTAGCTGCAAATATGCCGGATTTCTGGGTAATCTTCTTCGCATCTTTTGGGTCTTTACTTGCAGGAGGATGTTCTTATTCCCAAGGAAGATTCCTTCTTCCTAAGTTAAAAGTATTCTCCAGGTTCATTCGGAATCATGAGGAAAAGTTAGAAGTATACGTAAAAAGATTCGGATTCTGGGCAGTGGTGCTTGCAGCACTGACTCCATTGCCTTATTCCTGGACTTCGGTAGCCGCAGGTGCAATGAGGATGAGGGTCGGACTTTTTTTTACTGCCGCACTTTTTAGGATCCCTCGTTTTATTCTTTATTACTATCTAATAAAGGGCGGCTGGATCGGGATCTAAACATTCGGATTGACGCATATAAGAACCCAAGGTACAAAAGTTTAGATGAAGGACGATTCTCCCAGACTCATTCCTAAAACCAGAAAGGAATTGATCTTAGAAAATTTAGATTGGTTCGGTTTGCCTATTCGTATTTCCGAATTGGTGGAGAATGTATTGGATGGAAAGATCAGAGAACAATCCCTAGTATGCTGTCATAGCGCCTGCGATGTATGCAACTCTACCATTCGTTCCTGCATACGTAAGGTCCAAAGAGAATTGGAAGAAGAACTTGGGCAGTCTATTTGAAAGAGCACCTCTTCCTCATAAGATCAGGCCTAGTTCCTTTGCTCAGGTCATAGGACAGGAAAAGGCAAAGCTTCAATTACAAAAATATAAAGAACCTGTAAGCATTCTATTATACGGACCTCCGGGAACGGGAAAATCCACCATCGCCAGGATCTTAGGTGGAAGCTGGAAATTACCTTTTGTGGAATACAATGCTGTCACCACGGGCGTTGCGGACATTAAAAAACTATTAGAAAGATCCGAAAAAGAAGGAAGTATATTACTCTTTCTGGACGAGATCCATAGATTCAGTTCTTCCCAACAAGATAGTTTATTAAAAGGAGTGGAGACCGGAGGGATCGTGCTCATCGGGGCCACTACCGAAAATCCATCTTTCAGAATTACAAGACCCTTATTATCCAGATGCCAAGTGCTTAAACTGGAGCCGTTAGGCGAGAATGATCTTTTGGAAATACTTTCCAGAGGGATAGAATCCTTAGATCCAAAACCGAATATTACAAAAGAAGCAAGTTCTCTGTTAGTCCGTTATTCGGGAGGGGATGCACGAAAACTTCTTTCTAATTTAGAGGGACTCGTCCTTTCCAGAGATTCCGGAACTCAGATTGAGGCTTCGGATATAGAGACATTTTTAGAAAGTAGAGTGATCGAATACGACCAAAGTGGGGAGAGTCATTATGATGTGATCTCCGCATTTATCAAGTCAGTGAGGGGAAGTGATCCTGATGCCGCATTATTCTATTTAGCGATGATGTTAGAAGGGGGAGAAGATCCACTCTTCATTGCAAGGCGACTCATTATTCTTGCTTCGGAAGATATTGGAAATGCTTCCGTCCATGGTTTACCTTTAGCAGTAGCCGGACTTCATGCCTTAGAAACAATAGGTATGCCTGAAGGAAGGATCATTTTAGGACAGGTTACTACATTCTTAGCCTCTTGTCCCAAATCAAACGCATCCTATTTGGGAATAGGTTCTGCACTTTCTTTTGTGAAAGAAAGGGGGCCCAGTTTAAAGATCCCTAATAGACTCCGAAACGCTCCCACCACCACGCATAAAAAAGAAGGAGCGAGTCAGGGGTATAAATATCCTCATGATTTCGGCGGCTTTACTCCATTCTCTTATTTTCCAGATGATCTATCCGATAATCCTCCCCAATTCTATAGGCCTACCAAAAACGGAATGGAGGGAAAGATCAGAGAACATCTTGCTTCCATTTGGAAAAAAATTTCCGGCAAAAATTACGAGTAAATGTCCATTTATTTGATTCTCGCACAAAGCCGCAAGAGGAGATGATATTGATTGTAGGAGGTCCTACGTGAGATGAAGATCACCCCCGCCCTGCATTGGGATTGGGGGGAGTGGCCCGTGGGAGACCACATTTCACGTATCACAAAATCCCGCCTCCGTCAACCGAATACTATTTTCAAAATCCGTGTAGGAATTCCAACATCGCAAGTCCTCAGTGCCTTTGTATTTCTTTGTAAAAAACTTCATAAATTTATTGCGTAGTTAAATGGCTACGATTATATTTGTAGTTAAGTGACTACATAATGAATCTAAGAAGAGACGTATTTCAGGCGATAGCCGATCCGAGTAGAAGGGCGATACTTCTGCTGGTTGCCTCCCAGGCAATGACAGCAGGAGCAATCGCCTCCAATTTTGATACGGCCAGGCCTACTGTTTCCAAACATTTACAGATACTCACAGAGTGCGAATTATTAAAACAGGAACAAAACGGCAGGGAAATTTATTATCAATTGAATCCGAATAAGATGAAAGAAATTGCCGACTTTATTGAACCGTTCCGCAAAATGTGGGATGATCGCTTCAATAAGCTGGAATCCGTAATGAAAAAATATAAATCAAGAAAATAGAATATGGAAAGAAAAACCAAAATTGATGCAGAAGACGGCAAGCAAGAATTGCTGATCACCAGGGAATTCGATCTTCCTTTGGAATTACTTTTTAAAGCACATGTAGAGCCGGAGATTGTTTCCGAATGGATGGGAACAAAAGTGCTAAAACTGGAAGGCAAAAAGCATGGAAGTTGGCAGTTTGAAACCACCGATCCTCACGGAAACAAACACGGATTTAACGGTGTTATCCATGAATTTGTTCCGGACCAAAAGATCACCCGTACTTTTGAAATGGAAAATTCCCCTTTTCCGGTTCAGCTTGAGTTCTTAGAATTCGAATCATTAGGAGAAGAAAAAAGCAAACTAACTATGCATATAGTTTTTAAATCTATAACGCTTAGAGACCAAATGCTCAAGCTACCGTTTGCTCAGGGAATTAATATGGCCCATAATAGATTACAAGAAATTGCAAATAAACTAAAATAGGATATTCGACATGAAAAATAAGATTATATATTGGATTGCTACCGCATGGCTTTCTTTAGGCATGGTCTCGACAGGGATTGTACAGTTGATGCAAATGAAAGAAGAGGCAGATATGTTTGCACATTTAGGCTATCCCGCTTATTTAATGATCATATTAGGTGTTTGGAAATTATTAGGAGTGATCTCCGTCCTTGTTCCTAAATATCCTTTGATAAAAGAATGGGCCTATGCCGGATTTTTCTTTACTATGTCCGGAGCCGTGTTCTCTCATTTTGCAGCCGGAGATGGCGCAAAAGAATATTTCGGACCCGTATTATTGTTAGCGCTTACGGCAGTATCCTGGTATTTCAGACCGGCCGATAGAAAGATCGTTTCTGTGTGAGTAAATTTATATGAATCCAAAAGTTGATTTCTTTTTTAAAAAAGCCAAAACATGGCAAAAAGAATATGAGAAATTAAGAAGTATCGTTCTAGATTGTGGGCTAACTGAAGAGTTAAAATGGGGACAACCTTGTTATACATCTAAAGAAAATAATATAGTTTTGATACATGGATTTAAAGAATACTGTGCGCTTTTGTTTTTCAAAGGCGCTTTATTAAAGGATCCAAAAGGAATTTTGGTACAACAGACTAAGAATGTACAATCTGCTCGACAGATTCGGTTCACCGATCTAAAGGAAATTGATAAACTTAAAACTTCTTTAAAATCTTATATCAAAAATGCAATCGAAGTGGAAAAGTCCGGTCTGAAAGTGAATTTTAAAAAGACCAAAGAGTTCGATATGCCGGAAGAATTCTTAAACAAGTTAGAGGAGTCTCCGGAATTAAAAACTGCATTTGACTCGTTGACCCCTGGCAGGCAAAGAGGGTACCTTCTTCATTTTTCTTCTGCCAAACAATCTAAAACCAGAGAGGCGAGGATAGAAAAATATATACCTCATATTCTGAAGGGTAAGGGATTAGATGATTAAGAAGAAGGTATCGGCTAAGAAGGCGCCAAATAAAACTGCGATCAAGAAATCAGCTAAGATTAGTAAGGTTGCAGCAAAAAAGTCCTCTCTTAAACGGAATTCCGGAAAGTCAAAAGGGCCTGTGCTGCTCTCTGGCGGAAATCCTCAGATCGGGAAAGGATACGGAGACGGGCCAGTCCAAGAATATATCTCTGCCATGCCCGGTTGGAAAAAGGATATTGGTCGCAAGATCGACGAACTCATAGTTCAAGTGGTGCCTCATGTGAATAAGGCGGTAAAATGGAATTCTCCTCTGTACGGGATAGAAGGCCAGGGTTGGTTTTTAGGCGTACATGTATTTGCAAAATACGTTAAGCTAGCATTCTTCAATGGTGCTTCTTTAAAACCGTTGCCTCCAGGTGTGTCTAAGGTCCCAGGAAATCGTTACTTAGATATCAGGGAAGAGGACAAAATCGACGAGGTCCAACTTTCTTCCTGGGTCAAACAGGCCAGCGAATTGCCAGGCGAGAAAATGTGAGACCAATCGATTAGGCAAAGATCCATTCTTTTGTTCAATAAAGCGCACGAAATATCTGCAATAACATATTAAATCCTTTTCATTCCTAGCCCAGGATTTCGAATGTTTTTAACTTCGGGAGGAAGATATGGCAAATACTGTGTTTGAAAGTAAGGCTTCTTGGGCAGGTGGATTGAAATTAAATCTACAATCCAGGGATCATAAATGGGTGGTGGACGAACCTGAAATTTTAGGCGGGACGGACCAAGGGCCGAATCCAGTTGAACTCGTTTTGGGTGGACTTGCAAGTTGTGTGGGAGTTTTGGTTTCTCTCTATGCCCCTGCACATAAAGTAGAATTGAAGGATTTCCAAGTATTCGTAGAAGGAGATCTAGATCTGGATGGGTTCCAAGAACTTGCACCTGTGCGTCCTGGATTTTCTCAGATTCGCTATAGAGTAGATATCCAATCCGATTCTCCTAAAGAACATGTAGATTCATTACTAGCTCATATAGAAAGGATCTGCCCTGTGAAGGATACATTATCCGGAGTAGGAGTCTTTTCCCAAAAATCAAACTCTTCTGTAGCAGCATGATCTCAGTATAGGTTCCTTTTCGAAACTTCCACTTAGGATTTTCGGAAAGGAGTTCCTACCTCCGCTTTAAAAGAAATATATTTCTGTAATATTCTAGTCATCCGCTTGTTGTAGATAAGGAGTAAGCTACAAGAACTAGAAATTTTTGACATAATACGGTAAGGAAATCGCTGTTTCGAGACGAAACTAAATAAGGAAAACGCGGGTCTTACCAACCAAGACGAAAAAAGGAGGTTTCGATGTTTCAATCCGAAAGAGAAAAAAACGAGAAAAGCCAATTCCAATCCGCAGGGCCGATCCAAGTCAGAAAGGAGTTTGCACGGTCAGAAGCTGTAAATTTCTCCTCTAAAAAGGCAGAAAGTAGAAACGAAAAAGTGGTCCGACTGAGACCAGACTTATACGAAAAATAGATCGGTAACCTTTTATAGTCCGCACAAAGACTTAAGTTATCGATCAAAACCAAACCGCGGGCTTCAGGAGCAAAGCGACTATAAAAGTTCCGAAAGCCTTTCTAATACACGGTCATTCTGTTCCGGCCTTCCTATCGTAATTCTCAAGGCATTCAATCCGTAACTTTTCAGATTTCTTAATATGATCCCTTCCTTCAACAATGTATCGAAGGTTTGAGTGGAATCTAATTTTGCTTGGTCCAGTTTGATCGTGATAAAGTTTGCATACGACTCGAAGTAAAAGAGTCCTTTCTTCTTAGCGAAGTTTTCATAACGGACCATTTCTTTTAAGTTTTCTTTCAGATAATTTTCAACGAATTCTCTGTCGCTTAATGCTGTTGCTGCTGCCAGCTGGGAAAGCTGAGACACATTGAACGGAGGTCTTAATTTATAGAATGCACGGATCATTTCTTCCGAAGCGATGCCATATCCTATTCTCATGCCACCTAATCCGTAAATTTTAGAAAACGTATTTGTATACAATACATTCGGGAATTTTGAAATTACATCCGCTGCCTGGACCTCTTTTCTGAGATCTCTGGTTTTTCCGAATTCCATATAGGCTGCATCCAAAACAACCATGGTATCGGAAGAAATTTTTTGGAGAAAAGTATATAGATCTGACTTATCCAAAGCATCCCCGATAGGATTACATGGAGTGCAGATGAATATGATCTTAGGAGAGTGTTTTTTATAAAGATCCAGAAACTGGTTTAAATCGTGGAGTTCCGAACTTGTTTGGATGGTCTCAGCACCACATTGTCCGGCGTATATGGAATACATGGAGAATGTTTTGCCGTTCTGGAGGATCTTATCTCCTGGGTTTAAAACCGATCTGGTTGCAAAATCGAATATCTGGTCGCTGCCATTCCCTTGTATTACGTTTTTTGCATCTACCCCGTGAGTTTTTGCAAGTGCGTCCTTTAATGCCTTATAGGAATCGTCCGGGTATAATGGCATCTTGTATACAGCTTCTTTAATGACCTCCGAGACTTTGGGAGATACACCGTAGGGATTTTCATTGGAGGCAAGTTTGAGAACCTTTTCCGGAGAAATTCCGTATTCGCGTACGACTAGTTCTATCGGTTTGCCGGCCTCGTAAGCCGGGATCTTGTCTAAAGCAGGCTGGAATCGCATCTAATTCCAGAAAAAAACGAAGTCAGGATTCTTCCAATCGTTTTTGTTCTACTAACCTTTGGTAAAGTCCTTGGAAGTCTTTGAAAAATAAGGATTCGTCGAGCGCGTATTCCATCACCATTCTTTTGGTTTCTTCCAAACCGAGTAAAGCTCTATCGGAGGCAAGCATTCTCACTCCACCATCTAAAAGTAGGTCCCTAAAATAATGATTATTGAATATATTCGGAGTCTCTGTGAATGACCCCTTGGAATGCCAGCCCAAAGTATGAACACCCAAGAGTAAGACGGTATCTCTTGAGGAAAATTTCATCATAGAAAAATAATCCAGGGAATCTTTAACATTCGGACTGTCGACAGGCATGAGCATTCTTCCTTCCGGATAATTAGAATCCTTTCTTCCAGGAAGAATATGCACCTGAGGTCCTCCTGCTTTTTGGAGAGCAAGTGCGCCTGAAAGGGCTATCATATCCGCTACAGAAGGAACGTTGGCTCTTCCTTCTTTTTCCATTTCTTCCTTTAAATGGATAATTGCTTCTATTTGTTTTTTAACCCCTCGATTAAACTCGTCATTCAGAATACTTGGGAAACGGATAGAACCTTCGAGTCCTAACCATTCTCCATCCGCGGAGAAGATAGAAGCTGCATGAAACACCATACGAAGCCAAGCTCCAGCTTCTGTAGGATCAATCTTATCCCAAATTCTGTATCCGGTCTCTTGCCATACACTTCCTTCACAACTATCTTTGGTTCCTAATACTTCGTGGACTCTATAATTTCCTGTTTTACCTTTCAGTTTCGTTTCGAAACTTCTTCCCTTCTGGATTCTATCCTTTACGGATTCGTAAACCTTTTGGGAAATTAAAATTTTAGCATCTGCCTTCTTTGTGGTAGTTTCTATTCTACTCGCCGAGTTGACAGTATCACCGATTGCAGTGAATGACATGCTCAAAGGATGCCCTAACTTTCCTAAGATTGCAGTTCCGTAATTGATCCCGATACCGATCTCGAACTCGGAACCTAAATGATTTTGAAGATACGTATTCAAACTTTCCAATTCGGATCTCATCTCCAATGCGGAACGGATCGCATTTAAATTTGCTCGAACAGGATCCGGATCTTCTAATCCGAAGATTGCCATAAGTCCATCACCGATATATTTATCAATGATCCCGCCGTATTTTAAGACCTTGTCTCCCATTCTATAAAAATAACGGTTCAGAATATGGATCACATCATAAGGTAAATGATTTTCTGAGAAGCCGGTGAAACCTCGAATATCACTGAATAAAATCGCGACCGGTTTTTCTATCCCTGAGATCAGATCGGAGAATGTGGAAGCAAGAGCCATATCAGCATCGTCTATGACCAATCTTCGAAGCACAACGTCACCTGTGGTTTTTGTTTGGCAGGCAAGTCTTACGTTATCCGGGAAACCCTTCTTTTGAGCGAGTGCGGTCTCTTTTTCATTTCGGGGAAGAAGATGTTCATCCCCGTCTTGTATCAATACCCTACATGTAGAACAACGTGCGTTACCTCCACATGCGTGTATATGAGGGATACCTGCGTCCAGAGAAATTTGCAATAATGGCTTGTTTAATTCGGAAGGTTCGAGGAATACTTCCTTGTCGTTTTCGAAAATTATTTTTATCATATTTGGTGATCGAATCCGGTGATCAATATTAGATCTTAATCTTTGTTCATTTTTATTTTTAGATGAAAAATACTAGAAGACTAATACTCAGACCTCACTATACATTCATCAGGAATAAAAATATTCTTTGGACTGGGCCGGAAATTCTTTTTTTCCACGTCTAATCCCAAGTTGTCCGAGTATCCAATCGTGAAAAACAAAGAAAACGGATCATCAGATGAATCGCCCAAAAGATCGGTGATTTTATGCGTCGACGACGAGCTGATCATTCTGAGAGGATTGAAGGAACAACTTAAGTCGGCCTTCGGAAAAAGTTACCAAATAGAAGCCGCTGACAGTGCAGAACTTGCCCTCCAAATAGTCGAAGAATGTAATCAGGCGGGAATTCATATACCGGTAATATTAAGCGACCAGGTTATGCCGGGAATCAGAGGGGACGAGTTCCTGATCCGGATCCAAGAAACAAATCCGAATACGAGAAAGATCATGCTCACGGGGCAGGCAAGTGCGGAGTCCGTGGGA
Source organism: Leptospira neocaledonica (assembly GCF_002812205.1). Lineage (NCBI taxonomy): Bacteria > Pseudomonadati > Spirochaetota > Leptospiria > Leptospirales > Leptospiraceae > Leptospira > Leptospira neocaledonica. Next base: position 414,302 of record NZ_NPEA01000005.1, read on the forward strand.
AATGCTTTGAACAAGGCAAACTTATATAGATATCTTTCTAAACCCTGGGACTCGAACGATCTTCTCATGACTGTAAAAGAAGCGGTTCGTTCTTATGAGTCGGACATTTCTCTTTTTGAACTGAACAAAAAATTAGAAGAAGCACTCCTCTATAATCGAGATTCTGGGCTTCCCAATTTGGAATCCTTGAGAAGAAGATTGGATCTCGCAGCGGAAGAAAAGGAAGATTCTCTTCTCGCTTTGATACGTATCGAATCTACTTCCTTAACTACGAGGGATTTCGGAGTTTCTCTCTATAAGGATTTAATGAAGAAGTTCCTGGACTCCATGAAATCCATCCTTGGAAACTATGGGGAAATTTTCCATGTATACGAAGACGAAGTTGCCATACTTTCCAAGGTATCGGAAGAGGAGTTCCTACCACATCTGATCGCATTCAGGATCCTTCTTAGATCCGATTATTTTACCGCGTCCGGAATATCTTTCCGGATCAATGCAACCATCGCCACTGCGAGTGGAAAAAAAGAACTGTATTATAAGGCAAGATTAGCACTCGTCAAGGCAAGCCAAGAGCCTGAATTCGACTCGGAATCAGGGATTTATAGCTATTCCGAGAAGATGGACGATCAGGATCTATATAAGATCAATATGGATCTGGGAAAAAGACTGAACCAGGCAATCCACTCAGGCAATGTAGTGCCATATTTCCAAGGGATTATGGACAACCAAACCGGTAAGGTGGAAAAGTTCGAATGCCTTGCTCGAATCGTAGAAGATGGAAAAGTTTATGCTCCGGCAAGCTTTCTCTATCTGGCAAAGTCCACTGGGCTTTTGAGAAGAATTAGTCCGATCCTTTTTGAAAAGGCTCTTAAGAAATTTTCGGATTCTCCGTATTCATTCTCTATCAATCTATCTGAAACGGAATTAGAGAGTCCAAGCTTTCCGAAATGGGCCCTGTCTAGAATGGAACATTATGGAATTAATCCGTCCAGAGTGACTTTCGAAATTTTAGAGACTGCAAGTTTTCACGGAAATCCGGAACGTCTGAAAGTGATTGCAGAACTGAAAGAGTTGGGGGCAAAAATTGCAATCGACGATTTTGGGGTAGAGCATTCCAATTTTTCGAGATTGTTGGAAATCCAACCTGATTTTATCAAGATAGATGGAAAATTTATCCAATCCTTGGAAAGAAATCGCACTGCATTCATTTTGACTTCTGCCATCACGGAACTTGCTCACAGGATTGGAGCGAAAGTAGTTGCTGAATTCGTTTCTACTCCGGAAGAACTGAAAGTTGTACGATCTCTGGGCATAGAATATTCGCAAGGGTACTTAATTATGCAGCCTTCTCCCGACATAACCCCGGTTTCGATAAAAATTATTGAATAGGTACTTTGGTCTATTTTTTTCCAGGTGACCTTCTGACTCATTCTTTCGGAGAGAAAGTCGAAAATGAGTTGCAATCATAATTTATAGAGTAAGTATCCTTGTTTTGCTCCGGATTTTGAGCCGGGGTTTTTACGTTTTTGTTCGTCTAATTTATACGTTGGTACCGGGGGAGCGGTGGAGAAAGCGATTCTTTTTGTTGATGATGAAGCGCTCATTTTGATGAGTATGAAATCCCAAGTCAAAAGACATCTGGGTGATACTTATCGTTATGAGACAGCTCTAGATGCGTCCGAAGCGATGCAGATCATTGAAGAATTGGTAACGGAAGGAGTAAAAATCCTGATCGTAATTTCCGACTGGCTGATGCCCAATATCAAGGGAGACGAATTTTTGCGGATCGTTCACCAAAGATACCCTGAGATCCAAAAGATCATTATCACAGGTCATGCAGACATCGCTTCCGTCGAAGCCTTAAAAAAAGAGATCAATTTATACAGTTACTTGAAAAAGCCTTGGGACGAAAAAGAATTAGTAACCACTATCACCTCAGCCCTTAAATAAATAGGGGGGCATAATGAGCCTTCGAACGCGCTTCTCTCTTTATTGCGCTATTGTTCTATTTGCATTCTCGGTTCTACTAACTCTGTTAGTGGCCGTCGCCGCCTATTACGATTCCAAAGTTTCTTCCCAAGAAGCTGCTTTTGCAAAGGCAGAAGGCGCTTCCTTCGAAGTGCGTAAAATTTTTTCAGAAGCAATTTCTAAAGTGGGAGAAGCGAAAACTCGTTGGGAACTTACTTATCCTTCTCGCCCTTCCGTTGAAAAAGATCTAGTGGATCTATTTCAGAATGATAAAAGGTTTTTAGGAGCGGGAGCCGTTTTCGAACCCAATCTTTTTGATGGAAGGGACACTTCTTTTATAGGACGCAAGGGTTCCAATTCTAACGGTAGATTTGTCCCGTACTTTCACAGAAGTATTAAAAATCCTGACGAGATCAGTCTGGAAGAAAGCCTGTATTATGATAATACGGACGAAAGCGGGAACTATTATCAGATCCCAAAAGCCACGTTAAGCGATTTTGTCGGAGAACCTTATTTTTATCCGTTAGAAGGAGTGAATATTTTTATGATCTCCTTGATCCGACCTATTATCAGGCAAGGAAGATTTATAGGGATCGTTGGCTTGGATCTGAAACTTTCGGATCTGGAAGAAGAATTGTTTTCAAAAAGGCCGTTCGGTCACGGACATTTGGCATTGATCTCTCCGGGCGGAAAATATGCGGTTCATGGTGCCAAAGGAATTTTACAAGGAAAGAATGCAGGTCTTCCTGAGGTAAGAGATTCTATTCAAAAATCATTATCTTCCGGACAACCTTTTGCGTATTTAGTGGAAGGTGGGAACTCCTACATATTCCCTTTTAGCATGGGAACTTATGGAAAGAACTGGGCAATCGAAGTGTATGTTCCCGATTCAGTTCTTTGGAATGATCTAGGCCCGATCATTTTAAGATGTTTGCTTATTACATTCGCACTTTTGCCGGTTTGTTTATACTTTCTGGATAGATTCTTTTGCAAGTATGTCTCGGAAGGTTTGTCCGCTGCTACTACCTTTGCGGATTCCTTAGGTGCGGGGAATTATTCCGCTCAGATACCTACAAGGAAATTCCAAGACGAGCTCCATCATCTTTTTATCACGCTGGAGAATATGAAGGAGAAGTTACTGGCCGCGATAGATCAGCAGATCCGGTCCGAAAAAATCTTAAGAGAATCAGCGGAGATCTATTCACGTAATGAAATCATCCGTCTCCAAAAAGAAGAGTTAGAAGAGGCATTGGGAGAACTAAAAACCGCTCAAGAGACCTTATTAAGAAATGAAAGGTTGGCGGCTATTGGTAGGATATCGGGTGCCGTCAGTCATCAGATCAATAACCCATTAGGTGCGATCGGAGCTTCTCGAGAGAATATTTCCTTTTATGTAAAAAGAATTACCGCGCTTCTTCCTTTTCTTTTCGAATATTTGAGCCAAGCAACCGGCGCGGAAAGAGAATTTTTTAATATCACCTTGGGAAGAATATTAGAAAATCATAAAGAACAGATCGGTAAGAAATTCAGGGAGACCAGACATTCTATTGAAGATTTTTTACGACAGGAAAAGATAGAGAATGCAGGTGATAAGGCTGCCGTTGTAGCCGAGTTGGGATTTGAGGATTGTCCGGATTTTATTCTTCGATTATGTAGAAATTCCGAATGGGACCGTATTTCTGAATTTTTAATGGCTGTTCGTGGATTGGAGATCTCGGAAGAAGTAATTCATAGATCCACTGATAGAATGTACAAAATTGTATCCGCCTTGGAAACTTATTCAGGGATCGCGAAAGAAGATAAAGAAAGATGGGTTAAGGTCTCCGACACAATGGAAGTTGTGCTCGGAGTTTATGAAGGAGCAGGCGGCAACAGAGTTACCGTTGAAAGAAATTATATCTCTGAAGCAACTATGAGATGTATTCCGGAAGATTTAGTGAGACTTTGGACCCAAATCGTGGATAATGCATACCAGGCAATGTCCGGAGAAGGAACACTTAAAGTAAGTATCTATGATGCAGAGTCCAAGGTTGTCTGCGAAGTAGAGGATAGCGGTTCCGGTATTCCTAAGAGTATCAGAGAAAAAGTGGGAGAAGTTTTATCTTCCGGAAAATCAGAAGGAGAAGGTGCAGGGATCGGGCTCGCAGTTGCTGCTTCCATTTCTAAAAAATACGGAGGCAGTTGGGATTGGGAAAGTGAACCTGGCTGTACTATCTTTCGCTTTTCCTTTCCTAAATCAGAATAAAATATAGTTTTTCGGGCTTTTACTATGAGTATCAGATATAGAATTTCACTCTACTTGGCGATTGTGCTTTTGACCGGTTCTTTCGTTCTGGCAGGTATCAATTCATTTTCCTCTTATTTCAGTTTAAAGTCCCAAGTGGACTCAGGGTCTACCATGGCCGGTAAACGTTATGAGTATGAAATTTCAAATTTTTTAAATTCCGTTCTGGGATCTTTGAGGGGTTTTCAATTTATGTTGGAAACTTCTCATCCTAGTCGGGAAGAAATGATTGGTTCACTCAAAAAGTTAGCCGAAACAGACAATCATTTTTTCGGGACCTGGGTTTTATATGAGCCCAACGCTTTCGACGGGCAGGATGCAAGATATAAAAATACTCCTTACCATGATGCTACAGGTAGATTTATTCCATATTGGAATAGGGCAACAGGAGAACTAAAAATCACATTCGCAGAATCATATGATGTGGATGATACGATCAGCTTTTATTATCGTATTCCTAAAAAGACCCAGAAAGATTTTATCTCGGATCCTTATGTGTATTCCGTAAGCGGAAAAGATGTGCTAATGGTTTCTATGGTAAAACCAATCCTACGAAATGGAAAATTTGTGGGAACTGTCGGAACAGATATCGCCATGGAAAACCTACAGGAACTACTTGGCCCGATCCGACCGTTTAGGGGAGAAGGTTATCTGGCATTAGTCTCACCTGACGGGCTCTATGCCGCAAACGGAGGAAATCCTTCTTTAGTGGGAAAGGCAATTCCAGAAGAAAGTATCCGAGCCCAAGTAAAAGAGCTAAGCCTAAAGGGCGAAGATTTTCAGATCAAGGGTTCAGGTCATACTAGGTATTTTTTCCCATTTTTATTAGGAAATTATGATAAACCTTGGGCAGTAGAAGTATCGATCCCAGATTCAATTTTTTGGTCTGATATGAGAGGAGTGATCCTCCAGACGATATTATCTTCTCTTGTGATCATGGTGGTGATTCTAATCATTCTGAATTTGATCTTCAATAGACTGATCACTAGTGGTCTATTAGAAGCAATCGGTTTTTCGGAGAAGATTGCAGATGGAGATTTAACTTCTCATATAGAAATCGCAAGGGAAGATGAGATAGGTAAGTTGTTAAAGTCCATGGATATGATGAAAGTGAACCTTTCAAAGATTATCTTGGATATTAAAACTTCTTCTACAAAATTAAATAGCACTTCTGATCAAATGGCTGAATCCAGTCGTAATTTCTCGGATGTGGCCCAAGCCCAGGCTTCTGCAGCTGAAGAATCTTCTGCAGCAGTAGAAGAACTTGCAGCATCCGCAGAGAATGTTCGTAGATCGATGGAAAAAGCGATTGAGAACATGAAGGAAATTGACACTAACGTAGTTCTTCTTCGTGAACAGATCGGGACCATTAATAACGAGATGCAGACATTATCTCAGGTAGCAAGTGAATCCCAAGAACGTGCAGTGACAGGTGAGAATGCGATGGGTGCTACCAATCAGGCCATGGATGAGATCGGAGAAAGTGCGAGTCGTATCAACGAAATTTTATCAATCATCACTGAAATATCAGAAAAGACAAATCTTCTGGCATTGAACGCAGCAATAGAAGCAGCGAGAGCGGGTGAGGCAGGTAAAGGATTTGCAGTAGTTGCTGAAGAGATCGGTAAACTTGCGTCACAAACTTCTTCTTCTGTGCAAGAGATTGGAGAGCTTGTAGATTCTACGAATAATGCGGTTCATAATGGGAATACGAAAGTTAAAGAGGCGAGTGATATACTTCGTAAATTAAGAACCTCAGTTGATTCTTTCGGACTATCTGCGAAGAAGGTATTGGAATCCGTAAAAACTCAGGAGAAGAATACACAAGATATCCATCAATCTGCGAATTTCCTAATGAGTTTCAGTTTACAGATAGAAGAAGCAGTCCAGGAACAAAAACGTGCAACGGATGAGATTACGAAGACGATCGTAAGTATTTCAGAAGGAACTCAAGAGGTTGCTTCCGGAGCGGATGATCTGACTTCTTATTCAAGTGAAATGCATGGGCAATCGGAAGGTCTTCTCAAATCCGTAGATAAGTTTAAACTTTAACTTCTAAAAAAGGAAGAAGGATCCGGAACATTGTAAATCCGGGTCTTGTTTCTACTTCTATTTTTCCGTCGTGTTTTTCCACGATCTTTTTCACAATATCCAGTCCTAATCCGCTTCCTTCTCCCGGAAGTTTTGTGGTAAAGAAAGGTTGGAAAATTTTATCAATAATACTTTCAGAAATACCCGGCCCATTATCAATGATCTCAACGCAAACAAAGTCTATCTTTTGGTAGACCTTGATCTTGATCGCTCCTCTAAACTCCATTGCTTGTAGGGAATTGTAGATCAAGTTTGTCCATACGTGGATTAGATCATCAGGAAAACATAATATTTTCGGAATACTTTCGTATTCTTTGGAGATCTGAATCCCTTTTTTGAGCTGGTTCTGATAAATTGTAAGAACCGTTTCTATATTTTCCGTGATAGAAGCCGGAATTTTTTCGGAAGTTGTATCGAAATGTGAGAAGTTCTTTAAGGCGTATAAGATCTTAGAAACACGATCCACAGCGATCTGTATTGTGTTCGTATTGGAAAAGAAGAACGCTTCCAATGTGGAATATTCCAATAATACATTCGCTCTTTCACATGCCAAAAATGGGAGTGCGATTTTAGGTAGTTCCCTGAATCCCATATCGGTCAGAGAATCCGCGATCGCATATGGAGAAGGAATATTCAATTCTTGTAATTGAACTACTATCTTCTTTTTGGCGTTTCTTTCTTCCATCCCTGCCAATTGATCTTTCGGTTGTCTCACTAAGCTTAAGAACTGTCGGAAGGATTCAACTTGTTCCGAAGTCATTCCGGTCAGCACGTTTTGTACATCAGGTAAGATTGTTTGGAAACGGATCAGACATTCTTGTAAGTTTTGGTTGGAAGCCTGCACTGCTCCGATCGGATTATTGATCTCATGAGCGACGCCTGCTATAAGTTGTCCAAGAGCTGCCATTTTTTCGGATTGGATCAGTTGGGCCTGGGCTTTTTTAAGATTTTCTAATGTTTCCTGGAGTTCATTTTTTTGCATCTCTATCAGTCTGTTTCTGACCGAGATCTCATCATTGATCACCTTTAATTCTTCCACTTCTTGGATGGCAGAAGTGTCCAAAAGGCTAATAGCAGCTACATAGGATTCTCTTTCCGTATAAAAATGTACACTTCCTATAGCGGAAAATATCTGACCATTCCAACGTACAGCTCTCAATTCCAAATTTTCGGAACTTTCGAAGGAACGTATCCTGGCATGTAGTGTTGCCCAGGAATCCGGGGTGAATAAGGATACCGGAGAAACAGAGTGAAGATTTTTTTGATTAAATCCGAATACTCTTAGGAAAGCAGGATTGGTATCTAAGATACCTTCTGTTCTTGGGTCTAAAAATATGATAGCTTCGTTTGCAAATCTGTAGAAGGTTTGGAACCTTGCCTCGCTTGCTTTTAATTTTTCTTCCGACTTTTTTCTATCAGTGATATCTGCAATAATCCCTGCCATTCTTCCCGGAATTTTTTTAGAGTTTCGATAGACTTGGCCTTTAACTTCCAGCCAATGAATGGTCCCGTCCGGATGAAAAAATCTATATTCCAGATTGATTACATTCTCTTTTCCTGAAAAACTATTTCTTATAGATTTCCGAATTAAACTTTGATCGTCCGGATGAACAAGATCCATAAATACGGAAGTATCATTTTCAAAGTCCTGGAGATCTATTCCGAAGATGGACGCGGTATCCGATGACCAATGCGCCGTCCTGTCCTTTAGGTTCCAGCTCCAAGTTCCCATTTTAGATGCGTTCAATGCGAGTCTGAGTCTTTCCTCGCTCAGTTTTAGAGCCTTTTCGGCCAACAGAGGTTCAGTAATATCTAATATTAGAAAAACTAAATTTTTGATCTTTCCGGAAGCGTCTTTTATAGGGGCTCCGTTGATGGAGAGGAATTTTTTGTTTCCACGCTCATCCTCGATTGCATGTCGGATATCGTAGACAGGTTGTCCGGAGGTAAGCACCCGTATGAACGGTTGATCGTTTGTGGTCCATTCGCCTCCATCTATAGAGGTCGCCTTCCATTCAGGCGCGTTGTATTTTCTTTCTTGGATCTGATCCAGGGTTAATCCTAATACTCTTTCTGCAGAAGGGTTCGCATATAAAATTTCTCCTTCCGGGTTTAATACAGTGATTGCTGCTACGGATGTTCTCATGATCTCCGAAAGAAGATCTCTTTCTGCGATGAGTTCGCTATGTTTTCTCTTTCTTTCTATTGCGTTGGAAAGTGTCTCTCCGATCGATTTTAAGTTTGCAATCTCGAATTCTTCCAGCTTCAGACCCGTTTCGTTCAACGGAATTTCGCTATTCATCCCTAAGGCACCGACTACTTTTCCTTCTAAGGTAAGCGGAACGGCGATTAAGAACTGGATTTGCAAATATTGCAATTTGCTCTTTATATCTGATTCGGGGAAATCATCCTGGCTGAGTAGGAATATTTTTCCGTCTAAGATCTTCCTTGTAAGAAAATTATTCGGATCTACGGGACTTTCCGGAGGCCAACTAGGGCTTTGATTGTCAGCTTTCGGATCGATGAATTCATACACCAGAGTCCTGGTTAGTTTTTCCATATCATATAAAACTAAATTCCCTCTGGACATTTTGAAAGTTTGTACGATTTTTCCGACCGCATTGGCGATAGCTTCTTCTATTTCCAAGATAGGTTGGTTGATAAGTTCAGTAGAAATGGAAGAAGTTAGACGCTCTATACTCCTTTTATATTCTTCTTCTTTTTTTCTTTTGATTTCATCGCTGATATCTTGGATTGTCCCCAAAAGTTTAAGTACTTTTCCTTCTGAATCTTTGATGAAGTCTGTTCTGTTTAAGAGGAATTTTTCTTTTCCGGAAGGTGTGATGGATCTATATTCTATTTCCGCGGAGACCCCTTCTATTACTGATCTTTTAAAATGTTCTTCTACTCTTGCTCTGTCATCCGAATGCATATAGTCGAACGTAGGTACAAGCATTCGATCGTTTGTTTCTAATATTTGGTATAATCCTTCGGAAGCGGTCATTTTTCCGGAAGGTATATCGTATTCCCAGCTTCCCACTTTTGCTGTCTTTTGGGCTCTATCTAAGAAAAGTTTCGTTTCTCTTAATTCATCTTCTATTTGTTTCTGTTCCGAAATATCTATATGGATACCGATCATTCGGACCGGATTTCCTTCCGGATCTCTCTCTGCTATTTTTCCCCTAGTTAAGATCCATTTATAAGAACCGTCTTTACATTTTAATCTGAATGCTGTGGAATAGGTAGGCAATTCTCCCTTAGCATAACTTTGCCATGCGGAATTTGTTTTATCCCTGTCTTCAGGATGTAAACTTTCGTTCCAAAATTCATAAGTGGGAATTATTTCCCCGAGATGGTAACCAAGCATTTTAAGCCAGTTCTCATCTACATGATGTTCGTTTGTTGCAATATTATAATCCCATATACCTAGGTTTGCACCTTGGACTGCGAGATCCAATGTCCTTTCCTTTTCTTCTAGGATTTTTTCAGTCTCTTTTTTTTCGGTAATATCAATATGGATACCGAGTGCTCGGACAGGTGTGCCGTCCTTATCTTTCTCCCAAACTTTCCCTCTGGATCTGATCCATTTCCAAGATCCGTCTTTGCATAACATTCGGAAGTCTGTCTCGAATAATTCCGATCGACCTTCCATATGTTCTTTGAGTCCGTCTATGATAAGAGGGCGATCATCCGGATGGATCCTAGATCTCCAAAACTCGCTTGAAGTTTCGAATTCTTCCATAGTGAATCCGAGGATCTCCGCACATTTTTCGTTCGGGATAATGATGCCGTTCGGAATATTCCAATCCCAAAATCCTAAATCGGCACTCTTAATAACAAGATCTAATTGTTCTTCTCTGTTCTTGAGCAGTATTTCTGCCGCGAGTTCTTTTCTGAGGTCGATTATATTCCCGCGGACCAGATTGGTAGAGCCAGGAATTTTAACTAAATGTATTTCGCAGGGAATGACTCTCTTTTGTTTATCACAATGGTCCCATCTGAATACCGGAGTTTCACCCTGCAGTGCGAGTGTTATTTTTTCATAGGCGGATGCTCTGGAAGTTTTTCCGTCTGGTTGAAATTCTGGAGAAATTTCTGCAGGACCCAATTTTAAAAATTCTTCTCTAGTATAACCAAAAAGAATTTCGGCAGTTGAATTGACTACTTCGAAGATGCCGGTATCTGAGTTCACAATCGTGATTGCAGCAGGTGAAAAATCGATTAACGACCTTAAAAGACGATTGTCAGATTCCGAGTGAGAAAGTTTATCTACTTTTTTCTCTAATTCGGAGATCCGCTGGTTCGCTGCATCTAGCTCCGCCTGGAGATCCTTGCTCTTCTGTTTTGTATTTTTGGGATCCACTCTCTATTTAATAGAAAGTGAAAACCTCACTTTGAAAACAAAAATACTGGAGACCGCGGGTTTTCCATTCAGGCTTTGTTGTGATTGTGTGGAAAGAATGGGGCAAAATTTTCCTCATTTCTACAATGCTTAAAACGTAAACTATTCGAAACATTTCAAACGTTCAGAAATAAATTATCAATATTTCTAATAATAAAATTTTTTGAGTGACGAGTTAGGAGAAATGCATATTTCTTTTCGTCTTCTTATGGATTCTCTTCCTGTAGAAGATCGCTCTATGTACTTGGGAAAAATCGAGAGAGAGTAGGGTGCCCGCCCTAGTTTATATTGGAGACACTATTATGTTCCTTGGAGTTTGGCCGAAACATCCCTTCGCCTATGCGGCAGGATTATTTATTCTTTTCGGTTTTGGAGAATTATTCTCAGCCGATTTCGTTCGTTTAAAGAACGGGCAGATAGTCAGAGGTAAGATCATCTTAGAAGACGATGAAAAAGTACTGGTTGCCGAGGATAACGATTATGTTCGTTTCGTAGATAAGGATAACGTTGCTCAGGTAAGTTATGAAAAAGGAAAGCAGAATGTCGGTACTTCAACTCTAGAAAAAAAAGGGGCTCCACAAAAGGTTTCCGATATTCCCCAAGGCCATGTGGAAACCGGTCCTCCGAATATGTACGGTCCGAGCGGAGGATCCAGTAATGGAAATGGAGGAGATACTTCTATAGAAGTGATACATGAGGTGGTCACGGACTTTATTTGGCGGGGACTTAGTTTCTCCGGAGAGATCGCGAACCGCAGGGATAACGAGAGTTATAGAGCAATGACCTTCGTTCCTTCTTACCAACCTACCGTAACTTTTAATACTCCGTTAAAAGGTTTCCAAGTACAGTTCTGGGGAAACTTTCAATTAACGGAACGTAATGATAGGGATAATGACGGAAGATTTCAAATGTATCCTGGAGGGGCTGGGCCCGGCTATGCTGGACAAGGGTCTTCCGGTTCTTTGAGTCCATTTTCTGCTCCTTCTCCGGACACGTTAAACTCTGCTTGTCCATATGATACTCAAGCTAACTTTATGGCGGGGAATCCGACAACAGGTTCCACTTGTGGCGGAGATGTTCCCGGTTTTAAGAAAGAACAGAACGGTATGAAACGTTCGGATGGATTGTTCTACGCATTCTATTATAATTTCGAAAAGACCAGTTGGGGAACTTTTACTGCAGGGATCTGGTTCTATAATACTTTTCAGAAGAGTGCCGCTTATACCTCTCCTGCATTAGGAGGATTTAATTCTTCTGCTGCTCAAGGAGTTGCCGGAGCGAATAACCCTTCTACACAGATCACTCGTTTGGCTTGGCAGGAATACTTCTTCTTTTGGAAATTACCTTTCTTGCAATATGTGAATCCTACAATTTCCTTTTATACTCAATTCTCTCAGGAGAATGCAGGCTTGATGGCGGGAAAAAACTATCTATCTTTAACGATGGGTCATGAGTTTTTTGAAGGGAGTTTTTTCCGGATACTTCCTCAGGTTAATATAGGTTACGCGATGAGTAATAATATTGTGGATAACAGATACGGGATCCAAGATATCACTTCCACACTCACTTTCTTTTTCGGAAAGTTTTTCTTTAAGGCAGCGGACGTATATAGACCTAATTTATATATGTATGATACAGATAATTATTATGGAGCGACTGGCGGTTACGTAAATACCAGTAGTAAAGACGGTAAGATCGTAGATCCTGGAAAGGTGAACGGTCCTGCGAATCAATTGGTGCTGGATTTTATCAATTCTTCCACTTCTATACCTGACCAGTTGAGACAATCCGTAAGAGAGTCTTATCTTCTGCAGAAAATTCCTTCTCACTTGGTTTGGTTTAGCGTAGGGTTTAGTCAGAACTTCTAAGTATATAAGGAAATTATAAAATGAGCATTCGATTCAGGATTTCACTTTACCTTTCGGTGGTTTTACTTTCCGGGTCGATCATTTTAACCGTGATCAACTCGGTCGGATCGTATTTTAGCCTGAAATACCAGGTAGAAGACGGATCCAGAATGGCCGGAGAAAGATTTGCATATGAGGTGAAGGACTTTCTGGATTCAGCGTTGGGTTCTCTTAGGGGGACCCAATTTTTATTAGAATCTTCTAGACCAGCTAGGGAAGAAGTAGTGGCGGCACTTTGGAAATTGGTAGAGGCCAACCAGTATTATTTCGGAACTTGGGTAGTATTCGAACCGAACGGCTTCGACGGTCCTGATGCACGATATAAAAATAAACCTCCCTACCACGATGGAACCGGAAGATTTGTACCTTATATCAACAAATCAAAAGGTGCTGTTATCGCCGAGCCGGTAATATATTACGAAAATATGGATGAGTCCGGAGCATTTTATACCGTTCCTAAAAAGACACTTCATGATTATGTTGCGGATCCTTTCTCTTATCCTGTAGGAGGAAAGGACGTACTTATGGTTTCCATTGTGAAACCTGTTTTTAGAGGGGGAAGTTTTTCTGGAGTAGTAGGCATAGACCTCGCCATGGAAAACTTACAGGAACTTTTAGGACCGATCAAACCGTTTAGGGGAGAAGGTTATCTTACTCTTATTTCTCCAAATGGAACCTATGCTGCAAATGGAAAGGATCCTTCTTTAGTTGGTAAAAAAAATCCGGACCAAGAATGGTTGAAACAAATTGTAGAAGGAATTGCAAAAGGAAAACCTTTTTCTCTGCATGGCGGCGGAGAAGGTCACCATTTTTTCCCATTTTTATTAGGAAATTATGATAAACCTTGGGCAGTAGAAGTATCGATCCCAGATTCAATTTTTTGGTCTGATATGAGAGGAGTAATCCTCCAGACGATATTATCTTCTCTTGTGATCATGGTGGTGATTCTAATCATTCTGAACTTGATCTTCAATAGACTGATCACTAGTGGTCTATTAGAAGCAATCGGTTTTTCGGAGAAGATTGCAGATGGAGATTTAACTTCTCATATAGAAATCGCAAGGGAAGATGAGATAGGTAAGTTGTTAAAGTCCATGGATATGATGAAAGTGAACCTTTCAAAAATTATCCTGGATATTAAAACTTCTTCTACAAAACTAAATAGTACTTCTGATCAAATGGCTGAATCCAGTCGTAATTTCTCGGATGTGGCCCAAGCCCAGGCTTCTGCAGCTGAAGAATCTTCTGCAGCAGTAGAAGAACTTGCAGCATCCGCAGAGAATGTTCGTAGATCGATGGAAAAAGCGATTGAGAACATGAAGGAAATTGACACTAACGTAGTTCTTCTTCGTGAACAGATCGGGACCATTAATAACGAGATGCAGACATTATCTCAGGTAGCAAGTGAATCCCAAGAACGTGCAGTGACAGGTGAGAATGCGATGGGTGCTACCAATCAGGCCATGGATGAGATCGGAGAAAGTGCGAGTCGTATCAACGAAATTTTATCAATCATCACTGAAATATCAGAAAAGACAAATCTTCTGGCATTGAACGCAGCAATAGAAGCAGCGAGAGCGGGTGAGGCAGGTAAAGGATTTGCAGTAGTTGCTGAAGAGATCGGTAAACTTGCGTCACAAACTTCTTCTTCTGTGCAAGAGATTGGAGAGCTTGTAGATTCTACGAATAATGCGGTTCATAACGGGAATACAAAAGTTAAAGAAGCGAGTGATATACTTCGTAAATTAAGAACCTCAGTTGATTCTTTCGGACTATCTGCGAAGAAGGTATTGGAATCCGTAAAAACTCAGGAGAAGAATACACAAGATATCCATCAATCTGCGAATTTCCTAATGAGTTTCAGTTTACAGATAGAAGAAGCAGTCCAGGAACAAAAACGTGCAACGGATGAGATTACGAAGACGATCGTAAGTATTTCAGAAGGAACTCAAGAGGTTGCTTCCGGAGCGGATGATCTGACTTCTTATTCAAGTGAAATGCATGGGCAATCGGAAGGTCTTCTCAAATCCGTAGATAAGTTTAAACTTTAAGACACAGAGCTTTCAAAAGTCTCTGAGTTTTATCACACAGAGACGCAAAGGCGCAAAGTTTTGAATTTGTTGGAATTCCAACACGGCGGCTTCTTTGCGAATTCAGCGTTGTCTGTATGAAATAAATTACTGAGAAAGAATTCTCTCTATGATTTTTCTTTGGGATTGAAGAGAATCATTTCGGATTCCGTTTTCCATTTTGAAAATCGGTTTATTATTTTTTAATATTTCCAATTCCCAGGGTTTCTTTTCTAAAACCACATGCACATAGGAGACAAAAGAATCCGCAAAGAAATCGTCTGCATTTGTAGCAGAGTATAATGTAGGGAGAGGAGTTTGAGAAAGGATTGGATAAATTTTCTCCCAATTATCTTCTAAAGGAAGAGATTCGGAATAAAAATGGATCTGAGGTCGTATTGTAAAAACAGAATCATCCAAATAGCTGACCTTTTCCGATTTCCAAACTCCTTGATAAAACTCGAAATTTGCAAAGGATCTTTTAGAAGAAAAAAAGCTTGGACCTATCTTTTCCGTTTCGGAAATAATATGACCGAACTCATGCAATAATATATAACGAAGTGCATTTGCCTTCGTATTTTGTTTTTCCTCTTCTATTCGGATACGTATCTTTGTATTTCCTTTTTGGAATGTAGAATTTTCCTTATAACTGATCCAATCGTTCGCATTCCTGTTTAATGTATTTGCGTCTAAGATCACGAATCCGCCAACTGATTTGCCATCTTTTCGTATGATCCCGCTGACCGCGGAGCCTCCCAAATTTTCACAGACATAAATACGAAACAGTTTCTTCTTGAGAAGAGTTGCAACAGTCCCTGTTTGGGAATTAAGGGCATCTAACAGAGTCGTTTTGAATATGTTTAGGTCTTTCATCGGTGAAGGTGATTCGGTAAAACCATCTACTCGATTCAATTCTTTCACATAATTTAAGGCATGTTTATCCAAGTTAAAAATCTTAGAAGCCCAGTCTTCCGACTCCAACCCGACATAGTTTTCCATTTTTGAGAGAGGAGAGGAAGACAGAACATCTGCATAAGGATTTGGATCTCCTGCTTCTTCTTTACAGGAGTAGAAGATTTCAAAAATAAGAATGAATACGACAAACAATCGACACATTTCAGTCTTTAGCTTGGATTTCTTTTCGGAAAACATGCGGCTTTGAATGTGCAAAACTTGAGCTAGAACGAAAAGTATTTTTCTTTGCATCGCAAAAAATCGGAAAGAGAAGAATAGGGTTATTGATTTGCTTTTCATAGGCCCTTTGTAAGATTTGTGCCTGTCTCTCATGAAGACCGGTGTCCTTTTTTATAACACTTGTAGATTTCCCCGCAATTATGCTCGGACTTCTTTCTTGTTATGTATAGTCATATTGTTTCTTTATGGAGTCTCGATCTTTTCGGATGTGACCAATCCTTGGGAACTTCCTATAGACGAGAGGATCTTGAATCGCAAGGATGTGAGTCATATCGTTTTAGAGACAAGACCTGGCGGATTTCGCGTAACTTTACTGATTAACGAAAGATTTCCGTATAATTATAAATCAAAATCATCCGCTTTCTATTATTCTAATATTAAGGATTCTAAAGAAGGTTTGGAATTGGCGGAAAAATTAGACCGATATCTTAAGTCCGGCTTCAATATGAAGATCAGATTTAACGGATCGGAAATTTACGAATTTATATTAGATGAATCTATCCAATAAAAAAGCTAGCGGAATACTTAACCCTTGGTCTTTCCTGGAAACCGAGTTCAATTACAGGGAAGTAAGCGCCTGGAAAGACTTCGTCCGTATCGATCAGTCATTCATTCGACTTGCATTTTTCCTCCACTTCCTCGTCTATTTTTTAGTCTTGATTCCGGAAATACGGAATTCCCCACATGGAACCATCTATTTCGGGCTGATACTAAGTTTAAACATTCTCAGTTTGGTTCTTTCTTTCCAAAGAAAGTATCTTCCTGCAGTCATTCATGGTACAAATTTTAGCATTATTTTTTTAGTGATGCTGATCTTAAACGAATCTTTTTATACCTTCGATGATCTCCATAGTTTACAACTTTATAATAATTACTTCCTGCTCGTCGGATTTTTGGTTTTATTCCAGATGTTCCGACTTAAGGTGAAAGGTTGTTTCCTAACTGCCACCTATTCCATTGTATTACATCTTGGGTTTATTTATTTTAAACTAAAGGATGGTCCTCTTCCCGGATTCCCTTTGGTTCTATTCGTTCCAGACGTGGTCTATTTGATCTTAAGTCTGATTGGAACTACGATTGTAGTAATTGTCAGAAGGTTAGTTCGTATTTCCTCCGAACTGGATTCCGAGTATAGATTCTTGCAGCACGAACTTCAGATCGCGAGAAAAGTGCAGGAGACCTTATTTCCAGAAGATATTAGTATAAAGGGTTTTAGATACGAGGTATTTAGATCCACTCCCAATGAGATCGGCGGGGATTTTTACGATTTTATACAATTAAGGGAAGGAAACACAGGAGTTTTCTTAACCGATATTGCAGGCCACGGAATCGCTTCCGCGTTAGTCGCATCATTTATTAAAATTATGGTCGCGACGATGCCTTATCGTCTAAAGTTACATCCAGTTCGACTATTGGAATATTTAGACGAGACACTTCTAAGACAGTTCAAATCTCATCATGCTTCTGCGGTTTATATATTTTTCGATTTTATTTCCAGAGAGATCCATTTTGCGAATGGAGGACATCCTTATCTAATGCATTCCCAAAACGGAAATGACTTTAGGGAAATCGAAACTACTGGAAGTATATTAGGTTTTGGGATCAAAAGACCGATTGCGGAACTGGTTTCATTACCGATTGCATCCGGAGAAAGGTTGTTTTTATATACTGACGGATTGATAGAGAATAGAAATCCAACAGGAAAACAGCTTGGAAGTGAAGGCCTAATTGAAATCCTGAACAGAAATAAGTCTTTTACCGATTTAAAACAGTTTAAGGAAGCCGTCCAAATCGAATTGTCCGCATTTTTTGGAGACGCTGAATTCGAAGACGACACACTTTTCCTGATCATCGAGATGGAGTAAATATTATGAGCGAATCACTGATCCATTTACAAAAAGAAGGCAAACTGGCGATTTTAGAGATCAACCGTCCTTCTGCGTTAAACGCATTAAACGAAGAACTATTAAACGAATTAACTAGCGAGATCACTAATCTAGAAAAAGATCCGGCTATTCGCGTGGTGATCATCACCGGCCAAGGAAAAGCATTCGTGGCAGGAGCAGATATTGCCAAGATGAAAGAGCTGAATGTGGGTGGAGCTGAGAAGTTCGCAGCCTTAGGACAAAGCACTTTTGACCGGATCCAAAAGAGTAGATTGGTATCGATCGCAGCAGTGAACGGTTTTGCTTTGGGCGGAGGACTTGAACTTGCACTTTCTTGCGATATCCGTATCGGTTCTGAAAAAGCAAAATTAGGACTTCCAGAAGTTTCTCTCGGCTTAATACCCGGATTCGGTGGAACCCAAAGACTCGCAAGACTGATCGGCTACGGAAGAGCTGCCGAGCTTATTTTCACTGGAGACATGATAGGCGCAGAAGAAGCCTACCGAATTGGAATATTAAATAAACTTGTTAAAGATGGAGAAGACCTAATCTCCACTGCAAAGGCGACTGCCGAATCCATTCTAAAAAAAGGACCTATCGCAGTTTCCACAGCAAAATCAGTAATCCTGAACGGATTAGATATGCAATTATCCAAAGGACAAGAACTGGAGAAAAAAGAATTCTCCAATTTATTCTCCGGAAAAGAATCCAAGGAAGGAATGGGAGCCTTCTTAGAAAAACGTCCTCCTAATTTTTAAGGATTCATGAAAACTTTCAGATTTTTCATACTTTCTATTCTGTTCTGTCTTCCGATGGCGGGTTGGGGAGAATACAATTCTCCTCTGTATTTAGAAAAAACAACCATCTATATAGGTGATCATCCTCTTCTTGTAGAAGTGGCAAATACTGATGAATCTAGGCAGAGAGGATTGATGTTTCGCAAAAAGTTAGGAGAGAATGAAGGAATGATCTTCATTTTTCCCAATGAGGAATACCTATCTTTTTGGATGAAGAATACTTTAATTCCTTTAAGCATCGGCTATTTTTCGAAAGATAAGATGTTAGTTGATGTTTATGAGATGGCTCCGAACCAAACGCAAGTTTTGTATCATTCTACTCGAAAGGTACTGTATGCAGTCGAAGCAAATCCCCGTTGGTTTGCGAAACGTGGACTTGGAAAAAATTCTGTTTTAAAGATTGAGAATAGATTTATTGGAAAATGACCCGCCCTTAAACAGAGCGGATCTTTTGCAGCCTGGTCCGAATAGACCGGGCTTTTTTGTATTAAAGAGACTCTGCGGCTCTCAATTGTAGATCTTGCAAGCTTTGAGCTTCAACTACTTTAGAAGATTTTAATTTACCTTGTTCAGTAAGTTTTAAGATCACTTGGGATCCTACGGATTGAGAAGTAACTTCGATTTCGGAAAGTTGTCCTTCTCTCTCTACGAAAAATTTTCCAGGTTGAGAGCGGAAAGCAGTCAGAGTTTCTGATTTTCCTTCTTTAGAAACGGCAGTCAGATCCAATCTGGAACCGAATTCAGTATAAACCAAAGTAAGTTTTTCTCCGTCTTGCTCGAAAGATTTTGCGTATCTTCCTTCTTTATCGTACTCGTTTAGTCCTACAGGGTTACTTCCGGACCAGAACTCGATAAGGTTGAAAAGAAGAAAGTCGATAAATCCACCGATTGCCATTAAAAATCCGAAAGGAATATAAAATAGAACCGTTTTTACGATCTTTGCAAGAAGGCCACCGCCGACATTGATTCCGTCGTTAGCATTGTAAAAAACTCTTACAAGTGCGAATTTTCCGAAACAGTTCGCCAAGGAACCGAAGCTAGCTCCTACCAGTACCAAGGTCAGGATAATTTTTTTTAAAACGTTTTTCACCATTGAAAACGGAACTCCTTTATGTGAATGGAATGCGAAACTACGATTAAAGTATAGAAAAAATCTTGCAAGAGATTTACATTCTATCTTCCGTTTTGTAGGACAAAATCTTGACTAAAAAATCAATGCCTAAACTGATCCAATAAAGGGAAGAGAATCCCTTGACCTAGTTCCAGTCTCGGTATTTCTGGACCGAAAGACGGTTAATAATCATAAAGCCGTTCTAGGGGCGCTTGCCCGCTGACAGGGAACCTACGTGATCTTTCCCACACTGGAATTTTTTCTTTTTTTCGCCTTCGTATTTGTAACACATTGGTATATTTTACCGGCGCTTATTCCGGAGCCCAAATTACGCAAATCACTCATCCATATCTTCCTGCTCATCATGAGTTATATCTTTTATATGAGCTGGAACTGGAAATTTGGGGGTTTGATCTTATTATCCACCGTAATCGATTTCTTTTTAGCGGATCAGATCTTCGAATCCAAGAACCAAGGATTCCGCAAAAAGATGATCGTCATCAGCTTGGTGCTGAACCTTGTATTCATTTTAGGATTTTTTAAATATTACGGATTCTTAAGCGAGAACCTGAACGCACTTCTGCATACTTTAGGCTTCCAAAGTTTATTTCCCGTTCTTAAAATAGTTCTTCCTGTAGGGATTTCATTTTATACATTCCAAAGTTTGAGTTATACGATAGATGTATATAGGGGAGCGATTCCCTCCGAAAAAAATTTCATAAGATTTGCGTTATTCGTTTCCTTCTTCCCTCAGTTGGTGGCCGGGCCTATCGTTACTGCCAAAAGTTTTTTACCTCAACTACAAACAGAGAAGAAGATAGAAGATATCCCTTTTAGGAAAGCGATCCGTTATTTTCTAATGGGATATTTTAAGAAGGTCGTGTTATCGGATAATATATCTCCGATCGCAGATCTGATCTTTAAAAATCCGGATGCGTATTCTACGGAAGCACTTTGGTTAGGAGCATTTCTTTTCTGGGTGCAGGTATATTGTGATTTCAGCGGTTATACAGATATGGCGTATTCCGCGGCACTTCTTCTTGGTTATGAGCTGCCTGAAAACTTTAGAATGCCTTATATTTCTCAGTCGGTCACGGAGCATTGGAGAAGATGGCATATCACTCTTTCCACATGGCTTAGAGACTATGTGTATATCTCATTAGGTGGAAATCGTGTAGGGCTTTTCCGTCATAGATTCAATGTTTGGTTCACAATGTTCGTGGGGGGAATTTGGCATGGAGCCAATTGGACCTTTCTCATCTGGGGCTCCATCCAAGGTGGATTTCTATTAATAGAATCTGTATTAAAAGAATGGAAAGCGAAATGGTTCCCGAGTTTCACAATTTCAGATTCTTGGGATAAGTGGCTAACTCCTGTTAGAGTTTTATATGCAAGCACGGTGGCGGTCACCTTCGGAGTCATCTTCCGATCCGCAAATATAGAATCCGCTCTGAAAATGATCCACGGAATGTATGTCTACCAAAGCGGAGAGCTTAGACCTTATATGTTAAAGCAAGGGATCCCTGCGATACTTTGTGTGATCATCGGACATTATATCGGTTGGCTTCTTTACGAAAAAGGAAAGGAGATCAAGATCCCTGCTTGGCTGGAATTTTCTCTTTATCCATTGATCGCATTTTGTTTTGCGATCTTAAGTCCCGATGGAGAGATTCCTTTTATCTACTTCGACTTCTGAAAAAAGTAAAACGCTGGACACTTGTCGAATTCGTTTCTACTTTGAACCCTTATCGATGAGTGAGCCCGGCCAAAAACCTAGGAGTCCCAGATTTTATCCCAGAGATTTCGACGAGTACATCGTGCAGGTGGATTCAGGACTCATCACGTTAGAAGGTAAACTCGGAAATATTTCCGAATCCGGTATCTGCATTTTAATGAGCGGAGAAGATCTACCTGGCTCTGTTCCAATCGAAGGTTCAGTCATCGAAAGAAGAACCGGTAAACGTCTTGAATTTTTAGGGGACGTGGTTTGGAAAATCCCAAAACAGGTGGATGCCAAAAGAAAGTTCTTATACGGGATACGTTTTAGAGATCCTTTAGAACTGACAGAGTCTCTTATACTTATCAATCTTTCCTTAGAAGGTTAAAATCCTAAAACCGCATACGGTTGCGCGAACTTCCTTACGTCATATTTTTATTGCAAAGGCCAGGGAAGAGCCTACCTATGTCGTAAAGGCTTCTAATGATCGAAACCGATAATCCTCATCGCAAACAAACCGTACGAGAAAAAGAAATCCAGCTTCTAAAACGGATCAAAGAAGGGGATGACAAGGCATATATAGAGCTTACCGGCCCTTATAGGGAGAGATTATACAGAAAAGCTGTCTCTATGGTAAAAGATGGGGATGACGCAGAGGATATCGTCCAAGATGCCCTGATCTCAGGATACCGCTCTATACGCAATTTTAGGGCAGAATCCGGGGTTTATACCTGGCTATACCGTATCGTGGTCAATAAATCCAAGGACCTTCTGGCTAAAAGAAAGAGGGCCAGGGAAAATTCCATGGACGATTCGGAGTTCCAGGTCACTGACGATCGTATCAGCTTCGAAAAAAAAGTAGAACTTTCCGACGAGAGTAACTATCTAATCAACAAAATCAACGAACTCGAGGATATATACAAAGAAGTCATCGAGCTCCGGTATTTCGAGGAAATGTCCTATTCACAAATAGCAGAGATCCTCGGAACTAATATCGGAACAGTCAAAAGCCGGCTCTTTAAGGCAAAGGAATTTTTGAAACATCTGATTATGAAAGATGGAAAGAGCGAAGGCTTTTTTAGGTAGTAAGGTATGGAAAAACAAACAAGTAAACAACAGAGCACGAAATTCGGCTTCTCGACGATTTTTCAAAAGGAAGATCCGGATCATGTTAAATTAGAAAATTCTTTGGTTCGAGCAGTCTCCGAACTACGAACGGAACAGATGAAGGATATCAGCCTCTCCAAGGACTTCAATCTTAGATTAGAAAATCTACTCAAAGATGTCCGTTTCGATGAAGAAACTTCTTGGTCCAAGTTTTCCCGCAGTTTTGTCTGGAATCGTTCCTTCCAATACTCTCTCAGTGCAGCTCTTGCAATCCTAGTTCTCGCAGTCACAGTCGGTCGCTTCTCTTCTTCTAACGAAACAAGTTTGGCAGAAAGGTCCGGAACTCTTACAGTAGGCGAAGACCGCGAATTCGTGGATCTTCCTTCTTCTGCAAGAGTCGATGTGGATCTGAATTCACGTCATCTTCTGGAAATTTCCAAAAATCCCCAAGCTTCTAAAACTTTAGGTTCTTTAGAGCAATACTTTATTGAAAAGGGTGATTATAGAACTGCTCAAGAAATCCGCCACGTTTTGGAATCAGCTACCAAATAATTTTAACTAACTCTATAAGTTGCGGTCTTTAGTTCTTCGAATAAGACCGCAACAAGCTCGCCGGCTTTCATTTCCCTGATTAACTCTATTCCTTGTCCTGACCAAAGAGATAAGAAGTCGGACTTTCCAAGTTCTGCAGATCTTTTTCGGATATCTCTTGTAAAAGCATTTTGAGCGGGGAAGGGTAGAATTTGCCGGGTCTCCATTTCTTTCATAAATCTATTTTCTAAACCTCTGGCGATCCTACCGGAAAATACACGAGTGGTTTTTGTTTTACGATTTTTAGAAACTAAGGCTTCTCTATAAGGTTTAGAAGTTCCCGCTTCTTCACATAATAAAAATGCTGTGCCTAATTGTGCTGCACTTGCTCCTAAAGCAAGAACCGCTACAATTCCCGCTCCGTCCATGATACCTCCTGCAGCAATCACTGGGATCTTCAAATTGTGAACTAAACTTCTTACGAGAGGAAATAATCCGATCCCAGGATCTTCTTCAGTAGAAGAGAAAATACCTCTGTGTCCGCCGGCTTCTATTCCTTGCGCCACAAGCCAATCTATGCCACTCTCTTGGGCTTGGAGCCCTTCTTCTAATGTTGTGGCTGTTCCGCAGGTAATGATCCGATTCTTTCTACATTCTTGAATATAATCAGAAGATAGAAGCCCGAAAGTAAAACTGAACACTTCCGGTTTTTGGCTTAACATCGCTTCGAATTGTAGATCAAAATCCAAAGCATAAGGGGGATCAATTTTAGGTGTAGGAACTCCTAACTCTTCTCTATACTTTTTTGTGGCTTCAATTGCCAGATTGATTTGATCAGCACTGAGTTCTGGAGTTTTCGCAGGCACAAAAAGATTCACTGCAATTGGTTTGGAAGTTAGGCTTCTCGTTTTTTGGATGATCTGAACGATCTGTTCCGGTGCCTCGTAAGCGAGTCCCAGAGATCCAAGTCCACCCGCATTAGAAACTGCAGAAATCAATTCAGGAGTAGAAGGGCCACCTGCCAATGGAGAAAGAATGAGAGGGCCTTTTAAGCCCAGTGCTTTTAGAATAGGATTTTCGAGAGCCAAAATATTCTCCCTCTGCACTTTGCAGATCTCTATTAGACCTTCAGTCTTTTATGATATAAGTTCGGATCTAAAGAATCCAGGATACGTTTTGCTTCTTGGGCGACTTCTCCATAAAGGATCGAGGTTCTGGAATCGAGTAAAGCACAGCAGAGTTGGATCATTCTACACTTTACCTTAAATTCAGTTCCACCTTTACGTAGTCCCAAAGAGTCACGAAGTCTAAATAATTCGGAACGATATGCTTCCAATTCCTTATCGCTCATTTTACGGATCTCTTTGAACACTCCTCTTTCGAGAAGTAGGACAGGTAATGCCTCTTTCAGTTCACCTTCTTCCTTAAATTCTTCCTTTAAGATCTGTATAGCTGAGAAGATAGGCTCTGAACGAACAGATTCCAGTCGAACGGCACTAGGCTCTTTTAAAAAAGCTTCTCTATATAATAGGAGTCCCTGAGAATGTTGTCCGCTTAAGTAAGTACATTCCGCTCTGAAAAATAATAACTCAGGAGAAAATCTTTCCAAACCAGAAGAATCTCGAAGGACTTCGGAAGCAAGATCAGTATCTTCTGCGAGTAATAATCGATAAGCAAGTTCTGCGATGAGTCCTGGAGAAAGAGATTGGATACCTTCCTTTCTAAGTGCGATCCGTACCTGGTCTGTGGTTTCTTGCAGAATAGAACTCATTGCAGAATGATAGGAGAGTTCTTTTGGAAAGGATTTACTTTTATAAATGGAATCGAAGTCTTTCAGGAATTCTAATAGAAGTCCCGTTCTTTCTCTTCCTTCTTTTGTGAGATGGATCCGATCAATTCTATGATCCCAAAAAGAAGAAATATAAAACCCCGAGGCAAACTCGGGGTTTTCGGGATCTTCTTCCAATAGGGAATCGAATAAGTTTCGGGAGAGTTCGAACTCTCCTTCGGATAAATGTTTTATCGCTTCTTCGTACTTCCTGTCTTGGTCCATCAATGAGCGGCTTTTTTGTCGTGGTGTTTGCTTACTTGTTTTACGATCTTATCTTCTAAACCGTCTATGCAGGAATAAATATCTTTATCTTCGTGTTGTGCATTAAACTTACTTCCATCTGCAGCTAAATTCAAATTAGCGCTAATCAACCCATGCACCTGTTCGAATGAAATTTCCATCGAAACTAACTTTTGTATATATTTAGAGACTCGTTCTAACTTTTTTCCGGCATAATCTTCTGCCGTTCCGGAATGATCTAGATTTTTCCAATTAAAAACGATTTTCATGTAAAGCCTCCGAAATTTTTATATATGGCTTCTCAAAGTTTTATCATAGCACGAATGCGGATCAGAAAAAACTAAAGAAACGTATTTTTGGACGGGGAAAGAAAGGGAGTCATCCCAACCCAGGAATTCCTGTAAGATTAGGATGGAAAAAATCAGAGTCAAATCAAAAAAAGCGCCCGCCCCGAAAGGGGCGGACCAGGGAAGTTAGAACTAGAGATGGGATGATTTCCTAGAGTTTCTTAGTCCTTGTTTAGAGTCAGGCTTGGCTGTTTCGCAAAAGCCAGGCTACATGCTTCCTGGTATTTTTTAAGACCTTCTTCCTCTGCGTGAAGAGCGGAATCAAGGTCACCAATCTTTTGGTATACATGGATAACTTCTTTAATGTTCTCTAAAGCTTGGCAGGATTTGCCGAGACGGAATTCGGAGATTGATTTCAGATAAAGAACCAGAGCGTATCCGGAGCTTTCCTTATCGCCGATTTTTGTTCTCACAGCTAAGGACTGATCGTAAAAAGCGATTGCACCTTCGTAGTCCCTGGTTTTTTGTTTTAGGCTACCAAGGGCAGTAAGCTTATTTGCTAGCTGGGCTTCTGTTTCCGGTGCGTAGTTCTTGAGCGAACTTTCGATCACATTGGTTTCAGGTTCTGCATAAATTGCAGTGGAGATGCTTAAAATTAAGGCAATTTTAATTAATTTGTTCATCTTTTTATCTCCCAGCCGGGGCTTTGTATAATATAGTGCAAAGGCCGTGCCAAGTTTCTGGAATCTCTCCGATTTTTTATTTCTAAAGCCTGAAAATTTTCCGGAAACATGGGCCTACTATAGCCCTTTGGTTTCTGGCTGTATATGGGGAGGGGTGTAAGGAGTTCCTTCCAGCTTGTTAGGAAGTTATTAAGAGCCCCTGAGGCCGAGAAGCCCCAGAAGTTTTTTCACGCAGAGGCGCTAAGACGCGGAGTTATTAGCCAATAATTTCTTCCAATTCCGGATCTGCTGATTTTTTAGCCTGTTCGAATGGGTATTTGAGATTGGTTAGGCTTGCGATCTCATGCATACAATCATGCAGGAAATCTTCCGGGTCCATATCCGCAGTTAAATATCTAAGTTTTCCTGCACGGACTATGAAGCTCGTTCTACGCAAAAAGCCTCTAGGTTTATATTCCAGTCCCAGGCATAGAACTGGCAGCGGTTCTTCCGGCTTTCCGACTATGAATCTGAATCCGCCGGGGCGGCCTTTTCCCATTTTATAAGGAATGGTGGTCTGTTCCGGAAAGATCACGAGCATATTGCCTTCATTGAGTACCTTCTTAGCGAATAGCAGATCGTTTTTACTTTTTCTGGGTTCCTTTCTGTTGAGAGGAATTCCTCCACAGCGAAGAAAAAAATCAAAGAACATAGGAGAAGCAAGAGAATCTTTCATGATCGCCCAGATATCCATTCTTCTATGATATAATGCTTTAGAGAGTCCCAAGGGAATATCGTCGTTTCGTTGGTGTTTGGATAAGACTAGGACCTTTCCGTTTTCAGGTACATTTTCTAATCCATAAACTTCTGCTTTATAGAATAAGGATCCATAAAGTCTTCCGAACCAGCGCAAGGCCTTTCTGGCTCTTTCTGAACTTCCTGGATGGGGCTTTTGTATATTCTTGGATGACATTGTTGAATAAGAGGATAATTCGGGGAGAAGGTTGCAAAATAGCTGAGGTATTTTCTTTACATTTTTGCGACAGGGATCGCAGCGGAAATCCGGCGACGCGACATGTAATGGTGCGTCGCTGATTGGAGCGTAGAGCCCGGTCCGAGCGAAGCGAGTGAGTCGCCCGGAGCCCAAAAAACGAATAGCATTTGCACGGATTTTTTCTAAACTCGTTTTGGAAGGTCTGCCGGATGGTCGCGCTTTCTTTTCTGATCGAGTGGATTATCCCTCATTCGGAGAGTTTGTGAGGAAAGTCCGGACACCATAGAACCGCGGGACCGGGTAATTCCCGGAGTTCGGGATCGTAAGAAACCGGATATGGAAAGTGCAGCAGAAAATATACCGCTAGTTTTCTAGTAAGGGTGAAATGGCGGGGTAAGAGCCCACCGCCGCTTTTGTAAAAAAGCGGGCAATGTAAACCCTCCCGGGTGCAATCTCGAATAGGCGGCCATCGTTGGTTCTGCAGGGCCGCGGGTAGAGAGCAAAGAGTCTTTTCGGCAACTAAAAGACCAAGATAAATGATCATCACTCGCAAGAGTACAAAATCCGGCTTATACGCAGATCTTCCACTGTCATTATATGAATTTTATAAATATGGAATGGTTCACAAGAGAAGCGATCCTGGTTTTAATACTTGGATCTGTTTTCGCTTTTTCTCTTACATATACATTCGAATATTTTATCAAACAAACAGATAAACTTCAGCTTCAAAAGAATACAAAACGTTATTTACGGCTTCCTATCTTTTATAGATTTGCAGGTTTCTTTTTGATTTTACTCGTTCCGATTGTTCTTTTGGGAGATACTTACTTTAATTTTCAGAAGAATGGGATCTTCAGTTTTCCTGATCCAATTTTGTGTTCGGTGTCATTTTTTCTTTTTTTGGTAGGAACCTTACTGATACTCTATTGTAAAAATTATAAGATCATATTGGAGCAGGATTCAATTTTGTCTCGGGGAGTTTTTCGAAAACATAAAAGGATCCTTTGGCGTGATATTAAATCTGTCCAATTCGAAAAGTCTGCCTTTTTCCTTTCGGATAATAAAGAGAAAATAGAAGTAGTGACTCTTTTGTCTGGGTTTGAACTGTTTCTTTCTACTTTAGAAGAATCTGTTTCTTCCGACCTGTATGAAGAAGCGTTTCAAAACTATAAACAGTTTTTAAGAAAGTCCTGATGTGAAATTTTTGATTTTAGAAATTATCGAAAAATATGTGACTGTCTTTAGAAGAAAAGCCATATATTAGAAAATTACATTATTCGAGGTAATAGATTTGGATTGGATATATCATTACATTTCGGTTGAAATCGCGGGAGCTGTCTTCGGGCTTATTATTTATTTGCTCGCGAAACAAACAAAGCCGAGAGAGGTTGAAGGAAAAATTATATTAAGACTTCCGATTATATATTGGTATTTAGCTATTTTTCTTCTTATTTTTTTATTCGGACTATTAGTTCGGGAATATTATCCTCATTTTAAAACAGGTGAGTTTAGTTTGCCATCTGATTTGGCAGTCTTTTATATTTCTTTTCCGATGATGATTGCATCTATAATTCTACTGTTCTATTGCAAGAACCACGAAATCATTATAGATAAAAAATCTATCCAATCTTTTGGTTTGTTTAGGAATAAATCTGAATTATCTTGGAAAGAGATTAATAAGGTAACTTTTAGTCAGTCCGCATTTCGTATCTACGGCCCAAAGGTAAAGATCGAAATTATAACTTATTTAGCTGGATTGGATATATTTTTAGAAATTTTGCAAGAAACAGTTCCAGCAGAAATATCTAAGGAAGCTTTGAAAAAATACGAAAACTCCTGATCGCTCTTGTTAATCTTTGCAACTCCGCGCCTCTTAGCATCAAAGTTCTAAAAAATTTGATCCGCATAGAGAGCACGGAGTTTCTATTATTGTGCTTATGACTTTTCTCAGTGCTCTCTGCTTCCACTTTGTGAGCCTTAAATAAAATTCTTTCCTTTCCAGAATTGATCCCTTCGATTTTTCTAGCACTATGTCTAAACCGGAAAGATACCCATACAGCGTTCAACAAAAAGTGGCTTGGGGAGATATGGATGCCTTTGGTCATGTGAATAATGTGGTCTATGCAAGATATTTCGAAACTGCGAGGGCTTCCTATTTTGATGATATGGGTCTTTGGGAATCTCCACAGAAACCTATGGAAGGTGGACCGGTTCTCACTCATATAGAAATGGATTATAGAAAGCAGGTCCGTTTTCCGGAAACGATTGATATTTCCGTAAAATTGGAATCCGTTAAGAATAGATCTTTTTCTATCGTTTGTTCTATGTGGAATCAGACTGGGGAATGCGTGTTGACTGGAAAAGCGGAATTGTTATGGTTTAATTTTTCTACCGGAAAACCCGCGGCGATTCCAGATGTCTATAAGGAACAATTCTTCCAACAAAACAAATGAAACGCCGGCAATCACAAGCGTAAAAGAATTTTTATCAGAAGAATCATTGTCGCGATTTCGTTTCGCGATGTCTCTTTTTCTTTTTTTCGCGGGATTCGGTTTGTTGTTAGGTGATCCTGCTTCGGAAGGTCTCTCCGATCCAAGATGGATGAGAGTCTCTCATGTTACATTAATTTGTATCTCCTTATTCTTAAGTTTTAAATTCGAAAATTTTAAAAAATACTGCGAATCTGTATTGCTCTTTCATTTCGCGGTGATGAGTATCCATTCATTTTATCTTTTGTATGTGAACGGTTTATATCTGGGTTATCTATTCGGATTGATCCTAGTAGTATTCAGTACGGGTGTTTCAATCAATAACCGTAGAGTATTGATACCGGTCCTTCTTCTGTTTATAGCGATCGCGTTCTTTGTGGGAATTCATGTAAAAGATCCTAAGATAGATGTAGGAATGTATTATTTTGGTCTTATATCTTCCGGAGTTTTGTCGGTTCTTGTAATCGGTTTTAGAATGAAAACATTCGAAACCTTGTTAGAAGCAGATGTACAAATGGAAAAATTCCAGGTCAATATCGAAGAAGAATTGTCCATCGCTCAGAAAACACAAAAAAGCCTTGTGGATTTGGAATTTCCAGAAGCAGGGAGTTTTAGGATCCATTCTTATTTTAAACCTTTGGAAAGTGTGGGCGGAGATTTGATCAAAACGAATCTAGGCAAAGAAGGGGAGCTTGACTTTTTCTTTGCAGATGCTGCAGGTCATGGAGTTTCCGCAGCAATGGTTTCCGCTATGGCGGTAATGGCTTTTAAGACGACGGCTCCTGTTGCAGAAAGTCCTTCCAAGGGTCTGACTTTGATCCACGAGTCTTTAATGACTATGATCGGCGGATTTTTTATCACCGCTGTTTATATGAGATTGGATCGAATGAAAAAAAGTCTGACCTATTCTTATGCGGGACATCATCCTGCGGTTCTAATTAAGTCTGACGGTTCGGTCCAAGAATTGGCCGGAAAAGGAACCGTGTTACTTGCACTTCCAAAATTATTCAACCGAGATTACGAAATTTTATTAGAACCCGGAGACAGGGTGATATTATTTTCTGATGGAATGTTTGAGTTTTATACTGAAGAAAAAGAATTTTTCGGTTATGAAGCGTTCATAGATCTGATCCGAGATTATACATCTCTTTCCGGAAGAGTATTTTTGGATTCTTTGGGAGAAGCGGTTCTTGGACTACATTCTTCTCCGCCTAAAGACGATATGACTATGCTATATTTGGAAGTTCTTTAAATTAAAAAACATCTTGCTCTTCTTACGGGAAGAGTTAGTATCACTGCCCATGTGTGATACTTTTGTAGCCACTCCAGATTCCACCTCTTCTGGAAAAATGATCTTCGGAAAAAATTCAGATAGAGAGCCGAATGAGCCCCAATGTCTTGTAAGATATCCAGAAAGAATTTCTAAGGAAAGCCAACAAAGACTTACATTTATAGATGTTCCAAGTTCCAAAAGATCCAGAGAAGTTTTGATCTCTCGTCCTCTTCATATCTGGGGAGCTGAGATGGGAGCAAATTCAAAAGGTGTTGTGATCGGGAACGAGGCAGTATTCACAAAACTTAAGATAGATAAGAAGAATGATGGTCTTACAGGGATGGATCTTTTACGTCTCGGGTTAGAACGTTCCGATACTGCCGCGGAAGCAAGAGATCTGATCATAGAATATTTAGAAAGATTCGGTCAAGATGCATGCGGAGGATATTCAAATCGGAATTTCTTCTATCATAATAGTTTTATAATCGCTGATCCTAAAGAAGCTTATGTTTTGGAGACTGCAGATAGATATTGGGCTTGGAAAAAGATCAAAGGTTTTTATACAATTTCTAACGGCCTGACCCTGGGATCCGATTATGACGGCCTACATTCTCATACGATCGATTTTGCGAGAGCAAAAGGATGGCTGAAAAAGGGACAAACGTTCTCCTTTCGGGAAACATTCTCAGATTCCCTTTTTACTAGTTTCAGTAAATGTAAAGTTCGAAGAGAGATCGTTTCTAATGGGGGAAAATTTTTCGGTCCAAAGCTTGGTGTACAACAAGCGATGCAGATCCTGAGATTAGAAGGTAAGGAAAAAGGAAGTGTTCCACTTTCTATCAGCC
The DNA here is from genome assembly GCF_002812205.1 of Leptospira neocaledonica. Classification (NCBI taxonomy): domain Bacteria; kingdom Pseudomonadati; phylum Spirochaetota; class Leptospiria; order Leptospirales; family Leptospiraceae; genus Leptospira; species Leptospira neocaledonica. The sequence continues at coordinate 445,987 of NZ_NPEA01000005.1, forward strand.
AAGGAGGTTTTCCTTCTAAGAGTATCGGATATTCTCCGACTCGATCCGGAATGGGTTCAGTTTGCCTTCATGCAGGAGGTCCTTTCTCTCCGAACCAAACTACTTCTTCTTTTGTAGCAGAACTAGATACGAATCCTATATATTCTCAATTTTGGGCGACAGGTTGTTCTATTCCTTCTTTGTCCGTTTTTATTCCGTTTTCTATTCCCGGAAAAACATTCTTAGAAGGAGATATTGTACAACCTGGAACCAGTCCGGATTCTTCTCTCTGGTGGAATCATGAAATTTTATACAGACTTTGTTTAAAAAATTATGATAAAGCGACTTCGATCTTTAGTGCGGAATTAAAGGAGAAACAGGAGAAATATATTCAAAAAGTGGAATCTACTCTTAACCTCGGCAGGAATCTGTCTCTGGATCCGATCACTAAAGAAGCTGCGGAAGAAGTGGATAAAATATATCGAAAATGGAGAAATCAAGTCTTGGAACTTGCAGTAAACGGAAATATTCTTCCGAACTTCTGGTCTTCTCCACTTTATAATTTAAGCTGGGCTATCTGGAACCGTAAAGCAAGGATCAATTCCAGAGTTCTTAAGGGGACTGATTTGCCTTACGAACCCGCATATTTATAAACTCTACAAGCAGAGAGAATGCCATAGAGAAATAAATATATCCTTTTGGAATATGGAAATGTAAACCGTCTGCGAATAACATCACTCCGATCATGATCAAAAAGGAAAGAGCCAAAATTTTCATGGTAGGATGTTCGTTGATAAAATCGCTCACCTTACCTGAGAAGATCAGCATAATCACAAGTGAAATAACAACTGCAAGAACCATGACCATTAGGTCTCCAGAAAGTCCTACTGCAGTGATGATTGAATCCACAGAAAAAATAATGTCTAAAATAATGATCTGTGCGATCACATTCAAAAAAGAAGGAGAAGATCCTGTGTCTAGATCCGTTTCACCTTCTTCCATTTTATGATGGATCTCACTTGTACTTTTCGCTATTAGGAAAAGTCCTCCGCCCAACATGATTAGGTCTCGTCCAGTTACCGTAAAATTTCCTACTTGGAAAAGTCCGTTCGTGAGGCTCGCAAGCCAACTTACCGTAAATAACAATCCGATCCGAAAACCTAAGGCAGCTAAAAGCCCTATTGTGCGGCCGCTGGCTTGTTGTTCCTTGGGAAGTTTACCAACGACTATGGAAAGAAATACAATATTATCAATCCCTAGAACGATTTCCATTGCTGTGAGGGTCAGAAGAGAGATAAGAACGTCTACAAGATGCAAATCCATTGTAGAAAGAAATTCGTCTAAGGACTAGAAAAGCAATCGATTTCCTTTCCGGTATCGTAGAAGATTTGATAGAGAGATGAAATTCTTACCGAAAGAAATTTTGGAATCCCAGGTCGAAGGAAGAAATTTAACCGGCCCAAGTTTTGGAGATAATCTTCCTCAAAAACCTAGTTTGGTCGTTTTTCTGCGTCATCTTGGTTGTATATTTTGCAGAGAAACAGTGGAAGATCTTCGTGTCTTCAGTTCCTCGATGGCTGCATTTCCGCCGATTTTATTCGTATATCCTGATTCAGTAAGAGATGGAGAAGAATTTTTTTCCAGATTCTGGCCGGAAGCAAAAGCGATCTCGAATCCGAATGCTTCTTTTTATGAACAGATCCAAGTGCAAGAAGGTAACTTAATCGAATTAGCAGGCCCTGAAGTATGGGTCAGTGCGGTCCGAGCACTTGCAAAAGGAAATTTTTATGGAGTCCAAGGAAGACATCTACTCAGAATGCCTGGTGTGTTTTTAGTTTTGAAGGATAGGATTCTCTGGACCCATTCGTATCGCCATATAGGAGATGAACCCGACTGGAGCAAAATACCTGGTTGTACTCCTTTGCCTACCGATGAGTACGATCCAGGGATTTTGCCCGCGTAATTGTCTGGGAACCTTTTTTTCTACATTCTAGGCCCGCCTCCAGGTGGAGGAGATGGAAGTGCTGCCTTACATGCAGGGGATAATTTACTTTCGTTTTCTCTCATACACTTCATATGCGCAGGTCCACGTTCTACGTTCTTGCAATATTTTTCATCGTCAGCAGCGCAGGCCGATCTGAATTTTTCAAAACGAGAGATCATTTCGTTTACATGATTTTTGCAGGTCTCTGATAATTTGGAAATATAATCTCTCAGACAACGATCCGTTTCTGGACCCGGCCTTGAATCTTTGCAATAGGTTTGTCTTTCCGTTTTGCAAGGATCTTCTCCCGGAGGCCCTCCACTTGGTTGTGCAAATATTGCTCCTGTTAATACGAGTGCTAATGCAGAATGTAAGATCAGTTTTTTCATAATTTTGGTCCTCTTGCGGGAGGTTTTTCGTTCCTTATATTTGTTTTCTATTGCGACCTATGTTGTTATGATTTAGTTTCATTTTACATTTTTCATCCTTAAGTGACATTGTTATCCGAATAAAGCTAATTTTTATTTTGTAAAAAACTTTCCTCATTCTTTTTCCGGGAACGTTCTTCTTCGAGCGGGTTTAACTAGATGCAAAAAATATCTAAATCATTCTTTCGTTCCTAGACGAGAGAATATGGAGTTTGTATTGAAAAGAAAAGATTTTCTGAAAAGTATATTCGTATCCGGAGCCGTCTTTACAGGCCTTGCAAGTTCTTGTTCTCAAAACAAAAACGATTCTCCGTTGGATTTAGGGTTATTACAAGGAGTTATAGATTCTTCTTCTTGTAACGCTGCTGATGTTTCTAATTCTTCCGTATGTGCATTAATTCCAAAAGAAACGGAAGGTCCATATCCTTTGGATCTGAGTTCTAATTCTTCTTATTTTCGCCAAGATATCACTGAGGGAAAAACAGGAATCCCTCTGAGTCTTGTTTTAACGATTCAAAATATAAACGATAATTGTAATCCGATTACAAATGCAAGAGTGGATGTTTGGCATTGTGATAAAGACGGATATTATTCCGGATACAGTGAGTCAGGATATTTGGGTAACAAGAACTATGTAGGACAAACATTCTGCAGAGGGATACAACTTACGGACAGTTCAGGAATCGCAAATTTTACTACGATCTATCCAGGCTGGTATTCGGGACGGGTAACTCATATCCATTTTCAAGTATATTTGAATAACGGACTTGTGGCGACTTCTCAAATCGCTTTTCCGGAAGATATTACAAAAACCGTATATAATACTTCTCTATATTCTGCTCATGGGCAAAATACTTCTGTGCCTGGGAATTGTTATGATAATATTTTTAATAATTCTACTTCGGATCTAAGTTTGGAATTATGCACGATCACAGAGGACTCTTCTACGGGAGGGTATATCGCAAGCCTTACGGTAGGGATCGCTAACTAAAAAAATCTAAAAAAGTTCGTCTTAGGCCCCAATTCGGCTTCTAAGACGAACGGTTCGAATTTTATATTTGTAGAAGATCGAATCTGTCATGATCGAAATCCGATCATGGAAAAAAACTCCGAAAAAGACAAAAAACTTATCTCTTCCGTTGAATTTTATTTTAGAGAAGGGGACTCCGAAAATTTTCTAAAAGAAGCATGGATCTGGGCCTGGGCACTTGCAAAAGGAAGATATAATTTAGACGAAGATTCATGTTCTGAAATTGTTCTTAAATTGGTTTTGGATGCAGAAGAAATACTACATCTCTTCAAAGAAAGAGGATATTCCAATTTTCCCGCGTTTTTTACAACATATACAAAAAACTTAATAGCTAACCAGAGAAGAAAGGAAATACGACTTCACAGAAGTGAAATTCTATCGGATGGATTCGAAAGATTTTATGATCCCAGATCCGAATTTACGAAAGAAATATTAAACCAAACTAGGGAACTACCTACCTTAATCCAAAGTCTTCTTTCCGAAATGGATCCAATTGTTTCTCTTATCTTAAAATTAAAACATAGGATCCCTTTAAATTTGAAGGAATGCAGATTATTCCATTCGAAACTGAGAAAGAAAAAATTAAAACTCAGAGACTATTATGTAAGGGATGTGGAAGAAGAACAGAGATCTTGGATTAGAAAAAAAGAACTGAATGAAAAACTTTCTAGGCTCTACCAAAACATGCAGATTCACCATTTCGAAAATTTGGAAAGATGGAAAAATTCCAGAAAACAAATACTCGAGGTCTGTGGGGCCGTAACGGAAGAAAAAAGTTTCAAAAAGATAGGTTGGTATTTAAGTTTAAGCGAACATACCGTCAGAAAAGCGTATTACTTCGCGATTTCAGAATTAAAAAGAAAAGAAAATCTAAAAAAGATACGATTCGCAGAAGCTGCCTAAGCGGTCAGCTTTTACCTTCATCCGGTTTGATTGTAGGGAGTAAAAATTTTCTTAAAAGTTTAGATTTGTTTCTAAGCCCGGAAATTTCTGCGATCATATTCGCAACCAATCTTTGCCCGGCTTCCATACCCTTTGTAACAGAACGATTCAGAAGTTTGGAACTCGTTGTAACCATGCTTAGTTCCGATTCATCCGGCGAAATTACCCTGATCTTTACTCCCTTAGGAGGGGAGTGGATAATATGAACAGCTCGATTGTACATAGTATGATGCACCTTGGTGATCATATGAGAAAGTTTTTTGTTAGAAGGATAAGAAAGCCAACCTTGGAATCCTGGGATCGGATCTGAAAATTCGTCCTCAGGACTATTTAAGACAACCGTAATATCCTTATAACCTGCTTGGATAACGGATTCGACTGGGATTGGGTCGGAGATTCCTCCATCCCCATAATATTGCCCACCCAATTTCCATTTTCCTCGAGTGGCGATCGGCAAAGAAGTCGCCGCTTTTAACAAATTCAAAACATTGGAAGCTGTTGCTTTCACATATTCTGCTCTCGCTTTTGCAAGATTCGTGACCACCACATAGAAAGGAGAAGTCTCCTTCTTCTCCAGATATTCGGAAGGAAGTCTATACTTAGTTCCGAATAAATAATCTATTAGATATTCTTGATCTAGAAAAGTTTTGCCTCGGAAAGGATTTAATAGAGAGATCAATTGGCTACCGGTGAGTTCTTTTCTCCAAATGTCCAAGATCCTCAAGCCGTCGGTATGATCCGTTTCATAGCCAGTAGTATAGTAAGCGGCCGCACAAGAGCCGGAAGAAACTCCTAAAATTAGATCGAAGTATGTAGAAGGCACCGCTTGGTTGATCGCATACAAAGCCCCACCTGCAAAGGAACCTTTCATTCCTCCACCTGCGACAACTAATGCCCTTGCGTCTTTTTTGGCTTTTGGTAGACCAAGGATCATTCCGGACTGCTCCGAATCTCCGGGAGAAAAATACGAACTCATCTAAAGATAAAATTTTCAACCCTTCTGCATTTGCAAGAAACTTGAAATTCCGGATCTCAAATTCGATTTCCTTTTTCCTCCTAAATCGAAACTTTTTTGCAACCATGTTGGAGGGTTGGGCGGTTCCTCGCGTCGATCGGACCAGGCTACTACGGGTTCGCGCATTCGCGCTCATCCTGGCTTCGCCAGGACTAAAGCCCTTCGTATCCTTACCGCGACGAAACAGAGTTAAATTTGAAATGGAACGGGACATCCGAATTTACGAGAACTAATCTCTCTGCGGAAATCTAATGAGGAATTGGATTATCGTCCTATTCGATTATAAATCCGGAAATGGAATAGATTCCACGACACGGAGGATTATTTACTCCTACCCATGCGGGAGTTCCTTCAATAATTACGGAACCGGAAAATGTATTAGCGGAAAAATCCATAAAGATTGTCGCATCATCCAAAATGATTTGATCGTTTGATAATTTATGACCTGGAATTACTATTTTTAATGGATTACAAATGGAATCAGTTGAATCGCAATATCCGATTGCGGTGTAAGGATTCCATTGAAAGGAATAATCCGTCCAAGTAAACGTAGCGTCCTGATTATCTTTAAAGTAGATACTTGTGGAAACTCCAACAGGACAAGACGTAGAAGTGTCGTTTGGATCTGCATTCGTTACGAAGTCGAGAAATACTCCGTAATATCCGGAAATATGAAACGTATCTGTCATACCATCAACGGTTCCTACAATGGTTCCGTTCAGAGGATCTTCACTATCTGTTATATGTAAAGATCCGTCCCCTCCGATCGTAAATGGAAGATTTGTTTGCCAATTCGTCTGCATGGTCATATCGGAACCGTTTCCATCTTTGTCTATGTAGTAGGTCGTATATCCGGAGATTACCACGTTATCTTCGGGATTGGCATGAGGATGTATGATGTGAATTTTATCTCCACTATTTGGCGCTGCTAAGAATAGAGGAATATTTCCGGGGTCATTCGAACAATTCGTATGAAAGACAAACAAGATGGCAATTATATAAATTAGGATTTTATAACGCGAATAACGCATGGTTTGGATATAAGGGAGATGATTTTTTGAGACAAGTTGTTTTTTAGTAAATTGTAATTTTTATTTCTTAGGATGTATCTGGTTTCGGATATAAGTCCTTATTTTATCTTTATTCCGTTTGATAGAGTAGTGATAATCGGATAAGTCAAAAAAAGATTTCTCGTAAAGTTGAAATTAATGCCTAAAACTTGAGAGCTTATCTGGTTTATTTCTGAAAACTTTCGAAAAAATTTCTCCTAAAATGATCCAAAATTCGAATCAATTTTTACAAAAGTTATTTGACCGGTTGGGTGACGTAATTAATATGGTCTTTACGCCTGAAGGAGTTCGCCCGGGAGGGA